>CBHWBD010000104.1:0-16810 GCA_966111775.1 uncultured Comamonadaceae bacterium | reverse complement strand
ACGCCGGCTGGCAGTGCGCGCTGATGGCGCCCACCGAGATCCTGGCCGAGCAGCACTTCCGCAAGCTCATCGGCTGGCTGGAACCTTTGGGGCTGAAGGTGGCCTGGATCACCGGCAGCGTGAAGGGCAAGGCGCGGCAGAGGATGCTGGACGCGGCCGCCTCGGGCGAGGCCCAGCTCATCGTCGGCACCCATGCCGTCATCGAGGACAAGGTGAAGTTCGCCAAGCTGGGCCTGGCCATCATCGACGAGCAGCACCGCTTCGGCGTCGCGCAGCGGCTGGCGTTGCGAAACAAGCTCAAGGCGATGGACCTGGAGCCGCACCTCTTGATGATGAGCGCCACGCCCATCCCGCGGACCCTGGCGATGACCTACTTCGCCGACCTGGACGTGTCCACCATCGACGAGCTGCCGCCCGGCCGCAGCCCCATCGTGACCAAGGTCTTCACCGAGTCCAAGCGCCATGACGTGGTCGACAAGATCCGCGGCGCGGTGGCCGACGGCGCCCAGGTCTACTGGGTCTGCCCGCTGGTGGAGGAGTCGGAAGCGGTGGATCTGCGCAACGCGACCGAGACGCACGAGGAGCTGAGCGCGACGCTGGCAGGCACCAAGGTGGGCCTGCTGCATGGCCGCATGTCGCCAGCCGACAAGGCCGCCGTGATGGCGCAGTTCTCCAGCGGCGAGATGAGCGTGCTGGTGGCGACGACCGTCATCGAGGTGGGCGTGGACGTGCCCAATGCCAGCCTGATGGTCATCGAGCATGCCGAGCGCTTCGGCTTGGCGCAGCTGCACCAGCTGCGCGGCCGGGTCGGGCGCGGCGCCAAGGCCAGCGTCTGCGTGCTGATCTACAGCCCGCCGCTGTCCGACACCGGCAAGTCGCGATTGAAGGCCATGGCCGAGACGACCGACGGCTTCGAGATCGCGCGCCGCGACCTCGACATCCGCGGCCCCGGCGAATTCATGGGCTCGCGCCAGAGCGGCGCCGAGCTGCTGCGCTTTGCCGACCTGCAGGAAGACGCGCCCTTGCTCGTCGCCGCACGCGCGTTGGCGCCGCGGCTGCTGGACGAGCATCCCGAGGCCGCGCGCCGTCAGGTGGCGCGCTGGCTCGGGACCAAGGCGGAGTTTCTGAAGGCTTGAGCGCGACCGAGGGCAAGGCTGATCTGCTTACTTGCAGATGAAGCTCTTGGCATTCACCTCCTTGACATTGCCCGCACCGCAGGTGGCGACGGCCTGCTCGCTCATCTTGGCAATGGCGGCTGATTCGGCCGGGAAGGCGGTGGCGGGCGGTGCGAAGACGCAGGCGCTGAGGAGGCTGGAGGCGGCCAGGGCAAGGGCGAAGGCGGCGATGCGGGTCATGCGGTATCCGTCGTTGGAGATGAAGAAGGCCGCAGCCTAAGCGGCCCACTGCCAGCCGTCGCGCCCGGGGCGACGAACTGCACGACCGCCGGGTCAGGTTGCAGGGACGACCGACACGCCGAGGCAGACACCCAGGTCCGTCGCCGTGGCCAGCGTGTCGCCGTCCAGCGGCACGGCCTTCATGCGGCCCGCCACCTCGGCCAGTGGCACGGGGCGCACGTCGCGGCCGTCAAGCGCCACCATGACGTCGCCCAGACCGGCATCGAGCGCCCGCACCGCCGCGGCGCCGAAGCGCAACGCCGCGACGCGGTCGAAGGCCGTCGGGCTGCCGCCGCGCAGCAGATGACCCAGCACCACGCAGCGCGCGTCCTTGCCCGTCAGCCGCGCCAGCGCCTGCGCCACCTGCTCGCCCATGCCGCCCAGGCGCTCGGCGTGGCCGGCCTCGGCGGGGCCGCACAGCACGCGCTCGCCGCCGCGCGGGTGGGCGCCCTCGGCAACGACGACGATGGAGTAGGCCAGGCCGCGGGCCTCGCGCTGCGCGATCATCTCGGCCACGGGCGCGAGGTCGAAGGGCAGTTCGGGCAGCAGGATGGCATGGGCGCCGCCCGCCAGGCCGGCATGCAGCGCGATCCAGCCGGCGTACCGGCCCATGACTTCCACGGCGATCACACGGTGATGGCTGGCGGCCGTGGTGTGCAGGCGGTCGATGCACTCGCTGGCGAAGGCCGCGGCGGTATCGAAGCCGAAGGTCATCACGGTGCCATCGAGGTCGTTGTCGATGGTCTTGGGCACGCCCACGACACGCAGCCCGCGCTGGGCCAGTCGGTGGGCGATGGCGAGCGACCCGTCGCCGCCGACGGCCACCAGCGCGTCGACGCCTTCACGCGCCAGCGCGTCGAGCAGGTCCTGCGAGCGGTCGACGAGGGCGACGCTGCCATCAGCCTGCGGCATCGGGAAGGCGAAGGGGTCGCCCTTGTTGGTGGAGCCCAGCAGCGTGCCGCCCAGCGCAGCAATGCCTTCTACGCGCTCGCGCGTGAGCGCGAGGCAGCCGTCGCCGGCACGGTAGCGCTCGGGGCGCAGCAGGCCGTCGTAGCCGTCGCGGATGCCGACGCAGGTCCAGCCGCGCTGCAACGCGGCGCGCGTGACGGCCTGGATGACGGCGTTCAGCCCGGGGGCGTCGCCGCCGCCGGTCGTGATGGCGATGCGGCGGATGGCGGGGTTCGGCGTGGACATGCGCCCAGTCTCCTACAGCTCCAACCTCTCGCGCAGCAACTTGGCCTGGCGCCGCGACACCTCGACCTGGTGGCCGTCGCGCAGCAGGACGCGGTAGCCGTCGTTGCTCCAGGGCTGGATGTCCTGGATCCAGCGCAGATTGATCAGGTGGCTGCGGCTGGCGCGGAAGAAGAGCTGGGGGTCCAGCCTCTCCTCCAGCGCGGTCAGCGTACGCGTCAGCAGCGGGCGCTGACCGTCGAACCAGGCCTGGGCGTAGTTGCCGCAGGACTCGAAGCCGGCGATGTCGCCCAGGCGCACGAACCAGCAGCGCTCGCCATCGCGCAGGAAGACCATGTCGTCGGCCCCCTTGAAGGCGCCCGCCGCCATGCCGGCGGCCGGCGCCGGCCGCAATCTGTCGCGAGCCTTGGCCAGGGCCGCCTCCAGCCGCGCGGGATCGATGGGCTTGAGCAGATAGTCCAGCGCATTGCGCTCGAAGGCCGCCAGCGCATGCTGGTCATAGGCCGTCGTGAAGATGACCAGGGGCAGGTGCTCGAGCTGGTCCAGCAGGTCGAAGCCGGTGGCGCCGGGCAGCTCGACGTCCAGCAGCAGCAGCTCGGGAACCAGCGCCTCGATGGCCGCGCGCGCCGGCGCGAGCTCGGCAGCCTCGCCGACGACGTCGGCGTCGGGAATGGCCGCCAGCAGGGTGCGCAGCTCCTGGCGGGCCAGGCGCGAGTCCTCGACGATATAGATCCTCACGGGGCCAGCTCCACGGTGACGGTCACGCGGCCGTCCGCTGCGGCTATGCGGCAGCCTGCGCCGTCGCCACCCGCACGGGCCAGGCGCTCGCGCAGATGGGCCAGGCCAAGGCCGGTGCCGTCCGACGAGCCTGGCGCCCACTGGCCGGGGTTGCTGACAGCCAGCGTCAGCCGCGCGCCGTCGCGCTTCAGACCGATGTCGACGACCCCGCCGCCCGCGGTGCGCGCGATGCCATGCTTGATGGCGTTCTCCACCAGCAGCTGCAGCAGCATGGGGGGCACGCTGGCGCCGGCGGTAGCGGGGTCGACCTGCCAGTCCACGTGCAGCCTCTCTTCGTGATGCAGCTGCTCGAGCGCCACATAGTCGCGCACGACGGCCAGCTCGTCGGCCAGCGGCACGCGCTCCTTGGCGCTGTGCTGAAGGGTGTGGCGCAGGGTGTTGGACAGGCGGCTCAGCATCTCGCGGGCGCGGGCCGGGTCTTCGTTGATGAGGGCGCGCAGATTGTTCAGCGCGTTGAACAGGAAGTGCGGGTTGATCTGGGCACGCAGCACCTGCAGCTCCAGCTCGCGGGCGGCGGTTTCGGCCTTCCACTTGGCGATCTCGCCGTGGCGCCAGCGGTTGATCATCTGCACGCCGACCCAGACCGCCATCCACAGCCACAGCAGCACGCTGGTGTTGAAGGTGTAGGTCGCCAGCACCATCCAGCCACGTGGCAGGCCTGCAGGGAACTGCAGCAGTCCCAGCGTGATGCCGGCCGAGTTGACGGCGTAAGTCAGCAGCTGCACGACGAAGGCGAACAGCGGCGGCACCAGCAGCAGGCGCAGCAGCAGGCTGCGGGGCGGCAGGTCCAGCCAGGCGCGGCGCAGGGCCAGCGCACGCAGGGCCTCGCTGGCCACCCACAGCCCAGCGCCGACGAAGACCATGACGAAGACCAGGGAGCCGCTCAGCGCTCCGAAGCTCGCGATCATCGCGATCGAGAGGCCCGAATAGAAGCACCACAGAAGCGCCTGCACCGCGATGCGCTTGCGCATGTCCATGCTCCTCCCGGGTCGTTGCTCTTACTTGGCGGTGGCCAGGAAACCCTTGACCTCGCCGACCAGCCAGTCGGCATCGTCCCACATGAGGAAGTGGAAGCCGCGCTGGCTCATGGCGATCCTGGCGCCGTCCAGGCCGGCGTACTGGGCCTCGAAGATCTTCTTCGTGCTGTCCAGCGTCGAGCCCATGGGTTCGAAGGCGGCCCAGGCGCCGAGCACCAGGGTGGGCGTCTTGATCCTGGGCAGCAGGGGGCGCAGGTCCTCGCCCCACAGCTCGGACATGGCCTGAGCCGAGGTGGCGCGGTCGCTGGCCAGGCTCCAGCCATAGACGCGTTCGTTGTTGGCCGGGTTGCGGCTCATGCCCATGGAGCCCTGGCGGGCACCGGCCTCCCATTGCTCCTGGGTGGCCGACAGCATCTGCTGGCGCATGCCGGCGGCCATGCCGCGGGCGGCTTCCGGCGTGGCACCGCGGATGCCGGCCAGGAAGGGCAGGGAGTCGACGATGACGAGGCGGTCGATGCGGCCCGGCTTCTCGGCCGCCATTTCCAGCGCCAGCACGCCACCCAGGCTGTGGCCCATGACGACGGGCCTGTCGAGCCTGCGGTCGTCCACATAGGCCAGCAGGCGGTCGCGCATGCCGTTGAGGAAGTTGTCCGTCGCCACGGCGGGCGCGCCGGCGAAGCCGGGCAGTTGCACGATATGGCATTGCACGCCGGGCTGCAGGGCGGCGCAGGTCTGGTCCCAAGTGCTGGCGGCGCTGTTCAGGCCCGGGATCATCAGCACCGGCCTGCCCTGGCCGACGACGTCGACGCGCAGGTCGTGGAACTCCGTCGTGGCGGCGTGGCTGTTGCTCACCCACAAGGCGGTGGCAATGCCCACGGCAGCACCGAACAGGCCGATCCAGGAACGCTTGGACATGCAGGTCTCCATCGAGGTTGTGATGGACGCATGTTGCCGGCGTTGCGGCGCGTCGCCCGGCATCGGATGACGAACGGCAAGCCGGGCGGACGAGTGGCGAGGCGCCGGGGTGGAAGGGGCTTACTTCAGCCTTTGCGCCCAGTAGACGAGCACCTCGGTGCGCGGCTCGATGTCGGTCGAGCTGTAGGTGTAGGTCGGCACGACGTTGATCGCGTCCAGCGTGTTCAGGCCCGAGATGATGCGGCCGAAGACGGCATAGCCCGGGTTGGCGGCGCTCTGGTAGTCCAGGCTGGTGTTGTCCTGCACATTGAAGAAGAACTGGCTGGTGGCCGAGTCGGCGTCGCCGCGGCGGGCCATGGCGATGGTGCCGCGCAGATTGGACAGGCCGTTGTTGCTCTCCAGCTTGATGGGCGCGAACAGCGGTGTCTTGGTCACCATGCCGCTGGTGTAGCCGCCGCCCTGGATGACGAAGTCGCGGTCGACGCGGTGGATCAGCGTGTTGGAGTAGAAGCCCGCCGACACGTATTTGTAGAAGTTGGCGACCGTCTGCGGCGAGTAGGTGTCGTAGAGCTCGACAACGATCTCGCCGCTGCTGGTCAGCATGCAGACCGTGCCCCATTTGCTGGCGGCGGACGCGGCCAGGCCGGCCGGGCTGCAGGACTGCGTGGGGGGATTGGGATTGGGGTTGGGGCGCGGGTATTGCGTGCCGCCGCCACCGCCGCCGCCACCCCCACCACCGATCTCGACTTCCACGCCGCCGCCGCAGGCGCTCAACACGGCGGCCGCGCCCAGGGCGAGGACGAGGCTCAGGAAGCGGGTGGGCAGGCGCATGGGACAACTCCGGTGACGACGGTCTAGAGCGGCTAACGTCAGCCTTCGTGGCCTGTTGACTCTGCTTACAAGCCTTTACGTGCGCTGGCTATAGTCCGCGCCGCCGCCACAAGCGGCGCTTCTTTTCCTTCCACTTCGCCGTCGACCCCATGTCCGTTCTTCGCACCCGCCGCTTCGCCCTCCTGCTCGCAATGAGCGCCAGCCTCGGTCTGTCCGCCTGTGGCGGTGGTGGCGGAAGCTCCGGCACCCCCATCAACCAGGACCCCAACGGCTGGAATGCGGTGACCACGCTGAAGACGACCGACACCACGGTCGGCACCGGCGCCACCGCAGTGGCCGGCAGCAAGGCCACGGTGAACTACACGCTGTGGCTCTACGACGTGCGCGTCGCTGACACCAAAGGCACCAACCTGGAAACTGGCACGTTCCAGTTCACGCTCGGCACCAACCCGCTTCAAGTCATTGCCGGATTCGACCAAGGCGTCACCGGCATGAAGGTGGGCGGCAAGCGCACTGTCACCATCCCGGCTTCCCTGGCCTATGGTGTGAACGGCAACGCTCCCAAGGTGCCTGCCAATGCGGCCTTGGTCTTCGACATCGAGCTGACCGCGATCAACTGACCTCGAAGTTGTCGATCAGGCGGGTCTTGCCCAGCCTGGCGGCACCCAGGGCGACCAGGGGCTGGCCTTCGACGGCGGCTCCGAGGTCGTGTTGGCGGCGCAGCGTCAGATAGTCCGGCGCCCAGCCGGCATCGCGCATCGCCTGCATCGCGTCCGCTTCCATCGCCGCCAGATCGCGATCACCCGCCTGCCAGCGGGCGATCAGGGCCTTCAGCGTGCGCGACAGGCGCAGCGCTTCCACCTTCTCGGCCTCGCTCAGATAACCGTTGCGCGACGACAGCGCCAGGCCTTCGTCACTGCGGCGGGTCTCGCCGCCGAAGATCTCGATGGGCAGGCCCATCTGCGCCGTCATGCGGCGCAGCACCATCAGCTGCTGGTAGTCCTTCTTGCCGAACACGGCCAGCGTCGGCTGCACGAGGTTGAAGAGCTTGTGCACGACGGTGCAGACGCCCGTGAAGAAGCCGGGCCGGAAATGACCTTCGAGGATGTCGGCCAGCTCGGTGGGCGGCACCACCTTGTAGCCCTGGGGCTCGGGATAGAGCTCCTTCTCGCTCGGCGCGAAGACGATGTCGCAGCCGGCGCCTTGCAGCAGCGCGCAGTCGCGCTCCAGCGTGCGCGGGTAGGTGTCGAAGTCCTCGTGCGGCGCGAACTGCAGGCGGTTGACGAAGATGCTCGACACCACGGCACCCGCCGGTCCCACCAGCTCACGCGCCTGCTTCACCAGCGCGAGGTGACCCTCGTGCAGATTGCCCATGGTGGGCACGAAGCCGCGCTGGCGATGGATGGCGAGGGCGTCGCGCAGCTCGGCGATGGTGTGGATGACTTGCATCGTCTGCATCCAATCAAAAAACAAGCAAAGCCACAGAGACACAGAGGCACAGAGAACAAGCGCAGTCTCTCTGTGCCTCTGTGTCTCTGTGGCTGTGTTTCATAGATTTCTTAGAACCCGTGCGTCTGGTTCACCGGGAAGGTCTTGGCCTTCACCTCGTCCACATAGCCCTTCACCGCCGCCAGCACCGAGTCCTTGCCGGCCATGAAGTCCTTGACGAAGCGCGGCTTGCGGCCGGGCGTGATGTTGAGCATGTCGTGCAGCACCAGCACCTGGCCCGAGGTGCCGACACCGGCACCGATGCCGATGACGGGCACGGGCGACTCGGCCGTGATCTCGGCGGCCAGCGCGGCCGGCACCATTTCGTAGAGCAGCATGGCGGCACCGGCTTCGACGGCCTGCCAGGACTCACGCTTCATGCGGGCAGCGCTTTCCTCGTCACGGCCCTGCACCTTGAAGCCACCCAAGGCGTTCACCGTCTGCGGCGTGAAACCGAGGTGCACGCAGACCGGGATGCCGCGCTCGCTGATGAAGCGCACGGTCTCGGCCGTCCAGCCGCCGCCTTCGAGCTTGACCATATGCGCGCCGGCCTTCACCAGCGCGGCGGCGCTCTTCCAGGCCTCTTCCTTGCTGACGTGATAGCTGTCGAAGGGCAGGTCGGCAATGATCCAGGCCCATTTGTGGCCGCGCGACACGCAGAAGGTGTGATAGACCATGTCCTCGATGCTGACCGGCGCCGTGGAGCCGCGGCCCTGCAGCACATTGCCCAGGGAATCGCCGATCAAGAGGATGTCGACGCCGGCTTCGTCCAGCAGGCTGGCGAAGGCCGCGTCATAGCAGGTCAGCATGGCGATCTTCTCGCCGCTCGCGTGCATCTGCGCCAGGCGCGGCAGGGTCATGGGCTTGCGGTCGGTCATGCGTCTTCTCCGTAGAAACCCCGATGAGGCTGCCGAGGCGGCCGCAGTGTAGCGTTGCGCCCCATGACCCTGACCGAGCTCAGATACATCGTCGCCGTCGCCCGCGAGCGTCATTTCGGCCGCGCCGCCGAGGCCTGCTACGTGTCGCAGCCGACGCTGTCGGTGGCGATCAAGAAACTGGAGGAAGAGCTCGACCTGAAGATCTTCGAACGCGGCGGCAGCGAAGTCACCGTGACGCCGCTGGGCGAGGAGATCGTGCGCCAGGCGCAGTCGGTGCTCGACCAGGCCGGCGCCATCAAGGAGATCGCCAAGCGCGGCAAGGACCCGCTGGCCGGCGCCCTGCGCCTGGGCATCATCTACACCATCGGCCCCTATCTGCTGCCCGAGCTGGTCAAGCACACCATCGAGCTCTATCCGCAGATGCCGCTGATGCTGCAGGAGAACTTCACGGTCAAGCTGCTGGAGATGCTGCGCACCGGCGAGTTGGACTGCGCCATCATGGCCGAGCCCTTCCCCGATGCCGGCCTGGCCACCGCGCCGCTCTACGACGAGCCCTTCGTCGTGGCGCTGCCGGCGGTGCATCCGCTGGCCACGCGCGAGACCATATCGGCCGAGGAGCTCAAGCGCGAGACCATGCTGCTGCTCGGCACCGGCCATTGCTTTCGCGACCATGTGCTGGAGGTCTGCCCCGAGTTCGCGCGCTTCTCCAGCGACGCCGAGGGCATACGCCGCAGCTTCGAGGGTTCGTCGCTGGAGACCATCAAGCACATGGTGGCCTCGGGCATGGGCGTGACCGTCGTGCCCCAGCTGTCGGTGCCGCGCGATCCCGCACCGCACCTGGCCTTCGTCCCCTTCAGCGAGCCCGTGCCGACGCGCCGCGTCGTGCTCGCCTGGCGGCGCAGCTTCACGCGCTACGAGGCCATCGCGGCGCTGCGCAATGCCATCTATGCCTGCCAGCTGCAGGGGGTGGCACGGCTGAGCTAGGGGGCCGCTGCGCGCTCGTCAGTACTGGTGATGGCAGGGATGCCGTCGGGTTTCAGCATGGAGTCCTTCGCCGCCTCGCTGCGGCTTCTTCAGGGGGCCTTCCATGCACAAACCCATCACCATGCGCCGTTGCCCGGCGCCCGTCCTTGCCTCCACGCTGCTGGCCAGCGCCGCCCTGCTGAGCGGCTGCGGCGGCGGCGGCTCGGCAGCCGAACCGCCGCCCGCGGCGCCGCTGACACCGACGCCGGCACCGCCCGCCACGGTGGCCATCAGCGGCAAGGCCGTCGACGGTGCCCTGTCCGGTGCCACGGCCTGCTATGACCTGAACGACAACGGCGCCTGCGACAGCGGCGAGCCCAGCGCCACCACCGCCGGCGACGGCGGCTTCACCCTGGCCGTACAGCCGGCCGATGCGGGCAAGCACCGCGTCGTCGTGATGGTGCCCGCGACGGCCATCGATGCCGATACCGGCGCCGCCGTCGGCACGGCCTACACCCTGCAGGCGCCCGCCAGCGGCAACAGCGCGGCGCACAGCGTCTTCGTCAGCCCGCTGTCCACGCTCGTGCAAGGCCATGCCGATGCCAATGGCGTCGGCCTCGCCGACGCGACGGCCCTGGTGCAGGCCCAGGCCGGCCTGGCCGTCTCGCCGCTGGCCGACTTCACCGCCAGCGCCAATGCCGACAACAAGCAGGCCGCCCTGGTCGCCCGCCTCGTGCAGGCCACCACGCTGGCTCAGGCCGACGCCCTCAAGGGCGTCGTCGGCCAGGCCGACATCAGCGGCGCCACGGCCTCGGCGGCCGAGGTGAACCAGCAGGTGACGAGCGCCGTTGTCGGCGCCCTGCCGGCCATCGCCGGCAAGGCTGCCGAGACCAGCGTCAACGGCGCCAGCGGCGCCGCGCTGACGACGGCCATCACCGATGCGGCCAAGGCTGTCGTCGCCCAGGCCGGCATGACGCCCGACGAGGCCAAGGCCGCCATCGGCGCGGCCAAGCTGCCGGGGGACGCGGCAGTCACGACCGCCGTCCCCACGGCCCAGCTGACCGCCCTGCGCTACAGCGACGTCAACAACTGGTTCATGCGCAGCCTGCAGAACAGCGCAGCCGACAACACCCCGGATGCCGCCGGCTTGATTCGTTATGCCTCCCTCTACATGCTCAGCCAGAGCAGCGGCTACAGCGCCGCCGGCGTGACCCAGGCCTGGGCCAACGGCGGCAGCGCGGCGCGCAGCGGCGACCTGCACTGGAACGGCAGCGTCTGGGTGGCCTGCCGCTTGGGCGACCGCAGCAGCGCCAGCGTGCGCGATGCCCAGGGCCGCTCCAATTACAACTACTGCGACGGCCTGGAGAAGGGCCGCACCTGGCGCACGGTGCTGGACCTGGCCGGACAGGGCATCGCCAGCGTGTTCACGAGCCGCATCCGCAGCTACCCCGGCGGCAGCGGCGGCGTCCTCTATGCCAACTGGGGCCCCGCCAACCTGGCCAGCTTCGGCAGCGCCAGCTTCCCCGCAGGTGCCAGGCTCTACTACCAGACCAACACGCCGACCGAGACCGCCATCGCCTACGACGTGCAGGCCAGCGCCATCGCGACGGGCTACAGCGCCGAGATCGCCGCCGGCGGCGACGCCCGCAGCACCACCGGCCTGGCCTGCGCCGGCACGACGACGGCCGTCAACCTGACCACGCTGGAAGACCTCGTCGCGCGCAACCCCGGCAAGCCCTGCATCTTCGCCAAGGCGACCAGCGGCGGCGACGCCAGCCTCGACCCCAACGAGTGGTGGAGCAACTCGACGGCCAGCCTCGGCACCCTGGCCGGCGCGGCCACCAGGCCGGCCGGCACCGGCAACTGGTACAGCACCGACCTGCGCCTGCGCGTGGCCTTCGCCGGCGGCAGCAGCACGGCGACGACCTATTACAGCTGCCTGAACCGCGCCAGCAACGGCAGCACCCGCAACTGCACGCCGCTGGGCAGCGGCAGCTACAGCATCAAGACCCTGGGCGACGCCCGCGTCATGACCCTCAGCGGCCTGCCGGCACTGATGGCCCAGGCCGGCTACAGCCGCGTCTTCGTCGAGCGCGGCGGCAAGGTCTATTTCGGCTACCAGAGCCCGGCCGGCGCCAGCCAGAGCCTGCTGCGCCTCAACCTCGAGGCCGCCAACGCCGTGCTGGCCGCCCTGCCCGGCATGCCGGCCATCAACCCCGCCACCCGCTACACCGACCTGTCCGCCGCCAGCCAGGCCGCGCTGACGACGGCCAAGGGCGCCTGGCTGGCCACCGACGGTGACAACCTGGCCCTGCTGCGCATCGGCGACGGCGGGCGCTACCTGTTCGGCCAGGCGGCCGCGGCCCATGCGCTGTCCCAGACCGGCCACGAGCTGGGCTGGCTGAGCTATGACGCCGCCAACCAGACCTTCACCGGCCTGGTGGAGAGCAACTCCGCCGGCGAAGGCGCCGAGCTCAAGCGCAGCGCCGCCGAGCAGGCCACCGAGAAGCTGACCATCACGGCCACCCAGCTCAGCAGCAGCCTGGGCACGGTGTTCAGCCGCGCGCCCAACGACAACACCGGCATGGTCGGCCTGTGGGCCTTCTCGGCGACCGAGTTCAACACCCAGCACTTCCTCTTCCTGCCCAGCGGCAAGCTGCTGATGATCGATCCCCTCGGCGACACCCAGCCGGGCACCTGCCTGAGCGAGCGCAAGGGCCCGGCCGGCGGCGAGTACTCCAGCTACAGCTACGACAAGGCCAGCGGCGCCCTGGCCGTCACCGGCAAGATCTACGACACCAACGGCTGCGCCGGCATGTGGGACATCGGCGCAAGCGCCAACGCCAGCTTCTCGGCCCAGGTGCAGTTGTCGGCCGACGGCATGACGGCCACGGTCACGGCGCCGGACGGCGTGTTCACGATCTATCGCATCACCCCCTAAGCCGGAGCCCACGCCAGCGGGTCCCTCGTCGCAACATCGGGCGCCGACCACGGCGCTTGATGATTTTGGCTATTGGTAGGTTAGTTCTATTCAAAACCACCGCCCAATAGCCATCATTAAGCTTTGGTCTCCCCCCAGACACCAGGAGCCGACATGAGCGACCCGACCACCAAGCCCGAAGGCAAGTGCCCCTTCCACCACGCCGCCGGCAGCGGCACCACGAACCGGGACTGGTGGCCCCACCAGCTGCGCGTCGACCTGCTGAACCAGCATTCGAGCAAGTCCAACCCGCTGGGTGAGGACTTCAACTACGCGCAGGCCTTTGCCCAGCTGGACTACGCCGCGCTGAAGGCCGACCTCGTCAAACTGATGACGGACAGCCAGGACTGGTGGCCCGCCGACTTCGGCCACTACGGCCCGCAGATGGTGCGCATGGCCTGGCACGCCGCCGGCACCTACCGCACGACCGACGGCCGCGGTGGCGGCGGGCGCGGCCAGCAGCGCTTCGCGCCGCTGAACTCCTGGCCCGACAACGTCAACATCGACAAGAGCCGCCGCCTGCTCTGGCCCCTCAAGCAGAAGTACGGCCAGGCCATCTCCTGGGCCGACCTCTTCATCCTGGCCGGCAATGTGGCGCTGGAGTCCATGGGCTTTCGCACCCTGGGCTTCGCCGGCGGCCGCGAGGACGTGTGGGAACCCGACATGGACGTGGCCTGGGGCGCCGAGACGAAGTGGCTGGCCGACGACAAGCGCTTCGAGGGCGAGCGCAGCCTGATTGCCAGCGTTGGCGCCACCCACATGGGCCTGATCTATGTGAACCCCGAAGGCCCCAACGCCAGCGGCGACTATCTGGCCGCGGCCAGGGACATCCGCGCCACCTTCGGCCGCATGGCCATGGACGATGAAGAGACCGTCGCGCTGATCGCTGGCGGCCACACCTTCGGCAAGGCCCACGGCGCCGCGCCCGAATCGCACAAGACCGCCGAGCCCGAAGGCGCCAGCATCGAGTCCCAGGGCCTGGGCTGGACCAGCGGCTTCGGCAGCGGTTCCGGCAAGGACACCATCTCCAGCGGCCTGGAAGTCACCTGGACGCAGACGCCGGCGCAGTGGAGCAACCACTTCTTCGACAACCTCTTCAAATACGAGTGGGAGCCCATGACCTCGCCGGCCGGCGCCAAGCAATGGGTGGCCAAGAACGCGCCCGAGGACATCCCCGACGCTCACATCCCGGGCAAGTTCCACAAGCCCACCATGCTCACGACCGACCTGACGCTGCGCTTCGACCCCGAGTTCGGCAAGATCTCGCAGCGCTTCCGCGACGACCCGCAGTCCTTCGCCAATGCTTTCGCCCGCGCCTGGTTCAAGCTGACCCACCGCGACATGGGCCCCAAGGCCCGCTATCTCGGCCCGGAAGTGCCCAAGGAAGACCTGATCTGGCAGGACCCGCTGCCCGCGGCCACCCACCACCCCAGTGCCGGCGACATCGCCGACCTGAAGGCCAGGATCGCCGCCTCGGGCCTGTCCGTCGGTGACCTCGTCTCGATCGCCTGGGCCTCGGCCTCGACCTTCCGCGGCGGCGACAAGCGCGGCGGCGCCAACGGTGCTCGCATCGCCCTGGCCCCGCAGAAGAGCTGGGCCGTCAACGAAGCCGCCGTGAAGGCCCTGCCCCGGCTGGTCGAGATCCAGCAGGCCTCGGGCAAGGCGTCGCTGGCCGACCTCATCGTGCTGGCCGGCGGCGTCGGCATCGAGCAGGCCGCCAAGGCCGCGGGCGTCACCGTCGAGGTGCCGTTCGCACCGGGCCGCGTCGACGCCACCCAGGACCAGACCGACGTCGAATCCTTCGCCGTCCTCGAGCCCCTGGCCGACGGCTTCCGCAACTACAGCAAGGGCAAGCTTGGTGCCTCCACCGAGGCCCTGCTGGTCGACCGCGCCCAGCTGCTGACGCTGACCGCGCCCGAGATGACGGCCCTGGTAGGCGGCCTGCGCGTCCTCGGCGCCAACGCCAACGGCAGCCCGCACGGCGTGTTCACCGACAAGCCCGGCACGCTGAGCAACGACTTCTTCGTCAAGCTGCTCGACATGGGCACGGTCTGGAAGCCGACGGATGCGAGCGCCGAGGTCTTCGAGGGCCGAGAACGTTTGACAGGGGGCAAGACCGGCGCCGTCAAGTTCACCGCCACGCGAGCCGACCTCATCTTCGGCTCCAACTCCGTGCTGCGAGCCTATGCCGAGGTCTATGCCAGCGCCGACGGTCGGGCCAGGTTCGTCCAGGACTTCGTCGCCGCCTGGACCAAGGTCATGAACCTCGACCGCTTCGATCTGCACGCCTGAATCAGAAGAATTCAGAGCCAATTCAGGACGTTCAGCAGCGGGATCCCCAGGATGCGAGGCCGCCGGCACCCCCGCCGGCCTCGCCACCTGACCCAAGAGGCTCTCATGTCCGATCTCCGCGCCCGCTTTCCCCTCGAACCCCTGACCCTGCTGCGCCTGACGGTGGCGCTTTTCATCGCCCTGCACGGCTGGGTGCGCTTCGTCCACGGCGACGCGCTGGGCTTCGGCGTCTATGTCGAACGCCATGGCGTGCCACTGGGCACCTGGCTGGGCCCGGCCGTCACCGGCTACGAGATGCTGGCTTCGCTCGTGCTGGCCAGCGGCCGCTTCATCTTCCCCATCAGCCTGGGCTTCGCGGCCATCTACCTCGTCGGCATCCCCGTCCACCATCTGCAATATGGCTGGTTCTCGTCGGGCAACGAAGACGGCTGCGAATACCCGGTGCTGATGATCGTCTGCCAACTCTGCCTGGCCTGGCAGCACGCGCCGACCCTGCTGCGCGCCCGCTGGCCGCGGCTGTTCGCCAGCGCCTGAACCCACGGGGGCGGGCCGAATCCGTTAGGCTCACCCCGTTATGTCTTTGGAGCCGTCATGGCCAAGAAATCCGCCGCCCCGTCCATCAGCATCGGCATCAGCGACAAGGACCGCGCTTCCATCGCCGCCGGCCTGTCCAAGCTGCTGGCCGAGACCTACACGCTGTACCTGACGACCCACAACTTCCATTGGAACGTGACGGGCCCGATGTTCAACAGCCTGCACGCCATGTTCATGGCCCAGTACACCGAGCTGTGGAACGCGGTCGACCCCATCGCCGAGCGCATCCGCTCCCTGGGCTTCCCGGCGCCCGGCAGCTATGCCCAGTTCGCCAAGCTCAGCGGCCTGCCCGATGCGCCCGCCACACCGCCCAAGGCCATGAAGATGGTCGAGCTGCTGATGCAGGGCCACGAGGCCATCGCCCGCAGCGCGCGTGCCATCTTCCCGCTGGTCGACAAGGCCGGCGACGAGCCCAGCGCCGACCTGCTGACCCAGCGCCTCACCGTCCACGAGCAAACCGCCTGGATGCTGCGCAGCCTGCTCGAAGAGTGATGAAGGTCGCCGTCCTCACCTTCGACGGCTTCAACGAGCTCGACAGCTTCATCGCCCTGGGCCTGATCAACCGGCTCTACGCCCAGGGCTGGTCGGCCGCCATCACCAGCCCGACCGAGCAGGTGACATCGATGAACGGCGTCACCGTCACGGCCCAGCAGCCGCTGGAGTTCGCCAACGAGGCCGATGTCGTGCTGTTCGGCAGCGGCATCCACACCCGCGCCATCGCCAACGACCGCGTGCTGCTCGACCGGCTGCAGCTCGATCCGGTGCGCCAGCTGATCGGCGGCCAGTGCTCCGGCACGCTGCTGATGGCCCGCCTCGGCCTGCTGGCCGACATGCCCGCCTGCACCGACTCGACCACCAAGCCCTGGGTCGTCGAGGCCGGCGTGCGCGTCGTCGAGGAGCCCTTCCACGCCCGCGGCCCCATCGCCACGGCCGGCGGCTGCCTGGCCTCGCAATACCTGGCCGCCTGGGTCATGGCCAGGCGCGCCGGGCTGGATGCGGCACGCTCGGCCCTGCACTACGCGGCGCCGGTGGGCGAGAAAGAGGTCTATGTCGAGCGCGTGCTCGGCGTCGTCAAGCCTTTCCTGCCAGCGGAGTGAAACCGGCGGCCACGGATAATCGCGGGTTAGCCCGAGAACAACTCCATGTCCGAACCCATCGCCAGCCGCATCGAGACGGAAGTCCGCCGCCGCCGCACCTTCGCCATCATCAGCCACCCCGACGCCGGCAAGACCACGCTGACGGAGAAGCTGCTGCTGTTCTCGGGCGCGATCCAGATCGCCGGTTCGGTGAAGGCGCGCAAGGCCAGCCGCCATGCGACGTCGGACTGGATGGAGATCGAGAAGCAGCGCGGCATCTCGGTGGCCTCGTCCGTCATGCAGATGGAATACCGCGACTGCGTCATCAACCTGCTGGACACCCCGGGCCACCAGGACTTCTCGGAAGACACCTACCGCGTGCTGACCGCCGTGGACGCGGCGCTGATGGTCATCGACGCGGCCAACGGCGTGG
>CBHWBD010000103.1:0-17191 GCA_966111775.1 uncultured Comamonadaceae bacterium | reverse complement strand
GCACGGCGACCAACCGCGTCAGCGCCTGGCGGCCCTGGGACAGCAGGTCGACGCGGCTGGTCGGCGCCACGGCCTTCAGCAGGGCAATCAAGGTGTCGTGACCGCCGCTGTGAGTGGCCTGGACCAGCAGCACGCGCCGGGGCGGCGGGGCCGTGGGCGGCGCCAGGTCCGGGCAGGGGGCTGGCGGCAGGCTGAGCTCGAACTCGCTGCCGCGTCCCGGCGAGCTGCGGGCCGTCAGCGTGCCGCCCATGCGCTCGGCCAACGCGCGGCAGATGGCCAGCCCCAGGCCGGTGCCGCCGAAGCGCCGCGTGGCACCCGCCTCGGCCTGGGCGAAGGGCGTGAACAGCCGTGCCAGCTGCTCCGCCGCCATGCCCACGCCGCTGTCCCGCACGCGCAGCACCCAGCCGCCGGCGGCGTCGACGGAGGCGCTGAGCTTGACCTGGCCCGCCGGCGTGAACTTGACGGCATTGACGAGCAGCTCGGTGAGGAGCTGGGTCAGGCGCACCGCGTCGCCGCGGCGCGCGCCGGCCGCGCCCAGCAGTTCGGGCGAGGCGATGTCGCAGATCAGCTCCAGCTGCTTGGCCTGGGCCGCCGGCCGCACCGCGTCGAAGGCCGTGGCCAGCAGCGGCTCGAGCTGCAGCGGCTCGGTGGCCAGCTGCATGCGCCCGGCATCGAGATCGGCGTAGTCCAGCAGGCCGTCGATGAGCTTGACGAGGGATTCGCCGGCCTTGGCCACCTCGGTCAGGCGGCCACGCTGCTCGGCGTGCAGCCGGCCGTCCAGCAGCAGGCGCGTCAGGCCCAACACCGTGTTCATGGGCGTGCGGATCTCGTGGCCGATGTTGGCGAGGAAGTCCGACTTGGCCCGGGAAGCCGCTTCGGCCGCGGCGCGCGAACGTTCCAGCTCGGCCAGGCGGGCCGCGATCAGGTCTTCGGCCGTGGCCAGGCCGCCGGCGGCCGGGGCCAGTTGCGTCAGCCGTCCGATCTGCCGCGACAGGCCCCACAGCGCGACACAGAACATGGTCTGGCACAGGCCCAGGTTGGCGATCAGCGGCCAGCCTTCCAGCAGCCACTGCGGCGGCGTGCCGAAGAAGCGCAGCAGGGTGGGCGGCGCCAGCATGAGGACGAGCAGGCCGAGCGAGATGAACAAGGCCTCGCGGGCGCGCCAGGTCGCGAACAGCAGCAGGCTGCCGCCCATGGCCCAGGGCGCGAAGCTGCCCAGGGTGTAGAGGCTGGGCCCGGGATCGGGGCGCAGCGTGAAGACCAGCATGGTCAGGGCGAAATACAGGGCCAGCAGCGTGACCCCGATGCGCTGCCAAAGGCGCAGCCGCTGCGGCCGCCGCCAGACGAGCAAGGCCAGCACCGAGAAGGCGGTGGCGATGAGGGGATAGGCGATGCGGTCGCTGGGCTCGATGACGCCCAGGGTCGCCTCGCTGGCCCAGGCGAACAGCGCCGAGGCGACGATGACCTTGAAGAGCCAGCGGGTGCCGACCGGTCCGAGGACGACGATGACGGGCGACCTCAAGGCTGGCCCTTCAGCGCGATGGCCGCGGCGTCGAAGTCGAGGGCGGCCAGGGCCCGGTCCAGGCGCTGGTGCAGTTCCGGCGCCAGGCCGCTGTGGGCGCCATGGGCCTGCCACCAGTCCAGCGCGCGGCTGTCGCTCTGGGCCAGCAGCCGGTGCAGCTCGGCCATGTCGCCCGGCCCGCTGGCACGCGGCGGCGGCGCGGCATCCCAGCCGCGCGTCAGCGCCGCCTGGATCTCGGCCTGCAGCAGGCCAAGCGCGGGCTCGACGCGGCCGAGATGGCGTTGCGCACCGTCGGCGTCGGCCACCGCGGCGCTGCGTTCCAGCGCGAGGGCCACCTGGTGCAGGGGATGGGCGCCCAACGTCGCGGCCAGCCCCTGCAGGGTGTGTGCGGCACGGCGCAGCTCGGTCCAGTTGCCGCTGGCCAGCCAGTCGGGCCAGCCTGCCAATCCGGCGGCGTACTGGTCGGCGAAGCCTTGCAGGGTGCGGCGGTACAGCGCGGACTGGCCGTCGAACTGGCGCAGGCCGACCTGCAGGTCCAGCGTCGGGCGGGCGGGCGCCGGCGCAGGCGCGGGGCGGTAGCGTTGCAGTTCGCGCACCAGGCGGGTGACGTCCAGCGGCTTGGCGATATGGCCTTGCATGCCGGCCGCCGTGCACTGGGCGCGCTCCTCGGCCAGGGCATGGGCGGTCATGGCGAGGATGGGCAGGGCGTCGAACTCGGGCAGCTCGCGCAGCTTGCGCGTGGCGCTGAGGCCGTCGAGCACCGGCATCTGCAGGTCCATCAGCACCAGGTCGTAGGCCGAGGGGCCGCGGGCCAGCAGGCGCTCCAGGCCTTCCTGGCCATTGCCGGCGACATCGACCTGGGCGCCCCGGCTGCTCAGCAGGCGCAGCGCGATTTCCTGGTTGACGGGGTGGTCCTCGACGAGGAGGACTCGCAGCCCGGCGAGGGATTGGGCATCCACGCCGGCGTGACGGTCGGCCGGCGCGTCGTCGAGCAGGCGGCGCAACTCGCCGGGCAGCAGGGGCTTGGGACACAGGGCTCGCGCGCCGAAGCTGCGTGCCTGCGTGGTGGCCTCGTCAGCGCCCGGCGGACACAGCACGGCAATACGCAGGGCCGGATGGTCGCGGCGCAACTGGGCCAGCAGTTCGGCCCCGGTCGCGCTCGGGCCGGGCAACTGCCAGTCCATCAGCAGCCATTCGAAGGGGCGGTGCGATTCGCGCGCCTCGACGAGGGCTGCCAAGGTGTCGGCCGCGTCGCTGCTGGCGGCCAGGCCGTCGCCCAGGCCGAGATGGCGCAGCAGGGCCAGCGTCGCCTCGCGTCCTTCGGAGCGCGCCTTGGCGAGCAGCAGTCGTTGCGGCTTGAGCGGCGCGGGGGCCGTCGCGGCGGAGTCCAGCGGCAGCAGCAGGTGGATATGGAAGCTGCTGCCGCGACCGGGCGCGCTTTGCACGTCCAGGCTGCCGCCCATCAGCTCGACGAGACGGTGCGTGATGGCCAGGCCCAGGCTCGTGC
The DNA here is from genome assembly GCA_966111775.1 of uncultured Comamonadaceae bacterium. Taxonomy (GTDB): domain Bacteria; phylum Pseudomonadota; class Gammaproteobacteria; order Burkholderiales; family Burkholderiaceae_C; genus Pelomonas. The sequence continues at coordinate 14,162 of CBHWBD010000103.1, read as the reverse complement.
CGCCGTAGCGCCGCTGGATGGCGGAATCGCCCTGGCCGACCTCGCGGAACAGACTGTCGAGCTGCTCGGCGCTCATGCCGATGCCGCTGTCCTGGACGGTCAGGGTGAGCGGCACGCGGTCCTGCGCGTCGGTGGGCTCGGCGGCCAGGCGCAGCTGCACCAGGCCGGCGGGCGTGAACTTCAGGGCGTTGGACAGCAGGTTGACCAGCACCTGCTGCAGACGCAGCGCATCGCCGCGCAGCTGCCCGCGCGCGCGCAGCAGGCTGGCATCGGCCCAGTCGCAGACCAGGGCGACGGCGGGGTTGGCATGCACCGGCCGCACCAGCTCCATGGCCTGACCGACGACGTCCTCCAGGCGCAGCGGCAGGGACTCGATCTCCATGTGGCCGGCCTCGATCTTGGAGACGTCCAGCACGTCGTTGACGAGGCTGAGCAGGATGCGCGAGGCGGCGTCGGCCTTGGTGAGCAGGTCGCGCTGTTCGGGCGTGAGCTGGGTCTGCAGGGCCAGCTGCGTCATGCCCATGACGGTGTTCATGGGCGTGCGGATCTCGTGGCTGATCTGGGCCAGGAAGCGTGTTCGGCCCTCGGCAGCGGTCTTGTGGGCCTGGGCCGCGTCCACGTTGCGACGCAGAGCGAGCACGCACAGCGGCGGCAGGGGCAGCAAAAGGGCATTAATCACCAAGGCGGCGTCGACAGCTGCGCCGCCCACGCTGCGCAGGTTCCAGAGCAGGGCGAGAAGGGCCAGCAGTGCCGCCATGGCAAGCCAGAGAAGACCGAGCGTGAGCGTGCGCTGGGGCATGAAGCGATCGCGTGGGAGCTGGTCGATTATGGGAGGGCGACAGGCGCGAAATGTGCGACGGAATCCACGCCGGCGCCCTGGGGAAAGCCCAGGGCATGCCACTGGTCGGGGGGCAGGTGCAGCGGTTATTCTGATTTGCCATGCCGCTCATCCTCGTAGTCGACGACCAGCCGAGCAACATCCACGCCCTCTACCAGCTGCTGGTGGATGAATGCGAGGTGTCCATGGCCACCAGCGGCGCCGAGGCCCTGGCTTTCTGCGCCCAGCAGCTGCCCGACCTGATCCTGCTCGACGTGCTGATGCCCGAGATGAGCGGCTACGAGGTCTGCGACCGCCTCAAGGCCGACCCGCGCACGCGCGGCGTGCCGGTCATCTTCGTCACCGTGCAGGGCAGCGCCGACGACGAGGCCCAGGGCTTCGCCCATGGGGCGGTCGACTACATCCCCAAGCCCTTCGTCGACGTCGTCGTCAAGGCGCGGGTGCGCACCCAGCTGGCGCTCAAGCTGGCCTCGGAGAGCTTCGCGCGTTCGCAGATCGAGCTGTTCCAGCGCGACAAGCTGGCCTCGGTGGGCCGCACCATCTCGGGCATTGCCCAGGAGCTGAGTTCGCCGCTGGGCAACGCGCTGATCTCGGCCTGCACCTTGCAGGACGACCTGACCCATCTGCGCGGCCTGGCTGGCCAGGGCAACATCAAGCGCAGCGACCTGGACAAGCATCTGCGCGTCAGCGAGGAGAGCGTCGGCCTGGTGCTGTCCAACCTGCAGCGCACCCTGTCCATCGTCGATTCCTTCCTGCAGTCCACGGCCGACAACTTCGGCGACCAGCGCCGCAGCTTCTCGCTGTTGGAGCTGGTGCATGAGGTGGTGGCCGGCCTGGCGCCGGCCCTCGAAGCCCACCAGGTGCGCTGCGAGCTCGACGCCGCCGACGACCTGCATCTGCTGAGCTTCCGCGGCGCCCTGGCCAAGGTGCTGTCGACGCTGATCCAGAACGCCGTCAAGCATGCCTATCGCGAGGCCGGCGGCGAGGTGCATCTGCGCGTGCGCCCACTGGGCACCGACCAGCTCGTCGTCACCGTGCAGGACCACGGCGTCGGCATCCCGCCCGGCATGCTGGGCCGGGTCTTCGATCCCTTCTTCTCGACGCGCTTCGGCCCCAACCGCAGCGAGCCGGGCCTCTACATCGTGCGCAACCTCGTCACCTTTGCGCTGGGTGGGCAGATCCAGGTCGAATCCACGCCCGGCCTGGGCACGACGGTGCGCCTGACCCTGCCGCTGATTTCTCCCGAGGCGCGGCGAGCGGCGGGTTGATGCTGGAAGGCATGAGGGCCCGACTGGCGCTGCTGGGCGGCCTGCTGCTGGCCCTGGCGGTGGCCCTGGCCTTGTACCTGGTGCAGAGGCCTTCGGCCGAAGCCGCCCGCGGCCCCATCGTCATCGGCCTGCTGCATGCCCTCAGCGGCCCGATGGCGGCGAGCGAGGCGCCGCTGGTGGCGACCGTCAAGCTCGCCGTCGAAGAGATCAATGCCGCCGGCGGCCTGCTGGGCCGGCATGTCGAGCTGAAGATCGAGGACACCCGCTCCGAACCCCGCGTGGCGGCCGCTGCGGCCGAGCGGCTCATCAGCAACGAGCATGCGGTGGCGCTGTTCGGCTGCTGGTCGTCCAACTGCCGGCAGGCGGTCAGGCCGGTCGTCGAGATCCACCGCCATCTGCTGTTCTACCCGCTGGCCTACGAAGGCATGGAGCAGTCGCCCAACATCATCTACACGGGGCCCACACCCAACCAGCACGCCTTCCCCGCGGCCGACTGGGCCATGAACGGCTTCGGCCGGCGGGTCTACCTCGTCGGCACCGATGCCCTCTACCCCCGGCGCGTCAACGCGATGCTGCGCGACTTCGTGCTGCTCAGCGGCGGCAAGGTGCTGGGTGAGCGTTATGTGCCGCTGGCCGGCGGCGACATGGCCGGCGTGCTGGCCGACCTGCAGACCCTGCAGCCCGATCTCGTCCTCAGCACCATCGGCGGCAGCAGCAACCGCGCTTTCTTCGATGCGCTGGTGGCGGCCGGCCTGACCGACCTGCCGCTGCTGTCCCTGCGTGCCGCCGAGCCCGAGATGACCGCCTACGACGGCGGTCGGCTTGATCGCCATTTCACGGCCTGGAGCTATCTGCAGTCGCAGCCCGGACCGGCCAACCAGGACTTCCTGGCGCGGCTGCGGCGCAGCCAGGGCGAGGGCATCCAGGCCAGCGACCCGGCGGTGTCGGCCTATGTCGCCGTGCAGCTCTGGGCCGCGGCGGTGCGCGAGGTCGGCAGCACGCAAACCGACGCGGTCAACGCCAATGTGCTGCAGCAGAGCGTGTCGACGCCGCAGGGCTTCGGCGCGGTGGACAGCCAGAGTCGCCATCTGTGGCGCCAGCTGCGCATCGCCCAGGTCAAGCCCGGCGGTCAGCTCGGCGAGGTGTTCGCGCTGCCGCGCTACATCAGGCCCGCGCCCTGGCCCGCCTTCCGCTCGGCCGAGCACTGGATGACCGTGGTGCCGCGCACCGAGGGCGCGCCATGATGGCCGCGGCACCGGCGGTCGAATCGACGCGGCCGGCATGGCGCGTCGGCCCGGCCCTGCTGCTCGGGCTGATGCTGTTGTCGGTGCTGCCCCTCGGCCTCGTCGGGCTGTGGCAGCTGTCCAGTTTTGAGACCAGCCTGCACGAAACGGTGACCGAGGGCCTGGTCGCGATCGCGCGCAAGAAGGTCCACGAGATCAACGAATATCTCAACGAGGTCGAGGTCGATGGTCGCCTCGTCGCTCAGGCGACCGACACGCGCCAGCTGCTGGTGCAGCGCGGCGATGCCGTCGCCACGCACGTCAGTGCCGGCAGCCGCGCCTTCTTCGAGCGCCTCTACGACAGCGGCAAATACCTCAACCTGCTGCTGGTGCAGCCCGATGGCCGCATCAGCTTCGCGATGAAGGCGCCGCCCGGCTCGACACCCGAGCTGGCGCGGCTGGACGGCGGTGCCTACGAGGGCAGCGAGCTGCTCGCAGCCCACCGCCGCGCCCTCGGCCAGCTGGATCCGCAGCTGACACCGGCGCAGCGTCTGCGCGGTGAAGGCCCGTCGACCCTCTTCCTGGTGCATCCGGTCGTCGATGGCGATCGGGTGCTGGGCAGCGTGGTGCTGCAACTGGACCTGGACCGCCTGCTGCGCGTCGCGACCGAACGCTCGGGCCTGGCTCTGACGGGCGAGACGGTGCTGGTGCAGCGCGAAGGTGAGCGTGCCGTCTTCATCAACGAGCTCAAGCGGCCGCCGACGCAGACGCTGACAGGCTCCCTGGATCTGGCTTCGCCCACCCCAACGCCGGCGGTGCTCGGCCTCAGGGGGCAGAGCGGCAGCGGCTTGATGCGTGACTACGCCGGCACGGAAGTCGTCGCGTCCTGGCGCCATCTGCCCGCGCTGGACTGGGGCATTGCCGTCAACATCGATGCGGCTGAGGCCTTTGCGCCGGCGCGCGCCTTGCGCGACCGTCTGGCCATCGCCCTCGGTCTGTCGCTGCTGCTGGCCCTGGGCCTGGGGCTGCTGCTCGGCCGCCGTCTCGTCGAGCCCATCGAGATGCTGAGCGGCGCGGTCGCCCGCATCGCCGGCGGCAAGCTGGACGAGCGCGCGCCGGTCTGCGGCTTCACCGAGTTCCGCGGCCTGGCCCGCAGCTTCAACCAGATGACCGAGCAACTCGTCGTCGAGCGCCAGTTGCTGGAGGCGCGCGTCGAGCAGCGCACCCGCGCCCTCAACGACAGCGAGCAGCGCTTTCGTGGCGTCTTCGAGCGTGCCCAGGTCGGCATCGCGCTGTGCGACGCTGCAGGGGTCATCCTGGACGTGAACCAGGCCTTGACGGCCATGCTCTGCCGCGACGCGGGCGCGTTGCGCGGCGCCAAGCTGGCCGACCTGCCGGATTTCCGGCCCGCCCGCCTGGCGGGTGGCGAACTGGCACGGCTGGCGGCCGGCCGCATGGAGCATGTCCGCTTCGAGCGTGGCTTTGCGCTGCCCGGTGGCGGCGAGCTGTTCGCCGACGGCAGCGCCAGCGCCATCCGCGACCGCCGCGGTCGCCTCGTCAATGTCGTGCAGATGCTGGTCGACGTCACCGAGAGGCATCGCGCCGAGGTCGATCTGGTGCGCGCGCGCGTCGCGGCCGAGGCGGCCAGCCAGGCCAAGAGCGACTTCCTGGCCAATATGAGCCACGAGATCCGCACGCCGATGAGCGGGGCTCTGGGCATGCTCAACCTGCTGCTGCGCACCGAGCTCTCGTCGCGCCAGCTGGACTATGCGAGCAAGGCCCGCACGGCGGCCCAAGCCCTGCTGGCCGTCATCAACGACGTGCTGGACTTCTCCAAGGTCGAGGCCGGCAAGATGGAGCTGGACCCGCACCGCTTCGAGCTCAGCGACTTCATGCGCGAGCTGGCCGTCATCCTGTCGGCCAATGTCGGAAGCAAGGACATCGAGGTGCTGTTCCGCCTCGACCCGCGCCTGCCCAAGGCCCTGGTGGGCGACGCGACGCGGCTGCGCCAGGTGCTGCTCAACCTGGCCGGCAATGCGCTGAAGTTCACCGAACGCGGCGAGGTGGTGCTGGGCCTGACGCTGCTGGGAGAAACCGCTGGCAAGGCGCGCCTGCGTTTCGAGGTCCGCGACACCGGCATCGGCATTCCGGCGGACAAGCTGGAAGACATCTTCGTCGGCTTCAGCCAGGCCGAGCAGTCGACCTCGCGCCGCTACGGCGGCACCGGCCTGGGCCTGGCCATCAGCCGCCGCCTGGTCGCGCTGATGGGCGGCGAACTGAGCGTGGACAGCCGGGTCGGCGAAGGCAGCCGCTTCCACTTCGAGCTGACGATGGAAGCCGCCGCCGCCGCCAGCGGCGAGGCCGACACGGCCCAGCGCGGCCTCAAGGTGCTGGTCGTCGACGACAACCCGATGGCCCGCGAAGTGCTGCAGGGCATCGGTGAGAGCCTGGGCTGGGATTGCGACATGGCGGCCAGCGGCGAGCAGGCCCTGGCCCTCGTGCACCTGGCCGCCGAGCGCGGCGAGCCGCACTATCAACTCATCCTGATGGACTGGCGCATGCCGGGGCTGGACGGCTGGGAGACCTCGCGCCGCATCCGTGACAGCCATGAGTCCGACGCGCCGGTCATCATCATGGTGACCGCCCATGGCCGCGAACTGCTGGCCGAGCGCAGCGAGCAGGACATCCAGGGCCTGGGCGGCTATCTCGTCAAGCCGGTGACGGCCTCCATGCTGCACGACGCCGTCGCCGAAGCCACACGTGGCGCGCCCGCGCCGCTGCCGCGGGCCGCCGGTGGCGAACTGCGTCTGCTGGGCATGCGCCTGCTCATCGTCGAGGACAACGGCTTCAACCAGCAGGTGGCCCAGGAACTGCTGGAAGGCGAGGGCGCTGTCGTGACAGTCGCTGGAGGCGGCGTCGAAGGGGCCCATCTCGCCCGGGTCAGCGAGCCCGGCTTCGACGCCATCCTGATGGACCTGCAGATGCCCGACATCGACGGCTTCGAGGCGACGCAGCGCATCCACAAGCACCGCCCCGATGCCCTGGTCATCGCGATGACGGCCAATGCGATGGAGTCGGATCGCCAGGCCTGCCTGGCCGCCGGTATGCGCGACCACGTGGCCAAGCCGGTCGACCTGGAGCAACTCGTGGCTTGCCTGCGCCGCCACGTCGGCCCGGTCGCACCGCGGCCGGCGCCGCCCGTCGCGCCGGCGCCGCTGCTGGACAAGGAAGCCGCCCTGCACCGCCTGGGTGGACGCCAGGCCTTGTATGAGCGGCTCGCCCGCTCGTTCGCGCAAGATGCGCCGGTCGAACTGGAAGCCTTGAAGCGCCACCTGCAGCAGCAGACCATTGCCGATGCGACCCGGGTGCTGCACACGCTGCGTGGCCTGGCGGGTGCCGTCGGTGCGACGGCCCTGGCCGCCGTGGCGGGCCGCCAGGAGCTGGCCCTGCGCGAGGGCAGCGACATGGCCGCCGTCGATGTGGGCGCCCTGCAAGGCCTGCTTGACGCCAGCCTGGCTGCCCTGGAAGCCGTGGCGGCGCCCGCTGCAGCCGCACCGCCGAGCACGACCCTCGACCCGCTCGAGACCCTGCGCCGGCTGCGGCAATTGCTGGTCGAGCGCAATATGCGCTCGGTCTCGGTCTGCGAGGAGTTGACGGCCCAGCATGCCGGCGCTCTCGGCCCCGAACTCGCCGCGCTGTCGACCGCCGTGGGCAGGCTGGACTTCGCTCGCGCCCTCAAGGCCTGTGACCTGCTGCTGGACCGCCTGAACCCGCGCTGAGTGGCAAAAGCCATTCCCGGGGCGCGGGAAGGGGCTGGCTTGAGTACAATGAGAATCATTCTCATCAAATCGACTCGCCCGCCGAGCCCGCCCCATGTCCGAGCCGCTGCCTTCCAGCCTCGCCGCCGCCCCTGCCGGGCAGGCGCTGACCGTCAGCCGAGTCAGTGCACCGGGGCATTCGCCGGAATGGGCGGCCTGGCTGGCTGACCTGGGCTTTCTGCCGGGTGAGGCCGTGCGCGTGCTGCGTCGCGGCGCCCAGGCGACGGGCAATCTGGTGGTGCGGGTCGGGCAGTCGACGTTTGCGCTGCGCCACGCCGAGGCCGAATGCATCGCCGTGACACCCCGCGCCCATGGCTGAGGCCGTCGTCCACGTCCATCGCGGCGGCAAGCTGGTCGCCCTGGTCGGCAACCCCAACTGTGGCAAGACGGCTCTTTTCAACGGCCTGACCGGCAGCCACCAGAAGGTTGCCAACTATGCTGGCGTCACCGTCGAGCGCAAGGAAGGCCGACTGCTGACGCCCGCCGGCAAGACCCTGCGCCTGCTCGACCTGCCCGGCACCTACAGCCTGCATCCGCGTTCGCCCGACGAACGCGTGACCTGCGATGTGCTGGCCGGCCGCGCCAAGGGCGAGAAGCGGCCCGACCTCGTCGTCTGCGTGCTGGACGCCACCAATCTGCGCCGCAACCTGCGCCTGGTGCTGGCGGTGCGCCGCATGGGCCTGCCCATCGTCGTCGCGCTGAACATGGCCGACCTGGCCGCGCGCCGCGGCCTCAAGGTCGACGCGGCGGCCCTGAGTGCTCAGCTCGGCCTGCCGGTGGTGCGCACCGTCGCCATCCACAAGGAAGGCCTGGACGAACTGCGTGGCCTGCTCGACAAGCCCGAGGTCTGGGAGGCGGCACCGCTGCCCAGCGCCGGCGAGCAGCAGGTCGACGATCACGTCACCGTGAAGACGCTGCTGCGCGCCCTGCATCTCGACGAGGAGCTGCCCCATCTGCCCAGCGACCGCGTCGACCGCGTGCTGCTGCATCCGGTGGCCGGCTCCGTCATCCTGGCCGTGCTGCTGTTCTTCCTCTTCCAGGCCGTGTTCTCCTGGGCCGAGCCGCCCAAGGACGCCATCGAGGGCGGCATGGCCTGGCTCGGCGTGCAAGTGGGCACCTGGCTGCCGCAAGGCTGGCTGCGCAGCCTCATCGTCGATGGCGTCATCGCCGGTTGCGGCAGCGTGCTGGCCTTCCTGCCGCAGATCCTGATCCTGTTCTTCTTCATCCTCGTGCTGGAGGAGTCGGGCTATCTGCCGCGCGCGGCCCTGCTGCTGGACCGGCTGATGGGCAGCGTCGGCCTGTCGGGCCGGAGCTTCATCCCGCTGCTGTCGAGCTTTGCCTGCGCCATCCCCGGCATCATGGCCACGCGTTCCATCGCGAATCCGCGCGACCGCCTCGTCACCATCATGATCGCGCCGCTGATGACCTGCTCGGCGCGGCTGCCGGTCTATGCCCTCTTGATCGGCGCCTTCGTGCCGCGTCGCGACGTGGGCGGCTTCGAGCTGCAGGGCCTGGTGCTGTTCGGCCTCTACTTCGCCGGCATCCTCGGTGCGCTCGCGGTGGCCTGGGTGTTGAAGCGCTTCACCGATGCCGGCCGCCTGGTGCGGCCGCTGATGATGGAGCTGCCCAGCTACCACTGGCCGCATCCGCGCTCCATCGCCATCGGGCTGTGGCAGCGCGCCATGATCTTCGTCAAGCGCGTCGGCGGCATCATCCTGGTGCTGACACTGGCCCTGTGGCTGCTGTCCAGCTTCCCGGCACCGCCCGAAGGCGCGACTGGCGCGCCCATCCAGTACAGCGTGGCGGGCTACCTGGGTGCGGGCCTGGCCAAGATCTTCGAGCCCATCGGCTTCAACTGGCAGATCAGCTTGGCCCTGGTGCCCGGCCTGGCCGCGCGTGAGGTTGCCATCGGCGCCCTCGGCACGGTCTATGCGCTGTCCGCCACCGGTGACGAAGCCGCCCAGGCCCTGTCACCGCTGATTGCCCAGAGCTGGAGCCTGGCCACGGCGCTCTCGTTGCTGGCCTGGTATGTGTTCGCGCCGCAATGCATCGCGACGCTCGCGGCGGTGAAGCGCGAGACCGGCGGCTACAAGATGCCGCTGATCATGACGGGCTATCTGTTCGGACTGGCCTACCTGGCGTCCTTCATCACCTACCGCGTCGCGCTCTACTTCGGCGGCTGAGGCCGCGTCGGCACGGAGGCGCTGCAGACGTCGATGTAGCCGGGGCTGTGGACGAACCAGCCGCCGCGAAAGCGCCGTGCGTCCAGCAACTGCGTCCAGGTCGTGGATTCGGTACGCAGCACCTGCAGGGCCGGCCGCTCTTCGGCCGGCACCTCGGCCAGCAGGCGGATGCGCTGGATGCCGGTGCGCTGCTCGGGCTTGTCGTAGAAGCCCATGGCGGCCGCGCCGCGGGGCAGGGCGGACAGCAGTTCGATCCCCTTGAGCACGCGGCCGACCACGGTGATGTTCAGGTCCAGGCCGCGTGGCGCCTGGCCGATGACGGCATAGAGCTCGGTGCCGTTGCTGGAGTCGACCGCATCGCTGCGACCGGCTCCGACCATGCCGTAGCAATGAGCCAGCCAGGCCTTGCCCGTCTTGGGATCGGCCGCGACGGGCATGCCGCCGGCGAAACCGGTGCGCGGCGCCCAGCCTTCCACGTCGGGCAGCTTGGCGAAGCCGGCATCCTTGCCGATCTTGTCCAGTGCTACCGAGAACTCGGCGGGCAGCTTGGCTTGGGCACCGGCGGGCAGCGGCTTGGCCTTGGCAGCATCCTCGCCGTCGGGGTCACCCCACTGCGTCACGAAGTTGTCCTGTACGCGCAGGATGGCCAGGCCATCCCAATAGCCGCCGCGCGCCAGGGCGCGGATGTTGGCGGCGTGGGCGGGTGCAAAGCGCGGCGCCAGTTCGATGATGACCTGGCCCGAAGCCAGATCCATCAACAGCGTGTTCTCGGGGTCCAGGCCGCGCCAGTCGCCGGCGGGCGAGGCGGCCAGGATTTCCTGGGCCGTTTTCTTCGGAGCGGCCGCCTTGGGCTTGGGTGCGGCCAGGGCGGTGGACAGCAGGCCGGCGGTGGCCAGCGCGAGTGCGAGGTGTTTCATGGCCGCGCAGCTTAACGGCCGGTCCACGGGCTGCGGCTTGGCGCAAACCTCAGGGTAGGAAGCGCTGCAGTTCGCGGGCGCGCAGGGCTGAGGCGATGCGGGTAGCGAGCGCCTGGGCTTCAGACGTTTCCCTCTCGAAGCGAGACGCCGCACAGCCGTCGCCGCGCAGGCAGCCCAGCCAGACTTCGGGGTCGCGTTCATCGCAGGCGAGGCCGAAGTGGCAGGGCAGCAGGCGCAATGCCGCTTGTGCGGTGCCGGGGTCGAGGCGTTGGCCGTCGAAGAAGAGGCGCGGCTCGCCGTCGACGCGGCGCAGCAGCAGGCGTTCGCCGAGTTCGTCGAGCAGCAATGGGTCGGGGCGGGCCATGACGGCATTCAGCAGGGCTGCGTCGTCGAGATCGGACTGCTGGATGGCAAGCAGAGCATCACCGGCAGTCGCCTGGTCGGCGGCGATGTTGACCAGGGCCAGCCACTCGCCGTTGGCGAACTGGCTGCAGCCGGCCGCGAGCGCGGCCCGCCGGGCCACCGCGCGTTGGTGGCGGGCGTCGTTGGCGTCGGGCGGTTGGTCTGGCGGTTGCAGGCTGGCCAGGGCATCGCAGCGCCGCGCCAGCGCCCGGGCATGCAGTCGGCTGCCGGCTGCCAGGGCTGCCTGCACGCTGGCGCGCAGGCTGGCCTCGGGCGCCGCGAGCAGATCGGTCAAGCTGAGCCTGGGCGCAGTCGCAGCCGGTTGCATCACTGGTCGCGCACGCGGCTCGACCGGCTTCTGCACAGGCTTGGGCGCCGGCGCGACCACGGCTGGCGCAGGCACGACCTCGGCTTCCGCCGCGGGCTGCCCCCACCACGCCCAGGCCAGCAGCGCGACGCCGAACGCCAGCGCCGTCGGCGGGGCGATCACCAGACCGCTTGCGGCCACCCGTCGGACCCCCAGGTCACGTTGTTGATGAAGAGGACGGGCGCCCCGTTGTTCTGCGCGTCATAGGCATGCCAGGCCATCACCGAACCGTCGGCCAGCAGGGACTGCCCGCCCGGGCCCTTGAAGCGCGAGCCGCTGGACGCCAGCACGGTGCCGCCGCCCGACAGCATGGCCACGCCGGCCTTGTCGACATAGGGACCGGTGATGGCGGTCGAGCGGCCGACGACGATGTAGTAGGTGCTGCTGGCGCCCTTGCAGCAGGCGCCCTTGGAAGCGAAGAGGTAGTAATACGTCGTGCCGTTGATGGCCTTCTTGACGACAAAGCCGTTCTCGATGCCGTTGGTCGAGTCCCTGGCGATGTTGACGATGCCACCGGTGGGCGGCTTCAGGTTGACCTTGCTGACGCGGGTGATGTGGATGCCATTCCAGAACGAGCCGAAGACCAGATAGGGATCACCGTTGTCGGCCAGCACGAAAGCCGGGTCGATGGCGTTGTAGCCGTCGCCGGACTTGGAAGTCAGGATGGCGCCCTGGTCCACCCACTGGCCGGCCGCAATGCCGCCGGCCGAGGTCGTCAGGCCGATGGCCGACTTCTGCGAGCCGAAGCTGGAGATGGCGTAGTAGCAATAGCCGTTGCCCGCGTACTCGCCGCAGCCGGGCGCCCAGACCATGGCGGTCTTGCCCGTGGGCAGATAGCTGGACCACCAGGACAGGCCGCCGGGGAAGATGGGCAGGCCCTGGGTCCAGGCCGTGCCGTTGCTGGAGTATTTGACGCCGATGCCGCCGTTGTCGGTGGTCTCGAAGATCCACCAGGTCGAGCTGGTCTTGTAGATGTTGGGGTCGTGGGTGCCGAGCGAGCCGGTCAGTGTCCAGGGCGCCGCTTGTGCAGGGGCCAGCAGGGCGCCGAGCGCGCATGCAGCGGCCAGGCGCGCGAGGCGCTTCAAGGTCAGGAACATGGTTTGTCTCCGGGTGTGGCGGGCCGCCTCATTGCGGGCGGCCTCGTAAGTTGCCCGGAACCGGCGCCAGCCCCAGGCAAGCCAATTAAACATGACTATTTATTGATAAACACCCGAATTAACGCCGATTCAGCAATTGGCATCGCTTAAAAGTAATACTAAAACTTTTCTGACATCGTTGGGCCATGTAAGCGTTGCCATGGCACTTCGGCAGGCAGGTGGCGCCGGCTTCCTACAATGCCTGGATGCCCGAGACTGCCGTTCAAGACCTCCCGTTTGTCCACCTGCGCATGCACACCGAGTTCTCGGTCGTGGATGGCACCTTGAGGACCGACGACGCCGCCGATGCGGCCGCCAAGGACGGGCAGGTGGCGGCGGCCATCACCGACCTGGCCAATCTCTTCGGCGGCATCAAGTTCTATTCGGCCTGTCGCAAAAAGGGCGTGCAGCCCATCCTCGGCGCCGACTGCTGGCTGGAGAGTGACGCCACCGACAAGCCGCCGACCCGCCTGCTGCTGCTGGTGCAGGACAAGCAGGGCTATCTCAACATCTCCGAGCTGCTGTCGCGCGCCTGGATCGACAACGTGCAGCGCAACCAGGCCTGCCTGAAGTGGGAATGGCTGCAGGAGCTCAATGGCGGCCTGATCTGCCTGTCGGGCGCCCAGCATGGCGGCCTGGGTCAGGCCCTGATGCAGGGCGACAAGGTGCGCGCCCGCGAATGGGCGCAGAAGCTGTCCGAGACCTTCCCCAACCGCTTCTACATCGAGCTGCAGCGCGCCGGCTTGGCCGGCCAGGAGGCGCTGGTGCAGGCCAGCGTGCCGCTGGCGGCCGAGCTGGGGCTGCCGGTCGTGGCGACCCATCCCATCCAGTTCCTCGGCGAGGACGACTTCGAGGCCCATGAGGCGCGTGTCTGCGTGGCCGAGGGCGAGACCCTGGCCAATCCCAAGCGCATCAAGCGCTTCCTGCCCAGCCAGTACTTCAAGACCCAGGCGCAGATGCGCGAGCTGTTCAAGGACGTGCCCAGCGCCATCCAGAACACGACCGAGATCGCGCGCCGTTGCTCACTGACCCTGGTGCTGGGCAAGCCGCAGCTGCCCAACTTCCCGACGCCGCTGCTGGAAGACGGCACGCCCATGCCGATGGACCAGTACTTCCGGGAGCTGAGCCACGAAGGCCTGGTCGGTCGGCTGGAGCATCTCTTCCCCAACGAGGCCGAGCGCGACAAGGAGAGACCGCGCTATGTCGAGCGCCTGGACTTCGAGCTCAACACCATCATCAAGATGGGCTTCCCGGGCTACTTCCTCATCGTGTCGGACTTCATCCGCTGGGCCAAGGCAAACGGCTGTCCGGTGGGCCCGGGCCGGGGCTCGGGCGCCGGTTCATTGGTGGCCTATGCGCTGCTCATCACGGACCTGGACCCGCTCAAGTACAACCTGCTGTTCGAGCGCTTCCTGAACCCCGAGCGGGTCTCGATGCCCGACTTCGACATCGACTTCTGCCAGGGCAACCGCGACCGCGTCATCGACTACGTCAAGGACAAATACGGCCGCCCGGCGGTCAGCCAGATCGCGACGTTTGGCACCATGGCCGCCAAGGGCGCGCTGCGCGACATCGGCCGCGTGCTGGGCATGGGCTTCGGCCATGTCGACTCCATCGCCAAGCTCGTTCCCGCCCCGCCCGGCAAGACGGTCACGCTGGCCAAGCTGCCGCCCAACTTCGATCCGGACAAGGCCAAGATGGTCTATGCGCGGCATGAGTCGCCGGAGATCGAGGAGCGCGAGAAGTCCGACGAGGAGGTGGCTGGCCTCTTGGAAATGGCGGCGCGCGTCGAGGGCACGGTGCGGTCCATCGGCATGCATGCCGGCGGCGTGCTGATCGCGCCCGGCAAGATCACCGACTTCTGCCCGCAGTACCAGCAGCCCGGCTCGACCTCGGCCGTCAGCCAGTATGACAAGGACGACGTGGAGGCCATCGGCCTCGTCAAGTTCGACTTCCTGGGCCTGGCCACGCTGACCATCCTGGAGCTGGCCAAGGACTTCATCGTCGCCC
>CBHWBD010000102.1:0-17357 GCA_966111775.1 uncultured Comamonadaceae bacterium | reverse complement strand
ACGTCAGCTACAACGAGAAGTCGCCCGAGCGCTGGATCTACAGCCTGGACCCGGTGACGCTCGAGAACAAGCTGCTGACCGCCATGCCGCAGTGCTCCCACCTGATGAGCAACCATGACGGCACGCTGATCGTCGGCGACGGCTGCGGCAAGGCCAGCAGCGGCGACGCCAGCAACGAGATGCTGGTGGGCGACCCCTATCTGCATCTCTTCGACCTCAAGGCCGGCACCACCCGCCCCATCGCGCGCCATGACAGCGGCTGGGACGTCTACAAGGACAGCCGCCAGGTCACCCATCCGCATCCGAGCTTCACGCCGGATGAGAAGCAGGTGCTGTTCAGCTGCGACAAGGAGAGCGCGAACGGTGTCGAGCCCGCCCTCTACCTGGCCGATCTGTGAAGCTGCTTGCGCTGGCCATGAGCTGTTTGGCGATGTCGGCGCAAGCCCAGCGCCCGCAGCTCACGCCCGAGCAGGCCGCCGCACACACGACGGCCGCCTATCTCGGCGACTGGAAGCCGGCGCCGCTGGCAGACCTGGCTGCCACGCCGCCCGACTTCACCGTCAAGCCCGGTGAGTCGGTCCAGGCCGCCATCGACAAGGTGCCGGTCGACGGCAACAAGCGCTGGGTCATCCAGATCCAGCCCGGCAGCTACCGCGGCCCGGTCTGCATCAAGGACAAGGCGCCGCTCGCCCTGATCGGCTCGGCGCTGGACGCCGCCGCCGTCGTACTGGTGGACAACCGCTTTGCCGGCAAGCCCAAGGGCGAGAACGAGGCCGCCCATCCCTGCGCGCCCGAACTCGGCAAGACCACCATCGGCACCAGCGGCAGCACAACCCTGCTGGTGCAGAGCAACGATGTGCAGCTCATTTCACTGACCATCGCCAACGACGCCATGGACGGCGTGCGCCGCGGCGAGGCCTATCCGCCGGGCGTCGGTGAAAGCGGCGGCGCCCAGGCCGTGGCGCTGACGCTGGCCGGCGACCGCATCCAGCTCGACAACGTGCGCCTGCTGGGCCACCAGGACACCCTCTTCGCCAGGCGCGCGAACCCCAACCAGCCGGCCCGCCAGCTGATCCGCCACAGCCTCGTCGCCGGTGATGTGGACTTCATCTTCGGCAATGCAGTGCTGGTCATCGAGCACAGCACCATCCTGACCCGTGCCAACCGCCGCACGCCCGGCCACGGCGGAATCGTGCTGGCGCCGAGCACGGCGCCGCACGTGACCCAGGGCTTCCTCGTCACGCACAGCCGCCTCGTCGGCGAGCCCGGCATCGCGCCCGGCGCCACTGCCCTAGGCCGCGCCTGGGATGCCGGCGTGAAGCCCGGCACCTGGGCAGCCGGCGCCAGCCCCAACGGCGTGGCCGTCGTGCGCGACAGCGAGATCGGCGCCCACATCGGCCCCTGGGCCGCCAGCACCTCGCGCCGGCCCTTCGACGCCGCCTCAAACCGCCTCAGCGAATTCAACAACCACCCATGAAACGCCGCCACGTCATCGCCCTCGCCGGCCTGCCCCTCCTCGGCGGCTGCGCCAGCACGCCGCATGCGCCCGCCGAGAACGCCGGTGGCTGGGCCGGTGTCGGCAACACCACCGGCGGCGCCAAGGCCATCCCGGAGCACATCTTCGACGTGCACGACCGCTCCGGCCTGGACGCCGCCCTGCGCATCGGCGACAAGCCCAAGATCATCCGCGTCCACAGTTTCATCGACCTCTGCCCCGCCGGCCCCGAGGCCTTCCGCGACCCCGAGTTCGACTTCGACGCCTTCGACCGCGCCTACGACCCCGCCACCTGGGGCCGCGACGACCCCACCGGCACGCTGGAAGCCGCCCGCAAGCGCTCGGCCAAGCGTCATGCCGCGGTGGCGCAGGTGCGCCTGCCCTCCAACACGACGCTGATCGGCGTGGCGCCGGGTGCCGGCTTTGAACGCGGCGGCTTCATGCTGGACAAGGTCAGCAACATCGTCATCCGCGACCTGCGCTTCTCCGACGCCTACGACTACTTCCCCGAATGGCAGCCGCGCGACAACGGTCACGGCGAGTGGAACTCGGAGTACGACAACGTCTCGCTGCGCGGCGCGGACCGCGTCTGGGTGGACCACTGCCATTTCGACGACGGCCGGCGTCCCGACATGCTCGAGCCCATCCGCCTCGGCCAGCGCGTGCAGCACCACGACGGCCTGCTGGACATCACCAACGGCAGCGATCTCGTCACCGTGTCCTGGTGCCGCTTCCAGGCCCATGACAAGACCATGCTGATCGGCAGCAGCGACAGCAAGACCAGCGACGACGGCCTGCTGCGCATCACCCTGCATCACAACCACTTCCACGCCTGCAAGGAGCGCACGCCGCGGGTGCGCTTTGGCCGCGTGCATGTCGTCAGCAACCTCTTCAGCGCCGACCGCGCCGAGGATTTCGGCTATTCCCTGGGCGTCGGCATCCAGTCGCGCCTGTTCAGCGAGCACAACCGCTGGGAGCTGCCGGCCGAGGTCAGCCCCGATCGCCTGATCCGCCGCCTCAAGGGTTCGGCCTTCAGCGACCAGAACAGCCGGCTCAACGGCCGCCCGGTCGACATCGGGGCCGCCTGGCAGGCCGCCCACCCGGGCGAAACCCTCTCCCCAGACGTCGGCTGGCACCCCGACGAGTTCTACGACGCGGCGGCCCTGCGGCCCGCCCAACCCGATCAACTCCTTGAGCAAATCCACGCCGGTGTGGGGCCACGCCGCGCCTGAGTCAGAATCGGCCCCTGAAACACGCACCCGAAAGAATCGAAACGATGGACGACGACATTGGTGATTCGAAGCAGCCGGAATCGGTTGCGGCGGTGCTCAAGGTGTTCGCCATCCTGAATGCGCTGGGCGAACGCAGCGATATCGGCATCACCGACCTGTCCGTGCGCCTGGCCATGCCCAAGGCGACGGTCTACCGCTTCCTGCAGACCATGAAGGGCCTGGGCTATGTGCGCCAGGAGGCCGACAGCGAGCGCTACGGCCTGGCCATGCGCATGTTCGAGCTCGGTGCCAAGGCCCTGCCCTCGCCCGAGCTGGTCGACCTGGCCAAGCACCATATGCAGATGCTGGCCGATGCCACCGGCGAGACCGTCCACCTGGGCAGCCTCATCGACAGCGAGATCATCTACATCCACAAGGTCGACTCGCGCCACATGCTGGGCATGTACTCGCGCATCGGCCGCCGCGCGCCGCTGCACTGCACGGCCATCGGCAAGGTGCTGATGGCCTGGGAACACCCCGAGCGCCGCGACCGCATCCTGGATGGCGCCGAGTTCAAGCGCTTTCGCGACAAGACCATCACCGAACGCCCGGCCTTCCTGGCCGAGCTGGCCACGGTCAAAGCACAAGGCTTCGGCGAGGACCGCGAAGAGTTCGACGACCACATCCGCTGCCTGGGCGTGCCCATCTTCGATCGCCTGGGCCAGCCCATCGCCGGCATGAGCGTGTCCTTCCCCACCTTCCGCTTCGACGTCGAGAAGGCGCCCGAAGTCGTCAAGATGCTGCAGAAGGCCAGCCGAGACATCTCGGAGAAGCTGGGCTGCACCCACTACCCGATCTCGACTTGAGTCCCTAAGGCGTTGTCGCCCCAGGGACTCAGGGGCTGAGAGCTCAATGCTTCAATGAAGGCTGTTGTGTGAACCACCAGCCCTCATGAGCACCATCAACCGCCAGATCCTCCTCGCCTCCCGCCCCAAGGGCGAGGTCACGCCCGACAACTTCCGCCTGGTCGAGACGCCGCTCGCCGCCCTGGCCGAGGGCCAGGTGCGCGTGCGCAACCACTACCTGAGCCTGGACCCCTATATGCGCGGCCGCATGAACGACAGCAAGAGCTATGCGGCTTCGCAGGCGCTTGACGAGGTCATGATCGGCGGCACGGTCGGCGAAGTGGTCGAGTCGAAGAACGCCAATTTCAATGTGGGCGACAAGGTCGTGGGCATGGGTGGCTGGCAGGAATACCAGACCGTCGACGCCACGCAGCGCGGCGTGCTGAACAAGGTCGACACCACCCACATTCCGCTCTCCGCCTATCTCGGCTCGGTCGGCATGCCCGGCGTGACGGCCTGGTATGGCCTGATGAAGATCATCAACGTGAAGGCCGGCGAGACCGTGGTGGTCAGCGCCGCCAGCGGCGCCGTGGGCAGCGTGGTGGGCCAGCTGGCCAAGGCGCGCGGTGCGCGTGCCGTGGGCCTGGCCGGCGGCGCCGACAAATGCCGCTATGTCGTCGAGGAGCTGGGCTTTGACGCCTGCATCGACTACAAGCAGCACCCCGACCTGAAGTCGCTGTCCGCCGCGCTGAAGGCCGAATGCCCCAACGGTATCGACGGCTATTTCGAGAACGTCGGCGGCATGATCCTGGACGCCGTGCTGCTGCGCGCCAACGCCTTCAGCCGCATCGCCATGTGCGGCATGATTTCCGGCTACAACGGCGAGCCCATCCCGCTGACCTATCCCCAGCTCATCCTGACCAACCGCATGAAGGTCGAAGGCTTCATCGTGTCCGAGCACATGGACGTCTGGCCCGAGGCGCTGAAGGAACTGGGCGGCATGGTCGCCACCGGCAAGCTGAAGTTCCGCGAGTCCGTGTCCGAGGGCATCGCCAGTGCGCCCGAGGCCTTCATGGGCCTGCTCAAGGGCCGCAACTTCGGCAAGCAGCTGGTCAAGCTGGTCTGATGCCGAATTTGATGAATTGGACCTGTGTCCCGTTCACCGAGCTGAGCGTCGATCAGCTCTACGACGTGCTGGCCCTGCGCTCCGAGGTCTTCGTCGTCGAGCAGAACTGCGTCTTCCTCGACATCGACGGCCTGGACCGCCAGACCTGGCATCTGCTGGGCCAGGGCGATGACGGCCGGCTGCAGGCCTATCTGCGCCTGATCCCGCCGGGGCTGAAGGCGCCCGATGCGCTGATCGGCCGCGTCGTCACCTCGCCCGCGGCGCGCGGCGGCGGCACGGGGCGCGTGCTGATGGCCGAGGCCCTGGCGCAGTGCGAGCGGCTGTGGCCGCGCCACCCCATCACGCTGCACGCCCAGGCACACCTGGAACGCTTCTACGCCAGCTTCGGTTTCACGCCGGTCGGCGAGCAATACATGGAAGACGGCATCCTTCATCAAGAGATGCGCAAGGAGACACCCCAATGAGCAAACAAACCGCTGTCATCACCGGCGCCGGCTCGGGCTTCGGCCTGGAGACCGCCCGCATCGCCGCCCGGCGCGGCATGAACCTGGTCCTTGTCGACGTGCAGGCCGATGCGCTGGACAAGGCGGTCGCCGAGTTCAAGGACGTGGAAGTCCTGTCCCGCATCGTCGACGTCGCCAAGGCCGACCAGATGGAAGCGCTGGCGGCCGCCGTGCAGGAGCGCTTCGGCGCCCCCCACTTCGTCTTCAACAACGCCGGCGTCGGCTCGGGCGGCCTGATCTGGGAAAACGCCCTGACCGACTGGGACTGGGTCATGGGTGTCAACGTGACTGGCGTCGTGCACGGCGTGCGCCTGTTCACGCCCATGATGCTGGCGGCCGCCAAGGCCGATCCGAGCTATTCGGGCCATATCGTCAACACGGCGTCCATGGCCGGGCTGCTGGTGCCGCCCATGTCCGGCGTCTACAACGTCAGCAAGGCGGCCGTCGTCGCCCTCACCGAGACCCTGCATCACGACCTCGCCCTGGTCACGAGCCAGGTCCACGCCTCGGTGCTCTGCCCCTTCTACGTGCCCACCGGCATCAGCCAGAGCCAGCGCAACCGCCCCAGCGACCTCGCGGGAGCGAAGCCGACCACCAGCCAGATCGTGTCTCAGGCCCAGACCGACAAGGCGGTGTCTTCCGGCAAGCTGACCGCGGCGGATGTGGCGGCCATGGTGTTCGACGCCATCGACCACGACAGGTTCTGGATCTTCAGCCACCCCAAGGCCCTGGCCGGCGTGCAGACGCGAATGGAAGACGCGATGCTGCAGCGCAATCCCACCGACCCCTATGCCGCCCGGCCTGACATCGGCGAGGCGCTGAAGGCCAAGCTGCGCGCGCAGTAAATCCTGGACGCCGCAGGCGTGCAAAGTTTGGCATTGCGCGCTCGCTGCGGCCGGCCGTCGGCGCCGCTGCCGCCGACACTCGCGGGATGTCACAACACGCAGTACGAGCTCAGTCTGCGGCCTCGCCCTTGGGCATCCTGGTCGCCGAACACCCGATTGGAGCGGCTGGGCCCGCTTTGTTGGTGCTCGGCGTCGGCCTGCTCGCCTGCACGGCGTTCATGGGCTTTGAGCGGCTGACCATGCCGAGCATCGGAGATGCGGGCACCGCCTTGATGGCCCAGCTTTTCATCGTCGCCATGTGCATCACGACGGCGATGGGGCTATTCCTGCTGCTGCGTTGGCATCGAGGCCGCGGCGCCTATGTGAACGTCCATGAAGGCGGCATCGAGCACGCCTTTGCCGGCAAGAGCTGGACCCTGCCCTGGAATGAGCTCGACTACGTCACGGTGGAACGCCGCCAGTTGCGGGTGAGCGCCGGCGCCATGCCCAAGCGGACGTATATCGCCGTCGCCACCAAGTCCGGGGCGAGGCTGAAGTTCAACAACTACCAGCGGCTGGACGCCCTCGGCGATGCCATCAGCCTGCGCCTGGCGGAACATCTCTCCCCCGGCACGCTGGCCAATCTCCGCGCGGGCAAGACCCTAGATTTCGGCGCCTTCAAGGTCAGCTCCAAGGGCCTGCAGGCGGCGCAATTCAGCATCGGCAACTGGCATGTATTTGCCGGACGCAAGTTCCTGGCCTGGCACAAGCTGGGCTCGTTCAAGTTCGACAAGGGCTGTCTGCTGTTGCTCGACAAGTCTGGAAAGACCTGGGCCCGCGTCTTCCACTTCCACGTGAAGAACATCGTGCTGCTGCTGGACATCATGCAGAGCATCCAGGAGCGCAAGGCGCCCAAGGCCTGAACGTCCGAGGCGGAGGCGCCAGCGGATTTCCTAAAATCGCGCATGCCTTCTTCCCACCACGTCGCCGTCATTGGCGGCGGCCCCGCCGGCCTGATGGCCGCCGAAGTGCTGGCCGCGGCCGGCCATGCAGTCACCGTCTTCGATGCCAAACCCACCGTCGGCCGCAAATTCCTGCTGGCTGGCAAGGGCGGCCTCAACCTGACCCATTCCGAGGCCTTCGAACCCTTCGTCAGCCGCTTCGGCCCCCGCGCCGCGCAGATCGAACCGCTGCTGCGCGACTTCGACGCCGATGCGCTGCGTACCTGGGCCGCCGGGCTCGGCGTGCAGACCTTTGTCGGCAGCTCGGGCCGTGTCTTCCCCACCGACCTCAAAGCCGCGCCGCTGCTGCGCGCCTGGCTGCAGCGCCTGCGCGCGGCCGGCGTGAAGTTCGCGATGCGCCATCGCTGGACGGGCTGGACTGAGGGCGGCGCGCTGCGCTTCGACACGCCCGACGGCGAGCGCCGTTTCACGCCCACGGCCACGCTGCTCGCGGCGGGCGGCGCCTCCTGGCCGCAGCTCGGCTCGGACGGCGCCTGGGCGCCCTGGCTGGCTGTGCGTGGCGTCGACATCGCGCCGCTGCAAGCCGCCAACTGCGGCTTCGACGTCGGTGCCACCACGGCCCATGCCGGCGGCCCCGGCTGGAGCGAGCGTTTCGCCACCGAATTCGCCGGCCAGCCGGTCAAGCCGGTGGCGCTGCAGACCGAAGGCTTTGCCAGCCGCCCCGGTGAGTTCGTCATCACCGCCACCGGCATCGAGGGCTCGCTGGTCTATGCCGCCAGCAGCCCGCTGCGCGACCAGATCGCCCGCGACGGCCAGGCCACCCTGCATCTGGACCTGCTGCCCCAGCTGACACCCGAGCGCGTGCTCGTCGAGGTCAGGCATCCGCGCGGCAGCCGCTCGCTGTCCTCGCACCTGAAGAGCCGCCTGCACCTCAGCCCGCTGAAGCTGGGCCTGCTGCACGAGTTGCTGACACGCGAGCAGATGCTCGATGCCGGTCAGCTCGCCGCGGCCCTCAAGCATCTGCCGCTGACGCTGCATGCGCCGCGCCCGGTGGCCGAGGCCATCAGCACCGCCGGCGGCGTGCGCTTCGAGGCGATGAACGACGGCCTGATGCTGACCGCCCTGCCAGGCGTCTTCTGCGCTGGCGAGATGCTGGACTGGGAAGCCCCGACTGGTGGCTATCTGCTGACGGCCAGCTTTGCCAGCGGTCGCGTGGCGGCGCGGGGCCTGATCGATTGGCTCAGTGCGGGCCCAACTGCTGCTCGAGCTGGCTGACGTCCTTGCCCAGTTCGGCGAGATAGCGGTCACGCTCCTCGCTGGTCCACTCGGCGTCCGAGAAGGCCTTGAGCGCGTAGCTGGCGCTCTTGTAGACCACGCCCTCGCGCCGCGCCAGCATGGCCCGATCGGGGAAGCGGTCCTCCATCAGCAGAAATCCCTGGACGTCGCGCAGCTTCAGCGGCATGGCCGGCGCGCCGTCGCGCAGCAGCTTGCCGAAGACGCGCAGCCGCGCTGTCTGCGCGCCGCTGCCCAATTCCTCGTTGAAGCTGACCAGGGCGAAGGGCTGCCCTTTGGCATCGTCGACGCGCGCGTTGACGACATAGCGGCCGGCCTGCTTCACGTTCAGGCCGACCAGGAAGTCCAGTGAGCCGTCAGCGACGCGCTCCGTGATCGTTCCCCATTCGGCCGGCACACCGGGCTGGTAGACGACGTCGAAGTTGACGACGCCCTGGCGGCCGTCCTGGCTCAGCGTCAGCTGCAGGCGCAGCGTGCCGGCGAAGTCCGCGAAGGCGGTGCGCGAGGGCTGGAAGTCGCTGCTGTAGACGCCGTCGCTGCCCTTGAAGTCCAGCGCCAGCTGGGGGCGGCCGATGGCCTGACGCGGGTCGGGCAGGTCGAAGGCGACGGCCCGCGTGATCAGCAGCGGCAAGGTCTTGCCCGTCTCGTCCTGGGCCGTCACGCCGACCCTGACGACCTCGTCCCCACTCATGAAGACGCGGTCCTGGGTGGTCAGGATGCGCACACCGGGAATCGCGCCCTTGCTGCCGGGAAACCGCAGCGGCAGGCTTTCGCGAATGGGTGCGAAGGGGTGGACCTGGTCGGGGTGCTGGTCGATCGGCCGCGACTCGTGCGGGTAGCGCGTCTGCTCCCGGTAGGTGGCCAACGCCAGCCGGGCGCGCTCCAGGCGCTGCAGCAGCAACTCGCGCTCGGTCCTGCGATCGCGCAAGGCCGCCTCGGTCAGCGACCCCTGGGGACGCGAGGCGCCCGGCAGGACCGCGGCAGCCGGCAAAGCCAGATGGCTGAGCGCCGGGACCGAGGCCCGGGCCTCGGGCACCGTGGTGCCGCGCGGCCAGGCCCACCAGGCGATCAACCCGGCCAGCACGGCGCCGGCCAGCCAGAGACCCCGACGCTTCACTTGGCGAAGTTCACCATATCGGTCCGCACCAGGCCGACCGTGCCCTGCCAGTTGCCGTTGGTGTAGTGGTTGTAGGCCTCGGCGTCGTCACGGAAGACGACGTTGTGGTTGCTCCACTTGGCCGTGCCGCCCTCGGTGGCCGCCGTGCCCAGGGTCAGGTCGTTGCAGAACCAGTCGCTGGGGTTGCAATAGCTGCCCCCACCGGAACCCGAAACCCCGCCCGCCGAGTGATAGGCCACGGCCTCGTCGTCCTGGCCGGGCAGGATGCCGGAGTAGAGCGTGCCCTTGGCGCCGGCCCACAGATAGAAGATCTTGCTGCGGGTGTTGTTGTGGTCGTACATGGCGCGGGCCGTGCCGGTCTTCAGGTCACTCACCAGCGGCTCGCTGAGGGCCCAGTCACCGGCGTTGGCCAACTCACTCCCGCCCGCGGCGCCGGCGGCCACGTCCACCCACTTGATGTTCCAGCCCGTCTGCGTCGTGCCGTCGCTGTTAGCACAAGAGCCGTCGGCGCCGGGCGTCGCGTTCTTCTTGTAGCGCGACGAGCCCCCGTACAGGGCCAGGGTGTAGCCGATCTGCAGGTTGCCGGCGCTGTGCACGGCGATGTAGCACCAGTTCGTGCCAGTGCAATAGCAGTCCAGCGCATTGCGGACGAGGTAGTTCTTGTCCGAGACATGGCTGTAGCCGTCCCAGTTGACGGCCTTCTTGTTGACGCCGGCGGCCGTGCCGGCCGGGCCCCAGTAGGTGAAGTCGGCGTAGTTGCCGGCCACGCCGCCGCCGGTGCGGCCGTTGATCCACAACGAGTAATTCGTCGCCAATGCGGTCCCGGCCGCGAGGGCGATACCGAGAACCACCAGAAACCCGCGAGAAAGCATCTTCCGCATCTTGTCTCCTGTCTTTGTTTGTCTATCGGTACTGCGCCGGCGACTGTAGGGAGGGGCCAGGTCTGGCAAACCCTCGGTAACCCGCAGAAATCGCGTGCGGGGCTACAGATCGCAGCGACAGGAAAAGGAGACTTGACGCGACTCGCGTCAGCAACCTTTGCGGCCTGAGAGAAGCGCAGAACCCGTGTGGGAAAATCGAAGGCTTTTCGCCGATTTCCAGAGCCCGTTTTGGACAACAAGCTGATCGTTTCCCAGATTGCCGCCGAGCTGAAGGTCAGGCCCGCGCAGGTGCAGGCCGCCGTGGACCTGCTGGATGGCGGGGCCACCGTGCCCTTCATCGCCCGCTACCGCAAGGAGGCCACCGACGGCCTCGACGACATCCAGCTGCGCGAGCTCGATGCCCGCCTGGCCTATCTGCGCGAGCTGGCCGAGCGCCGCGAAGCCGTGCTGAAAAGCATTGCCGAGCAAGGCAAGCTGACGCCCGAGCTCGAGGCTGCCATCCACGCCGCGCCGACCAAGCAGGAGCTGGAAGACCTCTACCTGCCCTACAAGCCCAGGCGCCGCACCAAGGGCATGATCGCCCGGGAAGCCGGCCTCGAGCCGCTGGCCGACCAGCTGTTCGCCAACCCGACGCTGGACCCGCAGACCGAGGCCGCCAAATTCATCAACGCCGAGGGCGGCTTTGCCGATGCCTTCGCCGTGCTGGACGGCGTGCGCGACCTGCTGTCCGAGCGCTGGGCCGAGGACGCCGTGCTGGTGGGCAAGCTGCGCGAGTGGCTGTGGGCAGAAGCCCTGTTCCAGTCCAAGCTGATGGACGGCAAGAGTGCCGACACGCCGGACAACGCCAAGTTCCGCGACTACTTCGACTACGCCGAGCCCATCCGCACCGTGCCCTCGCACCGCGCCCTGGCCGTCTTCCGCGGCCGAACGCAAGAGCTGCTGGACGCCAAGCTGGTGCTGGACGAGGAACCGGTCGCCGGCAAGCCCGGCCTGGCCGAGAGCCGCATTGCTTCCCACCTCGGCTGGCGCCACGCCAACCGCCCTGCCGATGAGCTGATCCGCAAGACCGTGGCCTGGACCTGGAAGGTCAAGCTGAGCCTGAGCCTGGAGCGCGACCTGTTCGCCCGGCTGCGCGAGTCCGCCGAAGCCACGGCCATCAAGGTCTTTGCCGAGAACCTGCGCGACCTGCTGCTGGCCGCGCCCGCCGGCAAGCGCGTCGTCATGGGCCTGGACCCGGGCATCCGCACCGGCGTGAAGGTCGCCGTGGTGAGCGACACCGGCCGCGTGCTGGACACGTCAACCGTCTATCCGCACGAACCGCGCCGCGACTGGGATGGCGCTCTGCACACGCTGGCCAAGCTGTGCGCGACGCATGGCGTCAACCTGATCGCCATCGGCAACGGCACCGCCAGCCGCGAGACCGACAAGCTGGCCGGTGAGCTGATCAAGAAGCTGCAGACGCTGGACGCGAACGTCAAGATCGAGCGGGTCGTCGTCAGCGAGGCCGGCGCCTCGGTCTACTCGGCCTCGGAGTTCGCCTCCAAGGAGCTGCCCGACCTGGACGTCAGCCTGCGCGGTGCCGTGTCCATCGCCCGCCGCCTGCAAGATCCGCTGGCTGAGCTGGTCAAGATCGACCCCAAGAGCATCGGCGTCGGCCAATACCAGCACGACGTCAACCAGAGCGAGATGGCCCGCGCCCTGGACGCCGTCGTCGAGGACTGCGTGAACAAGGTGGGTGTGGACCTCAACACCGCCTCGCAGGCCTTGCTGGCACGCGTGTCCGGCCTGTCCGCCTCGGTCGCCAGCAGCATCGTGCGCTGGCGCGACGCCAACGGCGCCTTCCGCAATCGCCAGCAACTGCTGGACGTGACCGGCCTCGGTCCCAAGACCTTCGAGCAGTCGGCCGGCTTCTTGCGCATCCGTGGCGGCGACAACCCGCTGGATTTCTCGGGCGTGCATCCGGAGACCTACCCGCTGGTCGAGAAGGCGCTGGCGCAGCTCAAGCGCACGGCCGACGAGATCGTCGGCCGCAGCGAGGTGCTGCGCACGCTCAAGCCCGAACTGCTGGCCGACGACAAGTTCGGCCTCATCACCGTCAAGGACGTGCTGGCCGAGCTGGAGAAGCCCGGCCGCGACCCGCGCCCGGACTTCAAGGTGGCCCGCTTCAACGACGGTGTCGAGGACGTCAAGGATCTGCAGCCCGGCATGCTGCTCGAAGGCACGGTCAGCAACGTCGCGCAGTTCGGCGCCTTCGTCGACCTGGGCGTGCACCAGGATGGGCTGATCCACGTCAGCCAGTTGAGCAACAAATTCGTCAACGACGCCCGCGAGGTGGTCAAGACCGGCGACATCGTCAAGGTCAAGGTGCTGGAGGTCGACCTCGCTCGCCAGCGCATCTCGCTGACGATGAAGCTGGACGCCCAGGCGCCACGAGGTCCCAAGCAAGACAACAGCTTCCGCCCGGCGGCGCGCAACGAACGCTCCGGCGGCGGCTCGCGCGATTCCCAACCGTCAGGCGGCAATGCCATGGCAGCGGCCTTTGCCAAGCTCAAGCGCTGACACTGGTTTGTGAAGCCTGACCTTCGTCATTGAAACAAAGCTTTGCCATCATCGCGGCCCGCACCACGGGCCGTCGATTGGCGCCCCGAAACCCGCAACTGGTCGCAGCAGCGCTGCGCCGTGACAGCGCTGCCGCTATGGTGCGCGCCGCCTTGAAGAATCCCCGGAGTCCGCTTTGAAAACCCCCGCCCTCGCCTTGCTGCTTCTGCTCAGCCCAGCCCTGGTCCTGGCCCAGCAGGAGGTCGACCGCGCTTCCACGTCGCCGACGCCCAGCGGCAACAACCAGCTCGAGCGCGTCTCCGTCAGCCGTCAGCAGAACGACACCGACCTGCGCCGCCGCGAGCCCGTGGCCAAGCAGCTCTACGGCCGCGAGGAGCTGGACAAATACGGCGACACCCAGCTGAGCGACGTGCTCAAGCGCCTGCCGGGCATCAACGTCTCCGGCGGCCAGCTGCGCATGCGCGGCCTGGGCGGCGCCTACACGCAGATCCTCGTCAACGGCGAGCCGGCGCCCCCGGGATTCAGCCTGGACAACCTCAACCCCGCCCAGGTCGAGCGCCTGGAGGTGAGCAAGGCCCCGACGGCCGACCAGAGCGCCCAGGCCATTGCCGGCACACTGAACATCATCCTGAAGGACGCCCCGCGCGTCGTGCAGAAGGACCTGCGCTTGGGGCTCGCCTATGCCAGCGAGAAGCCCGTCATCAACGCCGGCTTCACCTATGGCGACCGTGCCCTGGGCGGCATGGGCTTCGTCATCCCCGTCTCGCTCTACCAGTGGAACTTCAAGAACGAGCTCGATGGCGAACGCCTGACCAATGCCGCGCCGACCCCGCCGCTGCAGCTGCGCCAGCACGTCAGCAACGAGGGCTATGACCGCGCCCATGGCCGCGGCTTCAATGTGTCGCCGCGCCTGAACTGGAAGCTGGGCGACGACGAGACGCTGACCCTGCAGGGTTTCTTCGTCAACAACCAGTTCCGCAACGAGGGCGCCAACACCGTCACCAAGCTGGCGGACAGCGACGCCCTCTACACGCCGCGCACCATCGACGAAACGACGCACAACAAGGGCACCTTCGCGGCCAACCGCGTCAACCTGCAATACAACAACCGCTTCAACGAGGACCGCCGCATCGAGCTGCGCGCCGGCGCCGGTTCGGGCGGTGCCGACTTCGACTTCGACTTCGAAGGCCGCAACGGCGCGACGCCGATCTCGCGCCGCACCACCGGCAAGAACCGCAACCACCAGGCGACGCTGGGCGGCAAGTACAGCCAGTACGCCGGCGAGGCCCACACCATCACGGTAGGCAGCGAGTTGGAGCGCCGCGTGCGCGACGAGAACCGCACCACCATCGAGAACGGCGTCGAGCTGCTGCCCGGCATCGAAGGCCAGCCCTTCAACGCCACCATCACGCGCACGGCCGTGTATGCGCAGGACGAGTGGGAGATCAACAAGCAGTGGTCGGCCTATTTCGGTGTGCGCCATGAGCAGATCAAGACCGACAGCGTTGGCAGCGGCGCCATCGGCAACAGCGACTTCCAGAGCACCAGCAAGGTCACGACGCCGTTGCTGCATCTGAACTTCAAGCCCGATCCCAAGGGCCGCGACCTGGTGCGCGCCAGCCTGACGCGCAGCTACAAGGCGCCCGATGTGCAGCAGCTCATCAACCGCCCGTCCATCAACACGACCGACCCGCTGACCCAGGGCAACACCCGCGTGACGCCCGACCGCGTCGGCAATCCCGCGCTCAAGCCCGAGCTGGCCACGGGCCTGGACATCGCCTACGAAAGCTATCTGCCGGCGGGCGGCCTGGTGTCGGTGGGCGTCTTCCACCGCAGCATCACCAACCTGATCCGCACCGACCAGCCGCGCCTGCAGACCGTCGCCTGGGCGCCGACCCAGCGCTGGGTCATCACCCAGGTCAACCTCGCCAAGGCGACGACCGAAGGCCTGGAGCTGGAGGTCAAGGGCCGCGCCGGCGAGCTCTTCCCCAGCCTGTTCGAGCCCACGACGGCGCTGAGCCTGCGCGCTTCGCTGAACCTCTACCGCTCCAAGGTCGAGGACATCCAGGGCCCCGACAACCGCCTGGAAGGCCAGCAACCCTGGCAGTTCAATTTCGGCGCGGACTACCGCATGAAGAGCCTGCCCATCAGCATGGGCTTCAGCGCCCAGATCGCGCCCAAGTTCAATGTGCAGCAGAGCGCCCTGCAGGCCCAGCAGACGCTGCCGTCGCGCTCGCTGGACGCCTTCGCCGCCATGCAGGTCACCAAGCAGGACGGCGTGCGCTTCAGCGTCAACGGCCTGTTCCAGCCCAAGCAGGGCAACCGCGTGACCTTCACCAACCTGGACGACTTCTCGCTGAACGAGCGCAAGCCGGTGGCTTGGTACGCCGTCAACTGGGAACACAAGTTCTGAAACAGACGCCCCTCGCCCAGCTCGCGGCGCTGAACGCGCGCGAGTCTGGTCGGTCCCCCGAGGGGACGGCGATGCTTGCAGCATTGAGCCGCAAGCACATCGCCAGGCGGGCCGGCTCGGGAGCGGCCCAGCGCTCGGCCCGAAAGAATGGCGTCCCGGCCGCGTCAGCCCGCGCGGCCGGTCTCGGCTATCTTGTCGGGCAATGAGTTCCTCTCCCGCCCTTCAAATCTTTGCCGGCCCGGCCGCGCGCTCGCGTCTGGCCGAGCGCGGCCTGCGCGCCGAAGATGTCGGCCTGATGCCGGCCGCCGCCGGTGGCCCCAAGGGCCTGATCCTCAACGGCCTGGACCGCTACGTCTTCGGCGACTGGCTGCCGCAGAGCCACCAGACCGTCCATCTCGTCGGCGCCAGCATCGGCGCCTGGCGCATGGCCACGGCCGCCCTGGCCCATCGCGACGTCGCCGAAGCCTTCAACACCATGGCCGAGGCCTATGTGACGCAGGAGTACGACGTGCTGCCGGGCGAGAAGCGCCCGCGACCCGAGGGCGTCAGCAAGCGTTTCGGCGAGATCCTGGGCGAGATCTTCCAGGGCCGCGAAGCGGAAGTACTGAGCCACCCGCGGCTGCGCCTGCATGTCGTCACCTCACGCGGCCAGAACAAGGGCCTGGGCCTGCTGGCGCGCGAGGGCAGGCTGCGCACGCCGCTGGGCTATCTCGGCGCCTTCGCGGCCAACGCGGTGTCGCGGCCGCTGCTGGGGCGCTTCCTGGAGCGCGTCGTCTTCTCCGACCCGCGCGACCGGCTGCCGCTGAAGCTGTCCGACTTCACCAGCCGCGAGGTGCATCTGTCGCGCGCCAATCTGCGCGGCGCCCTGCTGGCGAGCTGCTCCATCCCTTTCTGGCTGCAGGCCCAGCATGACCTGCCCGGCGCCCCGCGTGGCGCCTACTGGGATGGCGGCATCACCGACTACCACCTGCATCTGGACTACCGCGCCCTGCAGTCCTCGGGCTCACCGCTGGTGCTCTATCCGCACTTCCAGCGCCAGGTCGTCCCGGGCTGGCTGGACAAGGCCCTCAAGCACCGCCATCGCTCGACGAGCTTCCTGGACAACGTCGTGCTGCTCTGCCCCTCGCCCGAGTTCATCGCCCAGCTGCCGGGCGCCAAGCTGCCGGACCGCAATGACTTCATGGCGCTCGAGGCCAACGAGCGCCGCAAACGCTGGCGCGTGGCCGTAGCGGAAAGCCAGCGCCTGGCCGAAGCCTTCGAGGCGCTCACCCGGCAGGCCAGCGTCCAGGCCCAAGCCTTGTGAGGCCACCGCCCATGCGGGCGGGCCCATCCTCAAGCTTGCGGATGCCAGGCGCCTGGGCGAGACAATTGAAACGCGAGCGCGGCGCCGTGAAGCATTGCCCAGCAGGTGCTGGAACAAGCCTACACGGCCACCCGCTACACCCTGCCCTGAGGCGCCTGGGAGCGTGGACTAGAATCTGCGCTCCCATCCCTCACAAGAGCGAGAAAGGCACCCTGGTTATGACACCGCGAACTACCCCGACCCCCACCTCGGAATAGTCGGCCGCGGCTCGTCACGCCTTTCAAGCACCCAAACAAAGCGCGGCACCGGCCGCGCTTTTTTGTTTCTCGCTCCTGGAGCACCCCATGATCTCGATTCAACTCCCCGACGGCTCTCGCCGTGAGTACCCGGCCTCGCTGTCGGTCGGTGATGTCGCCGCCAGCATCGGCGCCGGCCTGGCCAAGGCCGCCCTGGGCGGCAAGGTCGACGGCAAGGTCGTTGACCTCAGCCACGTCATCGACCACGACGTGCAGCTGTCCATCGTCACCGACAAGGACGCCGACGGCCTGGACATGATCCGCCACTCGACGGCCCACCTGCTGGCCTATGCCGTCAAGGAGCTCTACCCCGACGCCCAGGTCACCATCGGCCCGGTCATCGAGAACGGCTTCTATTACGACTTTGCCTACAAGCGTCCCTTCACGCCCGACGACCTGGCGGCCATCGAAGCCAAGATGACCGAGCTGGCCAGGAAGGACGAGAAGGTCGTGCGCCGCGTGCTGCCGCGCGACGAGGCCGTGGCCCACTTCAAGGCCATGGGCGAGGCCTACAAGGCCGAGATCATCG
>CBHWBD010000101.1:0-17946 GCA_966111775.1 uncultured Comamonadaceae bacterium | reverse complement strand
GTTCGGCCAGGGCCGGTTCGAATTCATGCCGCGCCTGCAGCACGCGGGCGCGCAGCAGCACGGCGTCGGCGGGCGCGTCGGCCTGGCGCCACCAGGGCGCGAGCGCGGCCTGGGCGGCACCGAGCTCGCGCGGGTCGCCATGCACGCGGGCGCGTTGCAGCGCCGCGCGTGCGGTGGCAACAGCCAGCGGCAATTGCGCCGGGTCCTGCGCCAGGGCCGCACGACGCGCACGCTCGGCGGCGTCGATGCGGTAGGGCAGGCGCTGCACGACCTCGGCGTCGTCCTTCGGGACGAAGGGCTCGGCCGAGACCGCTGCCGGCAGAGCCAGCAGCACCAGCAGCAGCGCACGCGGTCGCATCACAGGCTTTGCGGCTCTTCGGTCTCGCTGACCGGCACGGTCACCGTCGGCAGTGTCAGCGCCTCCGAGGTCTCGTCATCGGTCTTCTGGCCCTTGAGGTAGCTCACCAGGGCGGTGGACGAGGCCACGGCGCTGTCGGGCACGGCGGTGGGAGCGGGCGGAGGCGGTGGTGGCGGGCCGATGATCTCGGTATCGCTGTCGCTGCCACCGCAGGCGGACAGTGCGATCACGGCGCCGGCGGCGACGGCAACGGTCTTGCGGGTCAACATGGCGGCCCCCTTCACTTGGTGCCCGGGATGGGCGTGTTGAGGTAGGGGAAGCCGCTCATCAGGGGCACAACGGCCTGGTCCACCGCGTCATGCAGCTTGAAGCTGGTGGCGCCCAGCGGCACGGCGCCGGGCTTGCAGGCCGCGCCGAAGCCGAGCTTGTCGGTGTCGCCATTGGCCATGCACAGTCCGCCCATCACCGCCACCAGCGAGATGTCGACGACGTCGTCCTTGGGCCGACGGCCATTGGGGAAGCCGGCGTTGTCGGTGCCGCCCGCCAGGATGTTGCCGACGATGCCGAGGCGGTTCTGCTGGGCGAAGGGCACGGCCGGGACAGCGGTGTTCAGGCGCAGCATTTCGGAGGCCGTCACGGTCTTCTGCTGGTTGACGCCCTTGATGCCGGTCAGGAAGGTCGTGACCAGGTCGTTGCGCGGGAAGTTGGTGGGCGCCGTATTGGGCAGGCCCAGCGCGATCTCCAGCAGGGCCGGCAGGGTCGGGTTGGTCACGTAGTCGGCGAACTGGGCGTCATCCTTGGGCTTGGAGGAGTTGAACTTGTCCTTGTCCTTCAGGCCGATGACGACCTCGTTGACCAGGGGCATGCCCAGGCGCGAGACCTGCACCCAGGCGCCGCCGGCCTTCTCGCTGGCCTGGTGACCCGAGCCCGGCTTGGGATCGAGCAGACGGCCCTGGCGCAGGCTGGCCGTCGTCCAGCCGCCGATGACGTCGTCTGTGGCGCTCTTCAGGCAGTCCTTGTGCACTTCCAGCGCCAGCGTCGTGACGTTCTTGTCGTCGATGGTGTTGGGCGCGGCATTGATCAGGGCCGGGTCGGTGATGACGGAGACCGGTGCGTTGACGAGGTCGAAAATGGTGCCGAGGTTGACGGCAAACGGGTCCTGGCGCTGGCCGACAAAGACCTTGGCCTGCGTCGCGCAGCCGGGGATGGTGATGGGATAGACGTGCTTGGCCGCATAGGCGGCGTAGTCGGCAATCGTCTTCTTGCCGATGTTGTCGACCGGCTTGTCGAAGCTGGTTGCGCCGCTGGTGGCATGCGTGACCGCCTGGGCCGTTCCGCTGCGGCGATCGCCGCGCACCACGGTCAGCGTGTAGCTCTCGTTCAGCTGCAGGTTGGCGTCCTTGACGCTGGAAACCGCGCCCGACTGGATCAGCGGGATGCCGACCATCTTGCCCCCGACGCTGAGCGAGGTGCCCGCGCCGTTGTTGGACAGCGTGTTCTTGAAGCGGAACTGGAAGGTCAGGTGTTCCTTGGCGTCGCCGACGTTGTCGATGTGGATCTCGTACAGCGCGTTGGGGTCCATCGAGAAGTAGTTCGGGCCGCCATAGCCATCCTGCAGCGGCTGGTAGTTGGCGATCAGCGTCACGTAGCCGGCGCGGCCGGTCTCGTAGCTGTTGAACATGTAGAAGTCCGTCGCATCGACCTTGGGCACGGTGGTGATGAAGGGGGCTTCGCGGTGGCTGGAGGCCTGGGCGCCAAGGGCCAGGCAGAACAGCGCGGTCGCCAACGCGCTGCGGGTCAAACGGGTGTTCATCGAGGGCATCCTGAGTGGCGATGCCGGCTTGGCATCTGGGCGGTGTTACGAGCCCAGAGCGCCTCCGGATTCACCCGATGTGACGAATCGCTCCTCATCCCCCTAGCAACCACAATGCGCGCACTTCGAGGAGACCACCCCCATGCCCCGCTTTCGTCTTGCTGCCCTCGCCGCAGCCCTGTGCGCCACAAGCGCCTGGGCCGGCACCAGCGGCTTCTACCGCCAGCCCGCCATCCAGGGCGAGCAGATCTACCTCGTCGCCGAGGGCGATCTCTGGCGCGTCGGCACGCAAGGCGGCGAGGCCCAGCGCCTGACGACGCACAACGGCCAGGAGAGCCAGCCCGCCGTGTCGCCCGACGGCCAGTGGCTGGCCTTCACGGGTCAGTACGACGGCGGCACCGAGATCTATCTGATGCCGGTGGCTGGCGGCCTGCCGAAGCGCCTGACCTGGGAAGGCGGCGGCATGCGCGTCTGGGGCTTCACGGCCGCGGGCGAGGTCCTCTACACCGGCTTGGACAGCCGCCCTGGCTCCCAGCTCTTCGCCGTCGACGTGAAGACCGGCCAGCGCCGCCAGCTGCCCGTCGGCCAGGCCAGCGATGCGGCCTTGAGCCCCGATGGCCGCACCCTCTACTTCACGCGCAGCGGCCTGCGCGGCGACAACGCCCGCCAGTACCGCGGCGGCGCCATCGCGCGGCTGTGGGTCATGGACCTGATGGACCGCTCCGAAGCCAGGCCGCTGCTCGCCGAAGGCAACAACGACCGCCGTCCCCTGCCCTACCGCGTCGGCACGGGCCCAGGAAGCGAGCGCATCGCCTTCCTGTCGGACCGCGACGGGACGGTCAATCTCTGGTCGGTGGACGCGCGCGGTGGCGACCTGCGCCAGCACAGCATGCACAAGGGCTGGGACATCCGCCACGCCGCCATCGACGGCAGTCGTGTCGTCTATGCGCTGGGCGCCGACCTCTACCTCGTCGACCTGGCGCAGGCCGTGGCGCCCAAAAAGCTCGACATCAGCCTGGGTGGGGACTTCGACCAGCAGCGTGAGCGCTGGATCAAGAAGCCGCAGGACTTCCTGACCGACACCAGCTTCGCCCCCAACGGCGAGCGCGTGCTGCTGGCCTCGCGCGGCCATCTGGCGACCCAGGGTGTGCAGGCCCTGCGTCGCGCCGAACTGCCGCAGCCCGGCGACGGCCGCTGCAAGAAAGGCGAGTTCAGCGGCGACAGCAAGAGCGTCTTCGCCACCTGCGACTTCAGCGGCGAAACCGAGATCTGGCGCTTCGCGGCCAACGGCACCGGCCAGCCCGAGCGCATCACCGGCGGCGCGACCACGCAGCGCCGCGACCTGCTGCCTTCACCCGACGGCCGCTGGCTGGCGCACACCGACAAGGAAGGCCGCATCTGGCTGACCGACCTGAAGGCCCCCAAGGACAAATCCGCCACCAGGGAGATCGCCCGCGCCAGCCTCGGCGACGCACCCCAGCTGCAGGGCTGGAGTCCCGACGGCCAGGCACTGGCCTGGACGATGGCGCTGCGCCAGCCCGACCGCAGCCAGCTGCAGCTCTACAGCACGGCCGACGGCCGCACCCACACGCTGACCAGCGACCGCTACGACAGCGACGCCGCCACCTTCAGCCCCGACGGGCAGTGGCTCTACTTCGCGTCCAACCGCAACTTCGCCACCACCGGCAACGGCAGCCCCTGGGGCGACCGCAACACCGGTCCCTTCTTCGGCTTCCGCAGCAAGCTTTACGCGCTCGCACTGCAGCCGGGCCTGCGCTCGCCCTTCGCGGCCAAGGACGAACTGGAATCGGTCGCCGAGAAGAAGGCCGACGAGCAGCGCGCCGAGGACAAGAAGGCCACCGACAAGGAGCCCACCGAGCGCAAGCCCGATGCCAAGGACAGCAAGGATGACAAGAAGCCGGCCGCCGACAAGAAGGGCAAGCCGGCCATCCAGTTCGAAGGCCTCGCCGAGCGCCTGTATGAGCTGCCCGTATCGGCCGGCAGCTACCGCGCCCTGCGCGCGGATGGCAAGCGGCTGTGGTTCCTCGACCAGGACCTGGACCGCAAGACCCAGCTCAAGTCCATCGGCATCGACAACCAGGGCGGCCCGGCCGAGATCCTGGCCCACGACGTGCGCAGCTACGACCTCAGCGCCGACGGCAAGAAGCTGATGCTGGTGCGCAACCAGGGCGGGGGCGCCGCGCCCGAGATCCTCATCGTCGATGCGGCACCCAAGCTGCCCGCCGACCTGAGCAAGCTGCAGGTGCGCTGGAGTGACTGGCAGATTGCCACCCAGCCGCGCGCCGAGTGGAAGCAGATGTTTGCCGACGCCTGGCGCCTGCACCGCGACCACTTCTACGACACGGCCATGCATGGCGTCGACTGGACGGCCGTACGCGCCAAGTACGAGCCGCTGGTGGACCGCGTGACCGACCGCTTCGAGCTGGCCGAGGTGATGGCCCAGATGGTCGGCGAGCTGGGCGCCCTGCATAGCCAGGTCGGCGCCGGCGACACCCGTCCCGCGCCGGACGAGCCGGGTCTCGCCGGCCTCGGCGGGCGCTTCTCGCGCGGGCCCGAAGGCTGGCGCATCGAGGCGATCTACGGCTTTGAGGCCGAGCTGCCGTCGGAAGCACCACCGCTGGCCGCGCCCGGCCTGGGGCTCAAGGTGGGCGACATCATCACGACAGTCAATGGCCGCCCGACTGCTGATGCACCGCACATCCTCGAGATGCTGCGCGGCCAGGCCGGCCGCCAGGTGCTGCTGGAGGTCAAGCAGGCTGCCGGCGGCAAGACCGTGCAGCGCATCGTTACGCCCGTGGCTCAAATGCGCGAGAACCAGCTGCGCTACAACGACTGGCGCGTCAGCCGCGCGCGGGCCGTCGAGCAGGCCGGCCAGGGTCGCATCGGCTATGTGCATCTGCGCGCCATGGGCCCGGCCGACATCGCCGACTTCGTGCGCGAGTTCTACGCCGCCAGCGACCGCGACGGCCTCATCATCGACGTGCGCTACAACAACGGCGGCAACATCGACAGCTGGATCCTGGAGAAGCTGCTGCGCCGCGCCTGGGCCTTCTGGCAGCCGCGCTCGCCCGCCGGCGCGCCCGTCTACGCCAACATGCAGAACGTCTACCGCGGCCACACCGTGGTGCTGATGAACGAGGACACCTACAGCGACGGCGAGACCTTCGCCGAAGGCTTCAAGCGGCTGAAGATCGGCCCCGTCATCGGCAAGCGCAGTTCGGGCGCCGGCGTCTGGTTGTCCGACCAGAACCGCCTCGTCGACAACGGCATCATGCGCGCCGCCGAGAACGGCCAGATCGACGCCCAGGGCCGCTTCCTCGTCGAGGGCGTGGGCGTGACGCCGGACATCGAGGTCGACAACCTGCCGCGCGCCACCGCCATGGGGCACGACGCGCAGCTGGATGCAGCGCTCGCCGAGCTGAAGCGGCGCATCGCGGCCGAGCCGATTCCGGTCGTGAAGCCCGGTCCCTATCTGCGGCCGGTCAAGCCGTGAACGCAAGGGAGGCGGCGGCCTCCCTTTGATTTTTTGCCTAGACTGGACCCATGGCCCCGCAGCGCGACATCCGCTTCGTCACCTCCTCCGACGGTGTGCAGATCGCCGCCGCGCGCCATGGCAGCGGCCCGCTGGTGCTGAAGGCGGCCACCTGGCTGACCCACATCGACCAGGTCGCACCGGGCAGCATCCAGCAAGCGCTGATCGACGAGTTCTCGGCGGCCCACACCTATGTCGAGTACGACACCCGCGGCTGCGGGTTGTCGCAGCGCCGCGTCGACGACCTGTCCTTCGAATCCTGGGTGCGCGACCTCGAGGCCGTGGCCGACACCTATGGCCGCGACGAGCCCTTCACGCTGATGGGCTTCACCTGCGGCGCCGGCGTGGCCGTCGAGTACGCGGCCCGCCACCCCGAGCGCGTGCGCAACCTGGTGCTGTTCGGCGGCTTCGCCACGTCCTACTACAGCACGAGCCACCCCAACCCGGCGGTGCGCCGCGAAGGCGACCTGATGCGCGAGCTCGCCGCCGTCGGTTGGGGCAACAGTTCGCCAGCCTTCCGCCAGGTCTTCGTGTCGCGCTTCCTGCCCGATGCCTCGCCCGAGCAATGGGCTGCCTTCGACAAGCTGCAGCGCGAAACCTGCGCACCTGACGTGGCGGCGCGCTACCTCGATGCGCTGTACGGCATCAACGTCAAGGAGGCCGCCCGGCGCGTGCGCTGCCCGGCGCTGCTGCTGCACCCCAAGGACGACCAGATGGTGCCCTTCGAGCAGGGCCGTCGCCTGGCCTCGCTGGTGCCCGGCGCGCGCTTCGTGCCGCTGGAGGGGCGCAACCACATCCCGCTGCCGACGGAGCCCGCCTTCGCCGGTTTCCTGCGCGAGGTGCGCGACTTCCTGGGCCTGCCTCGAGGCCGTGACGAGCCGGCGCCCAAGCTCACGCCGCGCCAGGCCGAGGTGCTGCGCCGCATCGCCGGCGGCGAGACCGACAAGCAGGTCGCCGGTGCTCTGCAACTGAGCCCGCGCACGGTGGAGATGCATGTGGCTGGCGCACTGAAGGCCCTGGGTTGCCGCACCCGCGCCGAGGCCGTGCACCGCGCCACGCGGCTGTGCCTGCTGCAGGCCTGACTACCGTGATCGCCCGGTAGCCGGGACAGCGCCTACCGTAGAGGGCCGACTTGTGGCCCGGGCGGCTGCCGCGCGACAGTCTCCGCAACACGAACGGAGACTCGCATGGACGACATCGGACCGGCATTGCAGGATGTGCTGAAGGTGCATTGCTTCGGCTGCGGCGCGCTCAACGAGCGCGGCCTGCAGATCAAGAGCCGCTGGGACGGCGACGAGCTGGTCTGCCACTGGCAGCCGCCGCCCCACTACATCGGCCATCCCGGCGTGGTCTACGGCGGCGCCATCGCCTCGGCGGTGGATTGCCACGCCATCTGGACGGCGATGGCCACGCACTGCCGGGAAGCCGGCCTGGCTCTGGACCGCGACGCGCCAGCCTTCGTCACCGGGCGGCTGTCGGTCACCTATCTCAAGCCCGCCGCCATCGACCGCCCGCTGGAGCTGCGCGCCCGCGTCATGGAGAGCAGCGGAAGGCGCGGCACCGTCGCCTGCCGCGTGCTGCAGGGCGACATCGAATGCGCGACGGCCGAGGTGGTCGCCGTGCGCATGAAGGAGGCCTGAGATGCGTGCCGTGCTCTGCCACGACTACGCCGACCCGCCGCGCCTCGTGCTGGGCGAGGTCGCCGCACCCACGCCTGCGGCCGGCGAGGTGCTGGTCGACGTGCATGCCGCCGCGGTCAGCTTCATGGACGCGCTGATGGCCCAGGGCCGATACCAGATGCGGCCGGCCCTGCCCTACACGCCGGGCAGCGATGCGGCCGGCGTGGTCTGCGCCGTCGGCGCGGGCGTCACTCAACTGCAGCCGGGCGACCGCGTCGCCTGCGGCCACTGGACCGGCGCCTGGGCCGAGCAGATGGTGGCGCCGGCTTCGCAGCTGACGCGCCTGCCCGACGGCGTGGACTTCGCCACGGCCTGTACCGTGCGCTACGCCTACGGCACGGCCCTCTATGCGCTGGTGGAGCGTGCCCACCTGCAGGCCGGCGAGACGGTCTTCGTCAGCGGCGCCGCCGGCGGCGTCGGACTGGCGGCGGTGGACCTGGCGCGGCAACTGGGCGCTCGCGTCATCGCCGGCGTCAGCTCCCGGGACAAGGCCGAGGTTGTGCGCAGCCGCGGCGCCGAGGCCGTGGTGGCCTATGGCGAGGAAGACCTGAAGGCGCGAGTTCAAGCATTGACCGATGGCCTGGGCGTGGACGTCTTTCTGGACAATGTCGGCGGCGAGGTCTTCGCGACGATGTCGCGCCTGATGGCCTGGGGCGGCCGCATCCTGCCCATCGGCTTCACCAGCGGCGCAATCCCCTCGCTGGCGGCCAACCTGCCATTGCTGAAGAACTACTCGCTGGTGGGCGCCTTCTGGGGCGCCTGGGCCATGCGCCACCCCGAGCAGAGCGCCGAGGCCGACGCGAAGCTGATGCGGTGGGTGGCCGAAGGGCGGCTGCGGCCGCTGGTGGCCGCGGAGCTGCCGCTGGATCAATTCGACGAAGCGCTGGCGCGGCTGCGCGACCGGCGCGTGCAGGGGCGCATCGTGCTGCGCCCGCGCTGAACTCAACCGGAGACATCGCCATGGCCATCTTCGCCACTCTCTATGCCCTCGTCGTCTATCTGTTCTTCCTCGGCAGCTTCCTGTATGCGGTGGGCTTCGTCGGCAATCTGCCCGGGCTGCCCAAGACCATCGACAGCGGCGCTGCGGTGCCGCTGGCCGAGGCCCTGCTCGTCAACTTCGCGCTGCTGGGCCTGTTCGCCGTGCAGCACAGCGTGATGGCGCGGCGCGGCTTCAAGCGCTGGTGGACGCGCATGGTGCCCGAGTCGGTGGAGCGGGCCACCTATGTGCTGGCGGCCAGCGCCGCGCTCGCGCTGCTGCTGTGGCAATGGCGGCCCATCGCCGAGCCGGTGCTGTGGTCGGTGCAGGACCCGGTGGGGCGCCTGGCGCTGCTGGGCGTGTTCTGGGCCGGCTGGGCAGTGCTGCTCATCAGCACCTGGCTGATCGACCACTTCGAACTGTTCGGCCTGCGCCAGCCCTGGGCCCGACTGCGCGGCCAGCGGATCCCCGCGCCGGTGTTCCGCACGCCGCTGTTCTACCGGCATGTGCGCCATCCCATCTACGTCGGCTTCCTGCTCGCCTTCTGGGCCACGCCGCAGATGACGGCCGGCCATGCGCTGTTCGCGGCGGGCAGCACGGGCTACATCCTGCTGGGCATCTGGTTCGAGGAGCGCGATCTGGTCGCGCAGTTCGGCCAGCGCTACCTGGCCTACCGCCAGCAGGTGGGCATGCTGTTCCCCAAGCGGCTTGGGCGCGACAGCGAGCCCTCCTGACGGCTCCGCAACTCAGGCGGCGCGGACGAAGCGGTGCACCGCCGTGGCCCGGGCGGCGAAGGCGCCGCTGAACAGGCCCAGCACCGCGCTCACCACGGCGATGAACCAGACCTCGTTCAGCACATGGGCGCCCGTGCCGGCGGCAAAGCCGAGGCCGAACTTGGTCATGAAGATGCCCATCATCAGACCCATCGGCACCCAGCTGCCGGGCATGCGCACGGCGGCACCTTCCTTGGCGAGACCGCGCGGCGCCACCAGCGGGCCGCCGAGAAAGACCGCCCCGGCAAAGGCCGCCGCCCAGGCCAGCACCGGGACCATGTGCGCGCCGAAGGCCGTCGTGACCCCGTACAGCGACAGGACCAGCATGGCCAGGGCCACCTTGGCGAGGGTGCCGGGCTGGACGACGCGGTCACGCGACTGGCGATAGCCCAGCATCACGAGAGCGGCGAGGAGGAAGAAGGGCCAGACGGGGAGGGAAGCGTTCATTTCAGGCACTCGGTGGGGTTGCGATGCCTGGACTGTGCGGATGCCCCGCCCTTGAGGCGACCGGCTTGCGACGGATGGACGGCACGCGGCTTGAATCGCCAGCGAACGGCCCCGAATGGCGCCGCGCCGGCGCTCAGCTCAGCACGACCCGCGCGAACTTGCGCTTGCCGACCTGCAGCACATGCTCGCCGGCCTCGAGCTTGACGCCCTTGTCGGAGATGACCTCGCCCGAACGGCGCACGCCGCCCTGCTCGATCATGCGCAGGCCCTCGCCCGTCGACGCGACCAGACCGGCGGCCTTCAGCACCTGGGCGATGCCCATCGGAGCGCCCGTCAGCTGCACTTCCGGGATGTCATCCGGAATGCCGCCCTTGGCGCGGTTGTTGAAGTCGGCCTCGGCCGCATCCGCCGCCGCGGTGCTGTGGAAGCGCGCGGTGATCTCCTTGGCCAGCATGACCTTGGCGTCCTTGGGATTGCGGCCCCCCTCAACCTCAGCCTTCAGGGCGGCGATCTCGGCCATCGACTTGAACGACAGCAGCTCGTACCACTTCCACATCTGCACGTCGCTGATCGACAGGATCTTGGCGAACATGGTGTTGGGCGCTTCAGTGATGCCGATGTAGTTGTTCTTGGACTTGGACATCTTCTCGACGCCGTCCAGGCCCTCCAGCAGCGGCATGGTCAGGATGCACTGAGGCTCCTGGCCGTATTCCTGCTGCAGATGGCGGCCCATCAGCAGGTTGAACTTCTGGTCGGTGCCGCCCAGCTCCAGGTCGGCCTTCAGCGCCACCGAGTCGTAGCCCTGCATCAGCGGGTAGAGGAACTCGTGCACCGAGATGGGCGTCTGGGCGGCGAAGCGCTTGGTGAAGTCGTCGCGCTCCATCATGCGGGCCACGGTGTACTTGCTGGCCAGCTGGATCATGCCGGCGGCGCCCAGCGGCTCACTCCACTCGGAGTTGTAACGAATCTCCGTGCGCGCCGGGTCCAGCACCAGCTTGGCCTGGGCGTAATAGGTCTCGGCGTTGGCCTGGATCTGTTCCTTGGTCAGCGGCGGGCGCGTGGCGTTGCGGCCAGAGGGGTCGCCGATCAGCGAGGTGAAGTCGCCGATCAGGAAGATGACCTGGTGGCCGAGGTCCTGCAACTGGCGCATCTTGTTCAAGACCACCGTGTGACCGACGTGGATGTCGGGCGCGGTCGGGTCCAGGCCCAGCTTGATGCGCAGCGGCACCCCGGTGGCGGCCGAGCGGGCCAGCTTCTTGGTCCACTCCGCCTCCGGCAGCAGCTCGTCCACGCCGCGGCGCGTGACGGCCAGGGCTTCGAGGACGGCATCGGTGATCGGGAATTGCGGAGCGTCGGACATGGCGCATCGTGCCCGGTCACAAGCCGGACAAAATTGTTAAGTTATTGATCCATCGGGGTTAACCGGCATGCCGGGTAGGACAAAGCCGTTAGAATTCACCCTTCGTTTTGGGGGTGTTGTTTCAACACAACCAATCCAGGGATTTTAAGGGCCGCCCACGAGCGGCCTGCGCGTGGAACCGGCTCGGCCGGGATTGCCCCAGCGACAACCCCGGGAATACCGAGAGTGACCGTTCAGACCCGCCTTCAGCAACTCCAAGCCAGCCTGCAGCGTGCCGAGGCCTTTGCCGCCAAGCACCCGCGTGCGCTGACGGCGTCCGTCGTGGGCGCCCTGAGCTGCTTCGCCGTGACCGCCTTCGGCATTGCGCCGCTGGCTCCCGATGCCGCCGAGCTGCCCAAGCGCACCCTGGTCGAGGCCGTCGCCACGCCCGACATCGAGAGTCAACTCGACGAGCTGGCCGCCAACGCCATCGGCCTGACCCGCGCCGAGGCCACCCGCTCCAGCGACACCCCCGACAGCCTGCTCAAGCGCGCCGGGGCCTTCGACCCGGCGGCAGCCGCCTTCCTGCGCAACGACCCGTTGGGCCGCCGCGTGCTGCAAGGCCGCGCCGGCAAAATGGTGCATCTGACGGCCGACGCTTCCGGCCAGGTGCAGAAGATCGTCGTCCGCTTCCCGGCCGAGAAGGTCGAGCAGCAGCAGAGTCACTTCACCCGCCTGACCATCGAGCGTGACGGCAGCCGCTTCACGGCCCGCACCGAGACGGCAGCGCTGCAGGCCCAGGTCGCCCTGGGCAGCGGCACCATCCGCACCTCGCTGTTCGCCGCGACCGACGACGCCAACATCCCCGACGGCATCGCCTCGCAGATGGCCGACATGTTCTCGGGCGACATCGATTTCCACCGCGAGCTGCGCAAGGGCGACCGCTTCAGCATCGTCTACGAGACGCTGACGGCCGACGGCGAGCCCGTGCAATGGGACGGCGGCGTGGGCCGCCTGCTGGCCGGCGAGTTCACGAACAACGGCCGCACCTATTCGGCGGTCTATTTCAAGGACAACGCCACCGGCAAGAGCAGCTTCTTCGGCTTCGACGGCACGAGCAAGCGCCGCGCCTTCCTGGCCAGCCCGATGGAGTTCTCGCGCATCACCAGCGGCTTCGCGATGCGCTTCCACCCCATCCTGAACAACTGGCGCCAGCACAACGGTGTCGACTACGGCGCGCCGACCGGCACCGCCGTGCGCTCGGTGGGTGATGGCACGGTCGAGATGGCCGGCTGGCAGAACGGCTTCGGCAATGTCGTGCAGGTGCGCCACAGTGGCGACCGCAGCACGGTCTACGCCCACCTGAGCCGCATCGACGTCAAGAAGGGCCAGCGCATCGAGCAAGGCATGAAGCTCGGCGCCGTGGGCATGACGGGCTGGGCCACCGGCCCGCATCTGCACTTCGAGTTCCGTGTCGGCGGCCGCCACATGGACCCGCGCACCATCGCGAAGGCCTCCGAGGCCGTCACGCTGCCGGGCTACGCCAAGTCGCAGTTCCTGCAGACCGTGGCCAGCGTGAAGACCCAGCTGGCCGTGGCCGAGACCATGGATGGCGTCTCTGCCGCCGAGTAAGTCTCCTCAGCTCTATATCGGGCTGATGTCGGGCACCTCGCTCGACGGCATTGACGGGGTTCTCTTCGACGCACACGCACTGGCCGTCAGCGGCCATGTGCATGCGCCCTTTCCTCACGCCCTGCGTGACGAGCTGCTGGCGCTGAACGCGCCCGGCGACAACGAGCTGCACCGCGCCGCGCTGGCGGCGAATGCCATCGCACGCAGCTATGCCGACGTGGTGTCGCAATTGCTCGAAGCCACCGGCACGACGAGGCAACAAGTCCGCGCCATCGGCGCCCACGGCCAGACCGTGCGCCATCGGCCCGACGGCTTCGATGGCTACACGACGCAGCTGCTGAACGGTGCCTTGCTGGCCGAGCAGGCCCATATCGACGTGATCTGCGACCTGCGCAGCCGCGATGTCGCCGCTGGCGGCCAGGGTGCGCCGCTGGTGCCGGCCTTCCACCGCGCCGTCTTCGGCGCCGACGGCCAGGATGCGGCGGCGCTCAACCTGGGCGGCATCAGCAACCTCAGCCTGCTCTTCGCCGACGGCCGCACCGGCGGTTTCGACTGCGGCCCGGCCAACTGCCTGATGGACGGCTGGATCGCGCGCCACCGCGGCCTGGCCTTCGACGCCGACGGCGCCTGGGCCGCGACGGGTCAGGTGCTGCCCGAGCTGCTGGCCGCCCTGCTGGCCGAGCCCTGGTTCGCGCTGCCGCCGCC
Organism: uncultured Comamonadaceae bacterium; assembly: GCA_966111775.1. GTDB lineage: Bacteria > Pseudomonadota > Gammaproteobacteria > Burkholderiales > Burkholderiaceae_C > Pelomonas. The sequence continues at coordinate 4,671 of CBHWBD010000101.1, read as the reverse complement.
CAAGAGCACCGGGCGCGACCTCTTCCATCTGCGCTGGCTGGACGCCAGGCTGACGCCGGGACTCGCGACCGAAGATGTGCAGGCCACGCTGCTGGAGCTGAGTGCCCGCTGCGTGGCCGACGCTCTGCAGGCGCAGATGCCCGAGGCCCGCACGTTGATCGCCTGCGGCGGTGGCGCCTTGAACGGGGCGCTGATGCGCCGGCTGGCGGCCCTGATGCCTAACGCCACGGTGCAAAGCAGCACCGAGCGCGGCCTGCCGGTGGACCAGGTGGAGGCCGCCGCCTTTGCCTGGCTGGCGCAGCGTTTCGTCGAGCGCTTGCCCGGCAATCTGCCAACAGTCACCGGTGCGGCCGGTTTGCGCGTGCTGGGCGCCCTGCATCCGGCCTGAGCCCAGGGCGGCCGCGGTTAGCATGCGCCGCCCTCATCACGGAGCCCGCGCTTGAGTCTCAGCTTCCGCGCCACGACATGGCCCGTCGCGGCCGCCTTCTTCCTGTCCGGCTTTGCCGCCCTGGTCTACCAGTTGGCCTGGCAACGCCTGCTGTTCGTCGTCGTGGGGGTCGACATCGAGTCGGTCACCATCATCGTCTCGACCTTCATGCTGGGTCTGGGCGTGGGCGCCGTGCTGGGTGGCCAGCTGGCGGACCGCTGGCCGCGGCGCATCCTGCTCGCCTTCTGCACCTTCGAGGCCCTGATCGCCCTGTACGGCCTGGCCAGCGTGGACCTGCTGCAAGCCTGCGCGGCGGCGTTCGCGGGTCTGTCACGCCCCTCGGCCGCGGCGCTGAGCTTCGCGCTGCTGATCCTGCCCACCGTCTGCATGGGCGCGACCCTGCCCATGCTGGTGGCCCATGGCTGGCAGCGCTCGGGCAATGTCGGCGTGTCCACCGGCACGCTCTACTTCATCAACACCCTGGGCGCGGCCTGCGGTGCCTTCGCCATCGGCTTCGTGCTGCTGTATTGGCTGGACCTGCGCCAGGTCGTCTGGCTCGCGGCCGGCTTGAACGCGGCCGCCAGCGCCGTGGTGGCGCTGAGCCTGCGCGGAAAGGCCGCCTGATGCGCCGCCTCGCCCTGCTGCTGTCCTTCAGCGTCGGCCTGCTGTCGCTGAGCCAGGAAATCCTCTGGGTGCGCCTGCTGAGCTTCGGCCAGATGGGACGCCCCCAGGCCTTCGCGCTGGTGCTGGTGGCCTTCCTGGCGGGCATCTCCGCCGGCTCCGTCATCGGGCGGCGCATCTGCGAGCGCAGCACCCAGCTGCTGGCTTCGGCGGCCCGTGTGCTGAGCTGGGCCGCCGCCCTGGACGTCGTCGCGCTGCAGCTGGCCGCACCGCTGCTGGGCTACACCCCCCTGCGCCTGGGGGGCCTGCTGCTGATGATCGCGCTGACGGCGGGTGCCAAGGGCGTGCTCTTCCCCATCGTGCACCACCTCGGCTCCAACACGTCGAGGGAGGGGCTGGGACGCTCGGTGTCGCAGGTCTACCTGGCCAACGTGATGGGGTCGGCCCTGGGGCCGCTGATCACCGGCTTCTGGCTGCTGGACCTGCTGCCGGTGGAGGGCGCTTGGGGCCTCGTGGCCGCGGGTACCGCGACACTGGCCCTGGTCTGCCTGATCGCCGCCCCGCAGCGCCAGCGCAGCTGGTTCACCTTGCCGGTGCTGCTGCTGGTCCTGGGCGCCGTGCTGGTGGCCCAGCCCCTGCCCGTCATCAGCAAGGTTGCCGCCGACGTGGAAGACACGCGGCCGATCCGCCAGCTGATCCAGAACAAGCACGGCATCCTGCACACCCTGGCTCACGACGAAGGCGACATCACCTACGGCGGCAACGCCTACGACGGTCGCGTCAACGTGGACATGAACCTGAACTCCAACCTGCTGGACCGGGCCTATCTGATGGCCGTGCTGCATCCGGCACCCAAGCGCGTGCTGGTGATCGGCCTGTCCACGGGCGCCTGGACGCAGGCCATCCTGGGCTTCCCTGGCGTCGAGCAGGTGGACGTCGTCGAGATCAACCCCGGTTACCGCGACCTCATCGCCAGCCACCCCGCCGTGGCGCCGCTGCTGAAGGATCCGCGCGTCCGCCTGCACATCGACGACGGCCGCCGCTGGCTACGGGCCCATCGTGAGGCCCGCTACGACCTGATTTTCCAGAACACGACCTACCACTGGCGGGCCTACACCAGCCTGCTGCTGTCGCGCGAATACCTGCAGGAGATGTCGCGCCATCTGGCGCCTGGCGGCATCGTCGCCATGAACACGACGGACAGCCTGGATGCCTATGCCACCGCCCTCGATGTCTTCCCGCATGTCGCGCGCTATCTCAACTTCGCCTACATGAGCAACCAAGCGCTGCAGCGCCGGCCCGACGCCGAGGCGGTGCTGCGGTCTTGCCGCACCTTGGGCCAGCCCGCCTTCCCCGAAGCCTTGTTCGCCGAGCCGGGCGTCGCGTGGCGCCTGCTGAACACGCCGCTGATCGAGGCCGGCGACTACCTGCGCCAGCAGACCGCCGACGATCCGCCGGCCGTCATCACCGACCTCAACATGATCAACGAGTTCCGGCACGGCAAGTCGCCGCTGTTCGGCGCGCTCAAGCCCATCCTGCCGGCCTCGCCCCACGGCGTGGACAACTGAATCGGGTCTGGCTTCAGTCGACCGGCTGCGATTGCGGCGAGGGCGAGGACGGCCCCGGTCCGCTGTCGGCCGGCGCCAGCTGCCAGAAGATGCCGGCCGAGGCCATGGTGATCAGGGCCATGCAGGCGAAGGTGGCGCGGAAGGTCTGCAGGGTCTGCGCACCGTCCATGCCGAAATGGGCCGTGAAGGCGGCCAGCACCGCCCCCGCCGCGGCGACACCCATGCCCATGGCCAGCATCTGCACCATGGACAGCATGCTGTTGCCGCTGCTGGCCATGGCAGGCTCCAGGTCCTTCAGGGTCAGCGTGTTCATCGCGGTGAACTGCATGGAGTTCACCGCACCGAAGAGGGCCAGTTGCACGATGCGCACGGTGAGCGGCTGATCCGGCGACGCGAAGGCGAAGCTGGCCATGGTCAGGCCCACCAGCAGCGTGTTGACGGTCAGCACGCGGCGGTAGCCGTGGCGCAGGATCAGCGGCGTCGTCAGCTTCTTCATCGACATGCTGGCCAGGGCGACCGGCAGCATCATCATGCCGGCCTGGGCTGGCGAGTAGCCCATGGTCACCTGCAGCAGCAAGGGGATCAGGAAGGGCATGCAGGAGCTGCCCAGGCGCGAGAACAGATTGCCCAGCAGGCCGATGCGCAGCGAGCCAACCTGGAAGAGGCGCGGCGAGAACAGCGGGTCGGGCCGGCGCAGTGCATGCAGCCAGTAGGCCGTCAGGCTGGCCAGGCCGAAGATCATCATCAGCAGCACCGAAGCCTGACGCAGGCCCAGGCCCGACAGCCCGTCCAGGGCCAGCGACAAGGCCACCATGCCGAAGGCCAGCATCAGATAGCCTGCCAGGTCGAAGCGCCCGGTGGAGACCGGCGCCGGCACAGGCATGTAGCGCAGCGTCGCCAATGCGCCGATGACGCCGACCGGCACGTTGATGAGGAAGATCCAGTGCCAGGACGCCACCTCGACGAGCCAGCCGCCCAGCGTCGGCCCCACCAGCGGCCCGACGAGACCGGGCATGGCGACGAAGCTCATCGCCTGCAGGAAGCGCTCGCGCGGGAAGGTACGCAGCACGACGAGGCGCCCGACCGGCAGCAGCAGCGCGCCGCCCAGACCCTGCACGACGCGGGCGGCGACGAGCAGGTTCAGCGAAGAGGCCACGGCGCACAGCACCGAACCCAGCACGAACAACACGATGGCACCGACGTAGACGCGCCGCGTGCCGAAGCGATCGGCCATCCAGCCCGTGGCCGGGATCAGCATGGCCATGGTCAGCGAGTAGGCGACGACGACGGACTGCATGCGCAGCGGGCTCTCGCCCAGGCTGGCCGCCATCGCCGGCAGGGCCGTGTTGACGATGGTGGCATCCAGCGTCTGCATGAAGAAGCCGAGCGCCACCAGCCACAGCAGCATGCGTTGGTCGCGTTCCTGGTCCATCGGATCCTGCAGCAAAGGAGGTGCCGAGAAAAGCAAAAAGCCGCCTCGGGGGCGGCTCTTCGACAAGCTTGCGTCGTGGTCAGACCGAGAAGCTCGACCCGCAGCCGCAGGTCGTCGAGGCGTTGGGGTTCTTGATGACGAACTGGGCGCCTTGCAGGTCTTCCTTGTAGTCGATCTCGGCGCCCATCAGGTATTGAAGGCTCATGGAGTCGATCAGCAGCGTCACGCCGTTCTTCTGCATCTGGGTGTCGTCTTCGTTGACGGCCTCGTCGAAGGTGAAGCCGTACTGGAAGCCGGAGCAACCACCGCCCTGCACGAAGACGCGCAGCTTCAGGTCCGGGTTGCCTTCTTCGGCGACCAGGTCACGCACCTTGTCGGCGGCGCTGTCGGTGAAGACCAGGGGCACGGGGATGTCGGTGACGGGGGTATCAAGCACGGCGCTCATGGCGGGCTCCTGTGAATCTGTCCAGAAACGAATGTGGGGATTGTCGGCGCAAAAACAAAAGGCCGCTTGGAGCGGCCTTTTGCTGTCGAAGCGTAGAAATTAACGCTTGCTGAACTGCTTGCGGCGACGGGCGCCGTGCAGACCGACCTTCTTACGCTCGACTTCACGCGCGTCACGC
>CBHWBD010000100.1:0-18246 GCA_966111775.1 uncultured Comamonadaceae bacterium | reverse complement strand
GCCGTTGTTGGCGTACTCGGGCTTGCTGACGAAGTTGTAGCCCGTCAGCAGATTGGCGTTCAGGTCGCCATGCGCCGTGACGCCCGAGTCGAGCACGGCGACGACGGTGGCCGCGGAACCGGTCGTCGTGTCCCAGGCCTTGGTGAAGTTCGCGGCGCCGGCGTTGCTCGTGTCGTTCTGATCGTCCAGCCACCACTGGCTGGACGTGGGGTCGGTCGTGCTGCGGAACAGCGGGTCGTTGGGCACGGCGGCGCGCTGCTCGCGCACGTCGGACATGGCATGAGCCAGCCGCGTATCGGCGCGCAGCGTGGCCAGCCAGGCAGCCTTGGCCGCGGCGTCGACCTCGCTGCCGGCCTGCAGCCGCCACCAGCCGGCACCCAGCGGGCGATCGGCCGTCAGCGGCAGGCCGGCATCGGCCAGCACGCGGCGCAGCAGGGCCTGCTGTTGCGCGCCGTCGCGACCTTCGTCGGCGAGCTTGACGATCAAGGTCGAGCCTTCGCTGGCCTGGGCGGCAATCGAGGGACGCGTCAAGGCGGCGAGGCCGACAGCAGAGGCTGCCACCGAGGCCACCGTTGCCGCGGCGACGAGCCGGTTGAAACGGAGACCGCTTGGAGCGGGACGGGGCGGTGGGGTCAAGGGTGGTGTCTTCACGGGGCGGCACCTTAAGGACGTGCGGTGAACCGTCCATGACATGGGCCGATCGGCCCACCCCCACTGTCACGGTGCCTTCATTCACGTCCCAGTCATGCGGAACAGCCCGCCTCAGGGTCTGGACGTAGTCCGAATGGACCAAGTTGACGAGAAAGCTTCAAACCCGGGTCATGCGTGGTCAATAGCCTCTGCGGCCGCCCCTTTGATTTTCAGCGACTCGACAAAACTCCCTCCACCCGGCTCCCGGACCCATCTGTGAATTCCCAACCCGCTCCTCCCTCCATGGCCGACGCGCCGCACGGCGCCACCGTGCTGCAGGACGTCCATGTCGAAGCCGTGGTCGCATCGGCCGAGAGCGCGTTGGACGTGAGCCGCCGCTATCAGTTCTTCGTCTGGACCCAGGGCAGCCTTCAGGTGCTGCTGCCACACCAGCTCGCCATCTGCGGTGCCTACCTGCGCCACCGGCATGAACTGGTGTACGACACCTTCAACTCCGTGCCTGTCGACTCCGCGCTGTTCGGGCGCTTCGCTGATGACGGCGGCGTGGCCATGAACCGTCTGCAAAACCACTGGCTGGCGGGTCACTGCAAGCCCGTGGTGCTGGATGTGGACCAGTTGCCCGGAGAAGGCATGGAAGGGCTTCGCCAGGGCCTGCGCGCCGCAGGCTTGCAGGAGCTGCTGCTGCATGGCGTGTCGCGACCGCAGCGCCGCAGCGAGATCGAGAGCTTCTTCGTCTTCGCCTGGCAGCAGCGCTACGGCCCCCGCCACAAGCTGTGCTGCGAGCTGCTGATGCCCCATCTGCACACCACCTGGCAACGGGTGCAGGGCTTCGAGCGTGAACTCAAGGCGTTACCGCCGCCCGGCAACCATCGCAGCCCGGCAACCAGCCAGATCACGGAACGCGAGCGCCAGATCTTGCGCTGGCTGCGCGAGGGTTTCTCGAACCCGCGCATCGGCGAAGGCCTGGGCATCAGCGCCCTGACGGTCAAGAACCATGTCCAGAAGATCCTGCGCAAGCTCAACGCCAGCAACCGCGCCCAGGCCGTGGCCATCGCCATCAGCCTCAATCTGCTCAGCAGCAGCAAGCGCGACGACTGAGTCTGCCTTCGCCACGGCGGCCACGCCTGCGGCCCGCGATTTCCCTCTCTACCGACTACTGCCGCTGACGCCCCAGGCCAGCAGATCAAGGGAAACCTCCTATTCGACCTAGGGGGCTCTTGGCGGGCATTTCTCAGCCCCGTGTAGTCCGAACGGACTGCCTCGCGGCGAAGCGCTACCCCACCGTGTCATCGGCCGTTGCGACAGTGCGTGCTGTCTCAGGACAACCGCTCTTTGAACCGGGGGAACGTCAAAAGTTCCCCAGCACCCAAACCTTCTGTAGCCGGTCCTCGCCAACCCCTTGGCTTGCTATCGCCGCCGACGACCCAGGTGTTCATTCAGACCTGTCCAAATGCCCCGGCCTGCAACGGCCGCGGCCCCCCAACGACCCGAAATCACTGTGGAGTCCCGATCATGAAACTTCGTCACATCGCCGCCGTCACGGCCCTCGCCGCCGCCTCGGCCACCCCGGCCCTCGCCGACATCCAGGTCCTCACCGGCGGTGCTTCCGAGCTCTTCTTCGTTCTCGGCAACGACAAGGGTTCCTTCCTGCTGGACACCGGCATCACCGTGAACGCGCTGAAGAGCGCTTCCTTCGCCGGCTACTCGCAGAACCTCACCGCCCTGACCGGCTTCTCCAGCTTCGCTGCCGGCACGACGCCGCTGTGGGGCCTGGCCGTGTTCGACGGCACGGGCACTGCCGGCTTCAGCCAGCTCGAGCTGGTGTCCACCTTCAACACCGGCCTGGCCAGCTCGGCGCAAATCAGCAACAGCACCTTCAAGAGCTCGGTCTTCAACCAGACCGGTTCGGTCGCCCAGTCGGCCGTGACGACCGGTACGCACATCAGCCAGGCCAATGGCAGCAGCTACAACCCCGTCGGCACCGCCGGCTACTTCGGCTCGCCGTTCTTCAACCTGGCCCAAGGCAGCAACCAGATCGGCAACACCGTGGGCACGACCTCCACGCTGATCGACTGGAAGCCGAACGCCACCAGCTCGCTGGCCAAGGTGCCCAACACGGTCATGGCCGGCTACACCGCTTCGTTCGATGGCGCGACGCTGACCATCACCAGCCCGGTTCCGGAGCCCAGCTCCTACGCCATGCTGCTGGCCGGCCTCGCCGCCGTGGGCTTCATCGCCCGCCGCCGCTCCTCGGTCTAAACCTGCTCCGCCCGCCGGCACGGTCCGGCGGGCAATCCTGCCTCGCCCCATTTCGATCCTGCGTTCGCGCGGGAGTGTTCGGCTCATCTCAACATTGCGAGTCCCTTCATGAAACTCAAGCTCATCGCCCTGGCCGCCCTGGCCGCCGCCGGCTCGGCCCACGCCCTGACGCCCGCCGCCATCGACGCCGCCCGCACCAACGGCACCCTGCGCGAGATCCGCCTGACGGGTTCGTCGGCCTACCGCCTGGCTATCGCCGGCCACATCCAGACCATCTGCCAGGCCGGCACCATCGACGTCTTCTTCTCCGCCGCCAACCTGATCGCCGCCGGCGACGGCGCCGGCTCTGGCGCCCGTGCCTACTCCTGCACCCTGGGCACGGCCCTGGGCAACTGGACGGCCGGCACGCCCATCCTGATCCACAAGCGCGACACCGGCGGCTCCATCATCGGCGTGACCAACGTGGCGACCAACGACGCCAGCACCGTCATGATGAAGGTCAGCGCTGCGTCCTGCCCGGCCCCGGCTGCCTTCACCAACATCACGACGGCCACCTCCACCTGCACGCAGACCGAGACCGTGGCGCCCGACGCCGGCTTCTCCGACCTGGAACCCAACCTGCTGAACCAGGCGCCCAACCTCATCGACAACGTGCTGGGCAACCCCGGCAGCGGCTCCAAGCTGCCGGTGGACATCTCGACCCTGACCGTGGCCCCGTACTGGCAAGCCATCTTCGGCGTGGCCGTCAACCTGAAGGCCTATCGCGCCCTGCAGAACGCCCAGGGCCTGGTCCAGGACGACACCGACGCCAACCGTCCCAGCCTGTCCAAGAACTGGATCCGCACCGCCCTGACCGGCAACGTCGACACCAGCGCCAGCGGCCTGCAAGGCTGGGGCCTGGTGCTCGGCACCGGCGGCAACGGCAAGACCGTCAACATCTGCCGCCGCGACCCGGGCTCCGGCACGCAAGCCACCACCCAGGCCTACTTCCTGAGCAACCCCTGCGACACCAACAACAAGCTCGCAGCCATCCGCCAGGCCGGCGCCAGCAAGCCGACCCCGGATGCCAATGCCGGCGGCGTTCTCGCCATCGAGAACTCCGCCACGGGCGACGTGCTGAACTGCCTGGGTGCTGCTGAAGACAATGCCTCCACCGCCTACGCGCTGGGCATGTTCAGCCGCGAGAACGTCGAGACCGGCAAGAAGTGGCGTTATGTCCGCATCGACGGCGCGCTGCCCAACCGCTATATCGACAACGGTGGCAGCACGGTTCCCACCGGCGCCGTGAACGGCAGCTACGACTTCGTCGGCGAAGGCACCATGCAATGGAACACCGCCAAGATGGCCCTGGCCGGCAACGCCAACCTGCTGGCCGCCCTGCAAGCCATCTCGACGAACTCCAACACGCCCGACGCCATCCGCGTGCTGCCCACCACCAGCTCGGCCAACTCGCCTGATGGCGTGATGGCCACGCCCCTGGTGTGGTCCAACATCGCCGGCAGCTGGACGAGCCTGAGCGCCAACCAGAAGCCCTACGCCTCGCGCCTGCTCCATACCGGTCAGTCCAATGGCGTGAGCGACAGCTGCACGATCTACAACACGTTCTAAGCCTCGATTCCGGAGCAGGTGCCGATCACTTGCTCCGGGCCCGAATGCTTCGCGAACTTGAAGTTCGTCACCGCTGCATCCATCAAGCCGGCGCCTGCCGGCTTTCTCTGTTCAGCCCCTACCCGCAGACAGGCCCTATCTGCCGAGACTCTGGATCGTCCTGCAACAGGCGGTCAAACCCTGTACTTCCGGGCAATCGCTGCAATATTGAAACAAGTTTGGAATTGATATGCAATTTTCACTTGCCACCCGCCCACTGCGTAGCCGATGGGTTCGCGCGGCCTCGTGCATCGCTGCGCTTGCTGCCCTTTCCGGCGGCGCGCAAGCCGGCATCGACACCAGCGGCAATCCCGAACTGTTTCTGACCCTGTACGACCAGGCCAACTCGCAAAAGAGTTACACCCTTGACCTGAACGTGCGGGCAGCAGATTTCTACATCAATGCTCAACAGGACACCGGCAGCTATCTATTCTTCACTCTGGATCCCAGCAAGGATGCAAATCTGCAGAGTTTTCTCAGCACCGCCACTCTGTCCAGCACCCGCTGGGCCGTCCTCGGGCTGACGGAGGGAACCTCGCCGGACCAGCGTATTCTTTACAACACGCTGAGCAACTATGACCCGACGACTCGTCTGGGCTCGGTGAGCGTACAAACGGCAAACTACAACAAAGTATTTTCCAACCTGACAAACGGCACTTTCCGTTCGAGCCTGACATTCCCTGGATATATTGGATATCTGAATACCGCCACCGTCGGCGTCGACATTATTTCGTCGACATTGAACAGCAGCGCGACGTTTGGCAGCAGCCTCTCGGGCAGCGCCTATCCCAGAACCTATGCCGGCAAGTCGGGTGGTTTCCAAGGGAGCAACACCACCACCGATGGTGATTGCCTTTTCAACAGCAATGTGTGCGTAGGAAACCCTATCGGAATTTCGTCCTGGTTCTACAAGGTCGCGGTGACGCCGAATCCGAACGGTGGTTCTGCCGGCTCGTTGACCAAAGTCACCGCCGACGAATTCGACAACCTCACCAACGACGGCTACTGGGGCTTCATCAAGGACCCCAATTCCAGCAAATACATCCTCAGCTACACCCTGCCCGGCAGCAATCCGAAGTCGCTGGTGTCGACCGACGAGGGCCGCGCCCGCCTGTCGTTCACCGACTATTCCGCCGCCTTCGGCAGCGCCCGCCTCGTCGGCGTCGACGTGGGCGCCTCCATCAGCGCCGTGCCCGAACCGCAGAGCCTCACCCTGATGGCCCTGGGCGGCGCGCTGATCGGCGCCTGGGTGCGCCGCCAGCGGCGACTGGGCGCCTGAGGAGCCGGACATGATGATCAAACCTCTCGTCCACACCGCCTCCCGCGCAGCCGCATTCGCCGCCTCGGCGCTGACCCTGCTGTCGCTGCCGCAGGCCGCCCACGCGAACGTCGCCATCGACAGCGGCGCGGAGCTGCTCTTCGTGCTCTGGGACACGTCCACGCACGCGGCCTACACGCTGGACCTGGGCCTCAAGGCCAACGATTTCTGGATCTATGCCCAGCAGGACGCGGGCTACAGCTATCCGGCCTTCACGCTGCAGACCTCGGACGCGCGCTTTGCCGCGTTCAAGACGCTGTCGCCGACCATCGCCAACGAGCGCTGGGCCGTGCTGGCCGTGCAGAGCAATCCAACCTCGAGCACGCCGGGCGACAACAAGCTCTACACGACGCTGCGCCAGGGGCCGGGCGATGGCACGGTCAACCCGAACTGGCAGGACCTGACCGGCATGCCCGCCGACGGGTTCCTGAACGCCACCCAGCGCGCCGGCAGCCGCTGGTACCGCGACCTGAACTCGCTGGGCGGTGGCGACGACGCGACCAAGAACACCCATCCGAGCACGGCCAACGGCAGTGCCTTGCATTCGGCAGGCAGCACGCGCTATTTCGCCAACAACGGCACCATCTACGCCAAGAACAACCCGGGCAGCGAGGGCAGCTATTTCGGCGGCCTCTACGACCTCACCAACGAGGTCAACAAGTCCTCCTGGTTCTACTACGTGACCAACGCTGCGGCCGGCGGCGGCGTGGTGACGGACGAGTTCGACAACCTCACGTCCAACGGTTACTGGGGACTGGCCTTCACGTCGAGCAACACCTACCAGTTGAGCTTCACGCAGGCGGCCGCCCAGTCCGCCGCCAACAGCGCCACGACGGCACTTGGCATTCAACGCGTCGCCACGACGGACTTTGCCTCGGGCGCCGGAAGCGCACGGCTGCTGAACTTCGATGGCGCCGTCACGGCCGTGCCCGAGCCCGCCAGCTGGGCCCTGTTCGGCCTCGGCCTGCTGGGCATCGCTGCTCGCGCACGCAAGCGCAGCTGAACCTGCTGGCGTGATCCATTCGGCTCACGCCACTTCATTGCCGGTTCACCGCGAACCGGAACACTGAAACCCATTGCTCCAGAGAGCCGTCTGCGCCGCTGCGCGGGACGGGCGCCGCCGTGTTGAACCGAGAACTGATTGCACTGTCGATGGCGCTAGCGCCGCTGCTGTCCGGGGCGCAAGTCGCACCGGCGCCGCGCTTCGACATCCTCGAGTTCGAGATCGAGGGCAATACCGTACTGAGCGCCGCGGCCGTGGAAAAGGCCGTCATGCCCTTCATGGGACCGCAACGCCAGATCGAGGACGCCGACGCGGCGCGAGCTGCGCTGGAGAAGGCCTACCAGGCGGCCGGCTACCTGACCGTCTTCGTCGACCTACCCGAGCAGCGCGTGGACGATGGCATCGTGCGGCTGACCGTGCTCGAAGGCCGCATCGAACGCCTGGCCGTGACGGGTGCGCGCTACTACGACCAGGGCCAGATCCGCCAGCGCGTCGCCGAGCTGGCGCCCGGCAGCGTGCCCAACTTCAACGAAGTGCAGCGCCAGCTCGCCAGCGTCAACACCGGCGAGGAGAGGCAGGTGCAGCCGGTGCTGCGGCAAGGCCGGCTGCCGGGCACGGTCGAGGCCGAACTGCAGGTCAAGGACAAGCTGCCACTGGGCGGCAGCGTCGAGCTCGCCAACACCGGCAGCGCCAACACCGAGCCGATGCGCGCCACCGCGTCCCTGCACTACGACAACCTCTGGCAGCTCGGTCACAGCATCGCCGCGACGCTGATCACGGCGCCGCTCGCGCCCGCGCAATCGACCGTGGCCCTGCTGAACTACAGCGTGCCGCTGGAGGGCGGCCGCAACCTGCTGTTCACCGCCGTCCATTCCAACAGCAGTGTCGACACGCTCGGTGGCACGCAGGTGCTGGGCAAGGGCAGCACCTACGGCCTGCGCTACATCACCCGGCTGGAGCCCGGCGAGGCCAGCAGCCACACGCTGAGCCTGGGCGCCGACTACCGCGACGTTCAGGAGCAGCTCAAGCTGGGCAATGCCACCATCGCCAAGCCGCTGCGCTATCTGCCGCTGCAGCTCGGCTTCGCCGGCAGCTGGTTCAGCAAGACGACGCTGACCCAGCTCAATGCCACGCTGGCCCTGGGCCTGAGGCCGCTGATGGCCCGGCGCATCGACGGCTGCGAGCTGGAGGACGGCAGCCTCGGCAACGACGACCAGTTCCGCTGCAAGCGCAAGGGCGCCGACGGCGGCTTCGCCACGCTGCGCGTCGACCTGCGGCATACGCAGAGCTTCGAGACCCTGGGTGGCACCGTGGTGGCGCTTCGCCTGGCGGGCCAGGTCGCCTCGCAGCAGCTCACCAGCGCAGAGCAGTTCTCGCTCGGCGGCAGCGAGACGGTGCGCGGCTATGTCGAAGGCGCCGCCGTGGGCGACCACGGTCTGCTCGCGTCCGTCGAGCTGCGCAGCCCCAACCTGGCGCCCGGTATCAGGCGTGCCAATCCCGGCCCCGCGCTGGACGACTTCAGCGACCTGACCCTGCTCGCCTTCATCGACGCCGGCAGCCTGCAAACCCTCAACCCTGACGCCGGCCAGAACCGCCGCCAGCCCCTGCTCGGCACGGGCGGCGGACTGCAATTGGGCCTGCGCAGCGGCATCAACTTCGATCTGCTGTTCGCCCAGGCCCACAAGGCCCTGGCCAACCAGGCCCGGGCCGAGCGCCGCGTCCACGCCCGCATGGCGGTCAAGTTCTGAGAGCCCCCCATGCCGCGCGCCTCGCTCCGCCCGCCCCTGACCCAGCCGCCGCACCCTCGCCCGGCGCCGCCGGCACCGCCCGCTCCGCACTGGGGCCATGCCGCCCTGCAGCCGCTTGTGCTCGCGCTGGCGACGGCACTGCCATGGCAGGCCATGGCCCAGACGGCCAAGCCCGCGCCCACCGCTCTGCCGGTGCCGGCGGGTTCCAGCGTGGTGGGCTGGCGCACCTATGGCAGCGGCCAGAGCCAGCTGCCGACCGCGACGCCCAATGCCAAGGGTGGCCGGGACATGCTCATCCAGCAGTCCGACCCGCGCGCCATCTACAACTGGGCCAGCTTCAACATCGGCGAGTCCAGCTCGGTCACCTTCGACATGGCGCAAGGCGGCAGCAGCGCGCTCAACCGCATCCACGACGCCAACCCGAGCCAGATCTTCGGCAGCCTGCGCACGGGCAAGAACGGCGGCGAAATCATTCTCTACAACCGCAACGGCATCCTGTTCGGCAGCGGTTCGTCCGTCAATGTCGGCAGCCTCATCGCCACGACGCTGAGCCCGCGCGACGCTGATTTCAAGAGCGGTTTCTCGGCCAATGTGCTGGGTTCCGATCCGGCCTTCTCCTACCACTACGACCCAGCCCCCGACGCCGGCCTGTACGGCAGCAGCTATGTGCAGGTGGCGCCGGGCGCCCAGATCAGCAGTGGCGAGGGTGGCCGCATCCTGCTGTTCGCCAAGCAGGTCAACAACGCGGGCGGCATCACATCGCCCGGCGGCCAAGTCGTGCTGGGCGCGGGTGCCGAGGCCTATCTGCGCCTGCCCACCGGCGATGCCCTCTATGCCTCCGAGGTCAACCCGGCCGTGCCCTCGCTGCGCGGCCTGCTCGTGGACATGGGCAATGCCGGCCTCAGCACGGCCGGTGACGGCAGCGTGGCCAACCAGGCCAGCGGCGTCATCAGCACGCCGCGCGGCAACACCACGCTGGTGGGCATGGCGGTCAACCAGGCGGGTCGCCTCAGCGCCACCACCAGCGTGTCGCAGAACGGCTCCATCCTGCTGCTGGCGCAGGGCAGCGCGTCCACCACCGGCATCGGCCCGGGCGACGACCGCTACAAGCGCGCCCAGGCCAATGGCGAGCTGGTGCTGGCCACCGGCAGCCGCACGGAAATCCTGCCCGACAACAACGGCGCCGACGGCAAGCCTCTCACCTCCGACGACAACTCCACCTTCGTCACCTCGCGCCTGCAGCTCAACGGCGCCAACGTGAGTCTGCAGTCGGGCGCGCAGATCGTGGCGCCCGGCGCCCAGGCCTCCATCCGCGCCACGACCAAGCCGATCTACGACGACCAGCCCGGCAAGCTCGACGCCTTCACGCCCGACGCGGGCCGCGTGACCATCGCCGCCGGCGCGAGCATCGATGTCTCGGGCACAAGCGACACGACGGCCAGCGTCGGCCGCTTCTTCGTCACCACCGAGCTGCTGGGCAGCAACGACCTGAAGGATGCGCCGCTGCAGAAGAGCGGCCTGCTCTACCAGAACAAGGTCACGCTGGACGTGCGCGGCAGCTCGCCCATCCTCGGCGACCTGAGCAACTACCGCGGCGCCCTGCAGCGCAGCGCCAGCGAACGCCTGTCCGCCGGCGGCGGCCTCAGCCTGCTCGCGGGTGACGCGGTGCTGATGGCCAATGGCGCCAGCATCAATGTCTCCGGCGGCCAGGTCAGCTACACCGATGCCCTGGTCAGCCCGACGCAGCTGACGTCCTCCACCGGCCAGAACTATTCGCTGAACAGCGCGCCCAGGGACCTGGCCTATGTCGGCACGGCCAATGCGCTCAAGAACGTCAATGCCTGGAACCGCAATGGCGCCGCCGTCGCCTTCGGTGCCCAGCCGCAAGGCCGCATCGAATCGGGCTACAACGAAGGCCGCGCCGGCGGCTCGCTGTCGGTGCTGGCGCCCAGCACCGTGCTGGGCGGCCAGCTGCTGGGCACGACGACCCGCGGCCAGCGCCAGACCAATGGCGTCGACGCCCTGCCCACAGCCGCCTCGCTGGAACTCGGCACCAGCTTCCACCAGTTCGCCTTCGGCAACACGGCCTATGCCGGCGCGGTGCTGGGCGCGCTCAAGCTGAGCAGCAAGACGCCCACCCTCGACTGGGACCAGTTGCTCGCCAGCCCGGCCGGCCTGACATCGCGGCTCTCCACCGAGCAACTGGGCAGCAGCGGCTTCGGCCACATCACCCTCAGCACGGTCGGCGATCTCAGCCTGCCGGCTCGGGCAACACTGACCCTGCCCGCCCTCGCCAGCCTGACGTTGAACTCGCAGAACGGCCACGTGATCCTCGGCAGTTCGCTGCGCCTGCCCGGCGGCAGGCTGACGGTGCAGACGCAGTTCAACGGCGACATCCAGGTCGGCACGTCGCAGGCCGACGACAACCCGGTCACCCTGGACGTCTCGGGCGCCTGGACCAATGCGCAGCTCGACGGCGCCGGCTCCGCCAGCGGCACGGCGGGCGGCAGCATCACGCTCAATTCGCAGCGCAGCGTCATTGCCGCCCCGGGCAGCACGCTGGACGTGTCGGGCGGCGCCTTCGTCGACGCGGGCGGCACGGTGCGCGGCGGCAATGCCGGCAGCATCGCGCTGAGCTCGGGCTCCAACCCCACCGCCGTTGACGGCCCCGCGCCCAGCCAGCGCCAGTTGCTGATCGAGGGCCTCCAGCTGCGCGGCTATTCGACCACCCAAGGCGGCAGCCTGAGCCTGACGGCGCCCAGCATCGTCATCGGCGACTTCGCGTCCAGCCTGACGACCAACACCAGCGACGCCGCCAGCCATGCCGGTGGCCTCAGCCTGTCCAGCGCCTTCTTCAACCAGGGCGGCTTCTCCCGCTACACCCTCGATGGCCGCCAGGCCTTCGACGTGCAGGCCGGCACCGTCATCGCGCCGGTCGCGGACTACTGGCTGATCGGCCCGCGGACCGCGGCCACCGCCAGCGGCAGCGTCGGCTTTGCGGGCACCGGCCTGCCGGGCAACCGCATGGCCCAGGTCGTCAACCTCGACCTGCGCTCCAGCGGCCTGGGCGTGGAGCAGCCCGACGGCCGGCTCAGCGTCCAGACTGGCAGCCGCTTTGACCTGCAGCCGACCGCCAGCCTGTCGCTGTCGGCGGCCACCAGCCTGGACTTCGACGGCAAGATCAAGGCTGCGGGCGGTCGCGTCAGCTTGGCCAGCGGCACCAGCTCCAACCGGGCCAATACCGTGCCCCTGTACTTGTGGCTGGGCGCGAACAGCGTCATCGACGTGGCCGGCACCACCGTGCTGACACCCAGCACCGATGGTCTGCTGCACGGCCAGGTATTGAACGGCGGGACGGTCAGCCTCGCCACGAGCAGCCCGCTGTCCTCCAGCCTGATCTGGCAGACCGGCAGCGTCATCGACGCCAGCGGCAGCGCCGGCATGCTGGATGTGCCCCTCGCCGGCTCCGGCACCGTCAGCGTGCTGCGCCAGACGGTGACCAGCACGGGCGGCAGCATCGGTTTCACCGGCAACGGCGTGATGCGCCTGGAGGGAAGCCTGCGCGCCACGGGCGGCGGCCCCTCAAGCGCCGGCGGTCAGGTCAACGTCACCCTGACCAGCGGCACCGACACCATCGGCAACCCGTCCAAGCTGGTGGAGTTCTCCCTCACCCAGCAAACCACGCAGACAAGCGGTGCGCTGACCCCGGACCATCTGTCCGCGCCCGGCGCCCTGCTGCCCGCGGCGTCGATCTCCGCCGGCCAGATCGCGGCCTCAGGCGCGGCTGACCTCAACCTCTCGCTGCAGGACGGCCTCTTCATCGAGAACGGCGTCCAACTCGCCCTGCCGCGCCTGCTCAGCATCGACACGCCTTATCTGCGCATGGCCGATGGCGGCCGCGCGGCGCTGTCGGCCACGCAACTGCAATGGGGCTTCGCACAGCCCGCGTCCTTCGTAGGCAACGACAGGCGAGTCGTCGACGCCAGCGGCGGCAACGGCCAGTTGCAGCTGTCGGCCGGCAATGTCGTGCTCAGCGACCGCATCGTCACCCAGGGCGTGGGCACGCTGGGCCTGACGGCCAGCAACGACATGCGGCTCCAGTCTCGCGTCTTCGACAGCAGCAACGCCCTCACCGGCAGCCTCATCACCCGCGCCGACACGACGCTGAGCGCTGCCCAGATCTACCCGGCCACCGACACGGTCTTCACCGTCGACGCCAGTGGCCATCAGCTCACGCTGCAGAGCCCGACGGACAAGCCCGTGCCCGATGCGCCGCTGAGTGCCGGTGGCACTCTCAAGCTGCAGGCCGACACCGTCGACATCGGCGGGCGCCTGCGTGCCCCGGGTGGTGCCATCTCCATCGTCGCCAGCAGCGCCATCCGCGAGCACGGCGGCGCCTCGATCTCGGTCAGCAGTGCGGGCCAGAACCTGCTCTTTGGCGGCTTCAGCAGCGCCGGCTGGTCCAGCCCCCAACAACAGGGCAGCGGCACGCTGGCCAGCCCGCCGGTCAAGACCATCAGCCTGCAGGCGCCGGTGACGGATCTGCAAGCCGGCAGCGTCATCGACTTGCGCGGCGGCGGTCAGCTGCTGGCCTGGCAGTTCGTGCCCGGCCCGGGTGGCTCGACCGACGCCTTCACCGGCAGCAACGGCGCCTTCGCGCTGATCCCGAGCCTCAAGCTGCAAGGCGCTTTCGACATGGGCCTCGCAGCGTCGACGCCAGGGCTGGGCAGGCAGCTCACGCTGGGCGATGGCGGCCCCATCCCCGCCGGCAGCTACACCTTGCTGCCGGCCCGCTACGCCATCCTGCCCGGCGCCTTCCTGGTCCAACCGGTGAACGGCGGCACCGCCCTGGGCCTGGGCAGCTCGCAGCTGCTGGCCGACGGCAGCAGCTATGTCGGCGCGCGCCTGGCCGACGCCGGTACTGCCTTCCAGTCTGCGCTGACCAGCACCTGGTGGGTGCAGAGCTCGAGCCAGGCCCTGAAGCGTTCGGAGATCCGCACCAGCAGCGTCGACGCCTTCTTCGGCGCCGCCGCCCAGCGCGATGGCGTGGTCACGCCTGCACTGAGCACCGATGCCGGCCGGCTGGTGATCAACGCGCCTTCCCTCAACCTGGGCCTGACCCTGCAAGGCGCGCCGGGCACCACGCCCCAGCCCTCGGGCGATGCCCTGCCGGGCCGCGGGTCGCAGGTGTTCATCGCCGCTTCGTCCCTGCAGGTGGGCGGCTCATCGACCGACGCCTCGACCCTGGTGCTGGACCCGGCGCAGCTGAACGCCCTGGGCGCCAACCTGCTGGTCCTCGGCGCGGTGCCAGGTACGCCCGCACCGGACGCGCAGGGGCTGAATGTCAGCGCCGGCACGCTGAGCGTCGCGGCGGGCACCCGGCTGCAGGCCAACGACCTCGTGCTGGCGGCCAGCGGCGCCCTGGGTGTCGGCGACGGCGCGCAGCTGCTGGCCCGCCCCGACCCCTCGCAACTGGGCGCCACCAGCGTGGGCGACCTGCGCATCAACGGCGACGGCGCGGCCCTGCGTCTCGGCACGCAGGCCGGCGTCCATCTGCTGCGCAGCCCGACCCTCACTTCGAACCCGCTGCTCAGCCTCGGCAACAAGCTGCTGCTCGACAGCGGTTCGGGTGCCATCACGCTGGACAGCTCGGCCCAGGCCAGCGTCGGCAGCGGCCTCAGCCTGAAGGCCGGCAGCGTCGACCTCGGCGCCGGCCGCCTGGGCCTGGGCGGCGTGCGGGACAGCGCCAGCTGGTTGCTGGATCCGAGCAGCTTCACCGGCCTGGACACCGTCGCCAGCCTGACGCTGCGCGGCTACCAGTCCATCGACTTCGCGCCCGGCAACGACATCGGCGGTGCCGGCCTCGGCAAGCTGACCCTGGACAGCCCCTTGCTGCGCGGCCCGCAGAGCGGCAGCGCCAGCGTCAGCGCGGCGAAGGTCACGCTGACCAATCGCAGCGGCCTGACACCTGCCGTCCTTGGCAGCACGGCTGCGGCCGGCAGCCTCAAGATCGTCGCCAGCGATCTGCTGTCGACAGCCGGGGGCGCGCAGAGCGTGGACGCCGCACTGACGCAGTGGCAGGCCGGCAATCTGGTGCGCCTGGACGGCGCCAGCAGCCTGGTCTTCGGCGGCGCTCTGACCGTCAGCGCACCGGTGCTCGGCAGTGGCGCCGGCGCCGATGCCAGCTTCTCCATCGCGGGCCGCTTCAGCCTGCTCGGCACACCGGCGGCGTCGACCGCAGCGGCTGCCCCCCTCACGCCGGCCGGCCGGCTGCAGATCAACGCTTCGGACGTGGTCCAGGGCGGCCGCATCGACTTCGCGGCCGGCAAGGTGCAGATCACCGCCACCCAGGGCGACCTCAGCCTCGCCGCGGGCTCCACCACCTCGGTACGTGGCCAGACCGTCAAGCTCGGCGACACCGCCGTCGACCTGCCCGCCGGCCAGCTCGTCCTGCAAAGCAACACGGGCTCCTTGGAACAGGCAGCCAGCGCCGTCATCGATGTGTCCGGCGCCGGCCAGGGCGACGCGGGCCGCCTCGCCGTGCTGGCGCCGCAGGGCAGCATCAGCATGGGTGGACAACTGCTGGGCAGCGCCGCCCCCACGGCCCAGAGCGCCAGCCTGTTTCTGGACAGCGCCACGCCGACCGACCTCGCCCAACTGGCCGCCCAGCTCGCCGGCGCCAACAACTTCACTGCTTCGCTGACCGTTCGCAACCGCCAGGGCGACCAGCAACTGTCCGCCGGCACGACCCTGACCGCCCACGACATCAGCCTCGTCAGCGACCAGGGCCGGCTGACCCTGGCCGGCGGCAGCCTGCTGGACACGCGCAGCGCGCCGGCCGGCCGGCTGCTGCTGGCTGCCGGCGGCGACCTGACCCTGCAAGCCGGCGCGCAACTGCTCGCCACCGCCGATGCCCAGGGCAATGGCGGCAGCGCCGAACTCGCCAGCACGGCCGGCACCGTCAGCCTGCTCAGGAACGCCATCATCGATCTGGGCGGCGGCTCCGGCGCCGACAGCAGCGGCGTCCTCACGCTGCGCGCCGCCCGCACCGGCCTGGGCGCCGACAACAGCGGCGCCGGCACCGACGTCCGCATCGCCCCCATCGCCGCCAGCCTGAACCATGTCGCGCTGATCGACGTGCAGGCCGTCAAGACCTATGCCGGCGTCAGCGTCATCGCCGCCGGCACGACACCGCCCGTCGCCAGCCCGCCGCCTGCGCCGGCGCCCTCACCCGCGCCGAGCCCGACACCCGCCCCGGCGCCGGTGCCTGCTCCGAGCCCCTCTCCCAGTCCGTCGCCCGCACCAGCGCCGGCGCCGACGCCACCGGTCGGCAATCCGGCCGACACCTCGAACACCAATCCGCCCACACCGCCCGGAGCCGGCGGTCCCGCGCCTTCGCCGGCCCCGGCGCAGGGGCCGACCCGCCCATCGACGGGCAACGGCAACGACACCACGCGCCCGACGCTGCCGCCGCCGCCGCCGACTGCAGCGCCAGCACCGCCCGCGACCACGCCTTCCAACGGCAACGGCAACAACACCACGCGCGGCACGCTGCCGCCCTCGCCGCCGACGGTCAAGCCGGCACAGGCGCCCGCCACGGCCACGATGGCTATCGCGGCCGCGGCCGACGCACAGGCCAACGCCACGCCGGCTCCGCACCCCTCGACGGGCAATGGCAACGACACCACCCACGGC
This sequence comes from uncultured Comamonadaceae bacterium, assembly GCA_966111775.1. Classification (GTDB taxonomy): domain Bacteria; phylum Pseudomonadota; class Gammaproteobacteria; order Burkholderiales; family Burkholderiaceae_C; genus Pelomonas. The sequence continues at coordinate 1,925 of CBHWBD010000100.1, read as the reverse complement.
ACACTGCCGCCACCGCCCCCGGTGGCGCCCGGCGTCGGCGGCCCGCCGGCCCCCGCTCCCACGCCGACGCCCCCAAGCCCCGGGCCATCCCCGGCCCCGGGGCCCGCTCCCGTGCCCGGCCAACTCGGCATCGCCAGCATCAACGCCGACAGCAGTGACTTCATCGCCCATGCCGCAGAACCCATCGCGCAGCGCCTGCTCGGTGGCCACCTCGAAAATCTGCGCGTACGACCGGCGGTGGAAATCCGCTCCAGCGGTGACCTGACGCTGGCCACCGAGTGGAATCTGCCACTGCTGCTGCAGGCCGACCGCACCGCCACGCCCCACGCGGCCGAGACCACCGTCACGCTGCGAGCCGCCGGCTCGCTGACGCTGAACTACGGCATCAGCACGGGCTTTGCGGCCAGCTCCGCCACCACGGCCACCAACCCGGACAGCTGGGTGGCCAGCAGCGCGTTGGCCGGCGGCATCCGCCTCGTGGCCGGGGCCGACCTCGGCGCCGCCGACACCCTGTCCACGCTGGCCGGCGCCAGCACGGCCACCCTGACCATTGGCCGCGCGCCCACGCCCAACAGTGCGCCCGCCACCGTGGCCGTGCGCAGCAGCACCGGAGCCCTGCGATTCGCATCAGCCGGTGACGTGGTGCTGCTCAATACCGGCGCCAAGGTCTACACCACCGGCGTGCCCGTGCTGTCGCAGGACCCGCTGGCCGAGCTGCTGCCGGCAGCGCCGGCGGTCGCAACGCCACCGCCGCCACCGCCGCCAGCCCCAACGCCCGCACCAGCACCCAGCCCCGCACCGTCGCCTTCGCCAGCCCCGACACCCGCGCCGTTCCCAACGCCGGCGCCGCCGACCCAACCGTCGACCGGCAACGGCAGCGACACCGCCAACACCAACCCACCGCTGCCTCCCGGTACGCCCGCACCATCGCCGCCACCCGCACCCGCACCCGCACCTGCGCCCGCCCCCGCGCCGGCTCCTGCGCCGGTGCCGCTGCCACCGGGCCCGCCTTCAGGGCCGCTGCCCTCCGGGCCTTCCAACGGCAACGGCAGCGACACCTCGACCACCAATCCACCGCTGCCGCCGGGCACACCCGCACCAGCGCCCGCCCCGGTGCCTCCCGCGCCACCGGCGCCCGCGCCCGCGCCCGCACCGGTGCCGCTGCCGCCCGGGCCGCCGCCGGGCCCGTTGCCACCCATGCCCTCCACAGGCAACGGCAGCGACACGTCGACCGTCAACCCGCCTTCGCCGCCCGGCGCCAACAACGGCCCACCGCCACCGCCTGGAGCGCCCACGTCGCCGTCCATCGGCAATGGCAACGACACCACCCGACCCGTGCTGCCACCACCGCCGCCGACCGCGGCGCCCGTTGCCGCACCGACATCGCCATCGGCCGGCAACGGCAACGACAGCACCCGCATCAAGCTCCCGCCGCTGCCGCCGACGGTCAAACCGGCAAACGCCGCGGTCAATGCGCAGATGCAGTTGGCGAGCGCCGCTGCCGTCACCGTTCTGCCGTCCACCGGCAATGGCAACGACACGACTCACGGCACCCTGCCGCCCCCGCCGCCAGTCGCTCCCGGCGTGGAGGGCCCGACTCCTTCGCCGAGCCCTTCGCCCTCTCCCGCCCCATCGCCCACGCCTGCACCTGCTCCAGCCCCCACGCCGACCGCGCCCCAGACCGGCGACCCGCTGGCGCAGGATCAGCTCGGCCTCAACCTGGCCGCCCTCAACGCCAATCTGCAGGTGGCCGGACGCACGCCCTTCCTGCAGGGTGGCGGGCACGACGCGCTGACGATCGAACAGCACCAGGTTGCGCGAGGCGCTGAGGCCGCGAATGGCGAGCGTATCGGTGCCGGCATTGAGCTGGGAAATATTGCCGGTGCTTGAACCGGTGGTGACCGAACCGCCACCGCGGATCTGCG
>CBHWBD010000099.1:0-18311 GCA_966111775.1 uncultured Comamonadaceae bacterium | reverse complement strand
CCGCCGAAGCCGCGGCGGACTGGGACCATGAGCTGTCGGCCTTCGGCCCCAACCCGAATCCGCCTCCCGCTGCGCCGGCCGAACCGAGCGGCGGACCGCTGGCCAGCGCCCGCGCCGCCCTGGAGCGGCTGTCCACCTGGGTGCCCATCCGGTCGCTGGCCCGGCGCCACCGCCGCCGCATCATCGACCACCTGCTCGCCCTGGACCCGCAGGACCGTTATCTGCGCTTTGGCTACCCGGCGTCGGACGAGCAGATCCGCAAATACGCGCTGAGCATCGATTTCGCCCGCGACGAGGTGCTGGGCATCTTCAACCGGCGCCTGCAATTGATTGCCCTGGCCCATCTGGCGTACGCCCAGTCCATGCCAGGCAGCGATCCGGAGCGCACCATGGCCGAATTCGGCGTTTCGGTGCTGCCGCAATCGCGCGGCCGGGGCTTGGGACGCCGGCTTTTCGATGCCGCCGGCCTGCACGCCCGCAACCGCGGCATCGACACCCTCTTCATCCACGCTCTGAGCGAAAACCGCCCCATGCTGCGCATCGCGGCGGCGGCCGGCGCCATCGTCGAGCGCGACGGCGGCGAGTCGGCCGCCTGGCTGCGCCTGCCGGCCAACACCTTCAGTTCCCAGGTCGAGCAGGCCCTGGAGCGCCACCTAGGCGAATTGGACTTCCAGTTCAAGCGCCAGGCCCAGGTGCTGGGCGAATTCGTCGACAGCGTTGCCGAGGTCAAGGCTCATTTCGAATCCTCGGGCCGCGCCGCCAAGCAATAAATGACCGATTTCCGGTCGATTGCGGGACCTCGCAACCCCTTAGGCCGGGGGAATCAGGACTAGCGAGTAATGTCTTTTAGGGACGTTGCGCTACATTGACTGCCCATTGCGCCGCGAGAACAACTGGTCGGCGTCACCCGCCGAAATCCCTGAGGGATATGCCGTACGCCATCTATTGGATCGCCGCGCTGGCTGTTTGCGTGCTGGGTCTGGCCATCAGCCTGATCTGGGCACTGCGTCGGCCTGCGTACGCCAATAAAGGCTTGCCGGCGGAGTGGTCACTCACGGCAAGGCCGGTTTTCACGACCGACGAGCGCCGCGTCTTCCGCCTGCTGCGCGAAGCCCTGCCCCATCATGTCGTGCTGTCCAAGCTGCCGCTGGTGCGCTTCTGCCAGCCGACCGAGGCCAAAGAGGTCCGCTACTGGTTTGATCTGCTCGGCGCCTCCCATGTGACCTTCGCCATTTGCAGCCCCAACGGCCGCGTGTTGGCCGCCATCGACCTGGAAGGCGAACGCGGCGTGACCCCACGCAACCTGCAGATCAAGCATGCCGTGCTGTCCGCCTGCCGCGTGCGCTATCTGCGCTGCGCCATGGACCAGTTGCCCAGCGTCGCCGAACTGCAGATGCTCGTGCCGCAAAGCAGCAGCTCCCGCGGCCCCCTGCCAGCCCCGGCGGCGACCGCCAGCTTGTCGCGCCGCCGCACCAGCACCAGCGAGGACGAATTCGGCAGCGACTGGGGACAGTTCTCCCAGCCCCTGCCGCTGTGGCAGGACGCCGGAGTCTTCGGCAACAACAGCAACGATGGCTATGGCGAACCGGATCGCGACCGCGGCCGTCATTCGCGCATGCAGGCCCATCCGGCGCATCAGTCCCATGCGTCTCACCCGTCTCATCAGCCCGCGCCGCCGCAGCCGCAGCGCCGCCTGTCCTCGCGCAATCTCGACACCTCGCGCTACAACCCACGCAGCCTGCCGGTGCTGGATGACGCCGACGAGGAAGCCATGATGGACGACATCGTCGGTGTCGTCGTCGACGCGCCGCGCTACGCGACCCAGCGTCCGCGCCGCGGCTGATCCCGGCCAAGGCCAGTCCGGCGACACTCGCCGGATGCATCACGCGATCCCTGACCTCAGCTTCGGCGACCTGACACCGGAGTTCATGCTCGACGCCCTGGACGCCGCCGGCCTGCGCGCCGACGGCCGGCTGCTGCAGCTCAATTCATTCGAGAACCGCGTGCTGATGCTGCATCTGGAAGATGGCGGCGCCGCCGTCGCCAAGTTCTACCGGCCGGCGCGCTGGAGCGACGCCCAGATCCTCGAGGAGCACGCCTTCGCCGCCGAACTGGCCGCCGCCGAGGTGCCGGTGGCCGCACCCTGGCCTCTGGAGGGCGGCTCCACCCTCTTCCACTACCAGGGCCAGCGCCTGGCCGTCACGCCGCGCCAGGGCGGCCGCGGGCCGGAGCTGGAAGACCCCGAGGTGCTGCGCTGGATAGGCCGATTGCTGGCCCGCCTGCATGGTGTCGGCCGCCAGAAGCCCTTTGCCGAGCGCATGGCCTGGGCCAGCGCCGCGCCCGCCCAGACGGCACGCGACTGGCTGATGGCCAATGACGCCATCCCGCCCGAGATCGCTTCCACCTGGGACGACGCCGCCCAACGCTGCATCGCCGCCATCCAGGCCGCCTTCGACAGCCTGCCCGACTTGCAGCTGACCCGACTGCACGGGGACTGCCACCCCGGCAACATCTTGTGGACGCCGGACCGCGGCCCGCATTTCGTCGACCTCGACGACGCCGTCACCGGTCCCGTGGTGCAGGACCTGTGGATGCTGCTGCCAAGTTCCAGTGAAGAGCCCGACGCAGCCCGCCATCTGCTGAACGCCGTGCTGGACGGCTATGAGCAGATCGCCGAGTTCGACGACCGCGAGCTGCGCCTCATCGAGCCGCTGCGCACGATGCGCATGATCCACCACAGCGCCTGGCTGGCGCGTCGCTGGGGCGACCCGGCCTTCCCGCTGGCCTTCCCCTGGTTCGGCACGCCCAACTACTGGCTGGACCAGGTCGCCAAGCTGCGCGAGCAGCTGGAGGCCATGAAGCCCAAGGACGCGCCGCCGACGCTTGCGAGGGACGAGGACGTCGTCGACTTCGACGGCGACGGTTTTGCTTAGGGCCTGTTAACGCCAGGTCTTGGGCGTCTCGTTGGTGTGCACCGTCACGTGCGAACGAGAGGCATCCAAAGGGCGGATTTCCGTCGTCAGGCCGAACTGCAGGCAGGGGTTCTCGGCCGCAATCGCCGCGGCCTGCTCCAGCGTCTCGGCGACGATGAACCAGAAGCCGCCCACCCATTCCTTGGTCTCGGCAAAGGGGCCGTCGGTGATGAGGCCGCCCTTGGCGACGACGCGGCAGCCCAGCTCCAGGCGGCTGCCCGGCTTGAGCCGGCCCTGGGCCAGGCCCTGTTCGTACCAGACATAGAAGGCGTCGACGGCGGCCTGCACGTCTTGCGGGCTGGCATCGGCGTCCCATTGCCCGCGCGACAACAGCAGATAGTCATTCATCGGCATCTCGGGTCTCCTGAAATTCAGATCAAGGCAAAGGGCTGGTCAACACCACCGTGTAGCCGTCGGGGTCGCGCAGCCAGAACTCCCAGTTGCCGTTCTCGCTCCAGCGCCTGGGCCTGACGACATCGACCTGCATGGCCTCGGCACGCGCCACGGCGGCATCGAAATCCGTCAGCTCGAACCACAGCAGCACGCCGTTGCCATGCGGCAGGGCCGGATCGCCCAGCGGGCCGTGGTCGTGGTCGACATCCCAGCGGTGCAGCTGCAGCAGCAGGCGGCCGCCGGCATCGTTCAGCCGCTCGTATTCGTTGCCGCCATGACCGCTGTGAGCGCCGAGCAGGCGCTGATACCAGCGGCTGCCGGCGGGCACATCCTGGACACAGATCAGCGGGGCGAGTTGCATGGCGGTGGTTCTCCAGAGGATGCGTGAAATGCTAGCCGGCTGGCGAAGGTCATCGGCAGAAAATACTGGATGTTTATACAGTATTGTGATCTCATCCAAGCTCCGGCTTCTTCCCTCCGGCCATGCTGCCCGCCTCCGTCGCCCTTTCTGCCGTCGCCCCTGTTTCGTCCACTTCCGGCCCTTTGCCGCTGGACGACGCCCGCCTGCAAGGCCGGCTGTGGCGCGGCAGCAGCCTGGGGCAGACGGTCGATCCCACCCTGGCCAGCGGCTTCGCGGCACTGGACGCCGAACTGCCCGGCGGTGGCTGGCCGCTGCGCGCCGTCACCGAAGTGCTGACACCTCAACCCGGCGTGCTGGAGTGGCGGTTGCTGGCCCCGGGTCTGCGCAACTGGTGGGCGGCCCAGGCCCTGCCGTCGCCCACGCCCGGCCGCCGCCAACGCGTCACCCCGCCCGGCCTGCGCTCGCTGCTGCTCGTCAACCCGCCGCATGCGCCGCATCTGCCTGGCCTGCTGGCCCTGGGCCTGCCGTCGTCGGCCCTGATCTGGGTGTCCGCGGCCGCGCCGGCCCAGGCGCTGTGGGCCGCCGAACAGGCCATCAAGTCACGCGTGGCCGTGCTGGCCTGGTTGCCCGAAGCACGGCCCGAACAGATCCGCCGTCTGCAGGTCAGCGCCCTGAGCTCGGACGCACCGGCCTTCCTGGTGCGGCCCGAGCACGTCGGCCAGCAGTCCTCGGCCGCGCCGCTGCGCCTCGTCGTGCAGCCGGGCGAAGGCTGGGACCTGGCCGTGCACCTGCTCAAGCGACGCGGGCCGGCCTTCGAGGGCTGGCTGAGCCTGTCCGCCGTGCCGGGCGCGGTCGAGCCGCTGCTGACGGCGGCCAAGCGCAAGCCCCAGCCTGCACCGCTGCCGGCGCCCTCGTCCGAACCGGTCGGCCTTCCGATGGAGCGCAACAATGCGCTGGCTCGCTCTGTGCTGCACGCCTGATGCGCCCGAAGGCGACCGCGACGCCCTGGCCTGGCTGGCGCTGAGCTTCACGCCGCGCGTCGCGCGGCTGGAGGAGGCCGTCGTGGCCGAGGTGTCGGGCAGCCTGCGGCTGTTCCGCGGTGCCCGCGCGCTGCGCCAGCGGCTGCAGGCACGGGCGACCGAAGCGGGGCTGACCCTGGGGCCCATGGCCTGGGCGTCGACGGCCCTGGGCGCGCTGGCCCTGGCGCGCTCGAGTGACTCCACGCCCGGCGCCTTGAATGAGCGTCTGGACGCCCTGCCGCTGTCGGCCCTGAGTGCCGCCCAGGCCCATCACGCCATGCTGGCTCGCCTGGGCTGCACCCGTCTGGGCGAATTGCGCCATCTGCCGCGCCCGGCCCTGGCCCGGCGCTTCGGCCCGGCCCTGCTGAAGGCCCTGGACCAGGCCTATGGCGAGCTGCCCGAGGTGCACGACTGGCTGACCCTGCCTGATCGTTTCGACAGCCGGCTGGAGCTGCCCTACCGCGTCGAGCACGCGCCGGTCCTGCTGCACTTCGCCGAGACCCTGCTGCGCCAGCTCTGCGCCTTCCTCGCCGCCCGCCATGCCGGCATTCGCACGCTGCGCCTGGCCTGGCAATACGACGCCATGCGTCCGCGCGATGTGGCCGACAGCGGCGAGCTGACCCTGGCCACCGCCGACACGACGCGCGACCTGCCCCGCCTGACGCGACTGCTCGGCGAACACCTCGCCTGCATTGAGCTGGCGGCTCCGGCCGGCGAGATCCGCCTCAGCGCCGACACCGTGCTGTCGCTGGAGGAAGCCAGCGTCAGCCTGCTGCCCGGGCCGAGCGACCCGGCCGAGCGCACGACGACCAACGCGCTGCTGGAGCGGCTGTCGGTGCGCCTGGGTGCCGAACAGGTGCGTGAAGGCCGGCTGCACGAGGACCATCGCCTGGACCGCATGCAGAGCTGGCACGCCTGGCCCGCTCCGGCGCCCATCGCCGTGCGCCCACCTCCAGGCCCCCAGCCCACCTGGCTGCTGCAGGCACCCCAGCCGCTGCGCGCCGATGCCCGCGAACAGCCGATGTACTGCGGCCCCTTGACCCTGGTCAGCGGTCCGCACCGCATCGAGGCCGGCTGGTGGCAAGGCGCCAGCGGCCTGCAGACACGCGACTACTTCGTCTACCGCAGCGCCGCGCGCGGCCTGCTGTGGGTCTATCACGAGCGGCCTTCATCGACCGCATCCGCCGCCCCCGGCTGGTTTCTGCATGGAGTGTTCGCATGACGCCTCCCCTGTCAGACCGAGACGAGAGACTGGCCCTGCTGCGCCAGCAAGGCATCAGCTCGGACGCCGAGCTGCGGCGCCGGGCCGACGGCGACCGGCCGACTGCCCCGACACCCCAGCGCGGCGACATCTCCCGTTATGCCGAACTGCACTGCCTCTCCGCCTTCAGCTTCCTGCGCGGTGCCTCAGAGCCGTCCGAGCTGGTGGAACGTGCTGTCGAGCTGGGCTACGAAGCCCTGGCCATCACCGACGAATGCTCGCTGGCCGGCGTGGTGCGCGCCCACAAGCAGCTGCGCGAGATGCGCCAGGCGGCCCACCACGAGTTGAAAGAGGCCGCGAAGCAAGCCGGTCTGCCCGACGACAACATCGAGCAACCCCAGCTGATGCAGTTGCTGATCGGCAGCGAATTCCTGGTCCGCGACGACACCGGCACGCCGCGCTTCAAGCTGGTGCTGATCGCGCAGAACCTCAACGGCTACGGCAATCTCTGCCAGTTCATCACCCGGCTGCGCCGCGCCAGCCCGGTCAAGGGCGAATACACCCTGCACTGGCGCCAGATCGCGCCCGAACAACTGACCGACTGCCTGGCCCTGCTGGTGCTGCCGCGCGAGGCCTCGGACGCGGAGCTGGCGCCGGCGGCCCACTGGGTGCTGCGCCATTTCGCCGGCCGCGCCTGGATCGTCGTCGAACTGCTGCGCGAGGCCAGCGATGCGCTGTGGCTGCAGCGCCTGCAGGCCCTGTCCGACGAGACCGCCCTGCCCCTGGTCGCCGCAGGTGACGTGCACTTCCACGTGCGCTCGCGCAAGGCCCTGCAGGACGTGATGACAGCCACCCGCCTGGGCCGCACCGTGGCCGACTGCGGCTTCGACCTGCAGCCCAATGCAGAGCGCCATCTGCGCAGCCGCTACCGTGTTTCGCGCATCTATGCGGAAGAGCTGATGCGCGAGAGCCTGCAGGTGGCGGCGCGCTGCACGTTCCGGCTGGACGAGATCAGCTACCTCTATCCCAGCGAAGTCGTGCCCGAGGGCGTCACGGCGACCCAGCATCTGCGCAACCTGACCTACGCAGGCGCCGAGCAGCGCTGGCCCTGGAACGAGCACGGCGTGGGCGGCGTCCCGGACAAATGGAAGTCGCGCATCGAACATGAACTGAGGCTGATCGAAGAGCTGCAATACGAGCACTACTTCCTGACCGTCGCCGATGTCGTCGCGTTCGCGCGCAGCATCGACATCCTCTGCCAGGGCCGCGGCTCGGCGGCCAACAGCATCGTCTGCTATTGCCTGCACGTCACGTCGGTGGATCCGGATCGCTCGACGCTGCTGTTCGAGCGCTTCATCAGCCGCGAGCGCAACGAGCCGCCCGACATCGATGTCGACTTCGAGCATGAGCGCCGCGAGGAGGTCATCCAGCGCCTCTACGAAAAATACGGCCGCGACCGCGCCGCGCTGACGGCGGTCGTCATCTGCTACCGGCCCAAGAGCGCGATCCGCGACGTCGGCAAGGCGCTGGGCTTCAGCGAAGAGCAGCTCGAGGTCATGAGCCAGGACCACAGCGGCTGGTCCACGCAAGTGCTGCCCGAGGAGCATCGCGTCGCGCTTCTGGAGAAGCTGGGGCTGCCCGACGACGATCCGAGACTGCAGCAGCTCATCACGCTCGGTCGCCAGCTCAATGGCCTGCCCAGGCATCTGTCGCAGCACGTCGGCGGCTTCGTGCTGACGCAGGGTCTGCTGGAGCGTCTCGTGCCCATCGAGAACGCGACGATGAAGGATCGCAGCGTCATCGAATGGGACAAGGACGACATCGACGAGCTGAAGCTGATGAAAGTGGACGTGCTGGCGCTGGGCATGCTCACGGCAATCAAGAAGTGCTTCGACCTCGTCAACCCGATGCGCGGGACGGCCATCGACCTGACCATCCCGGACAACGACAAACCCACCTACGACATGATCTGCAAGGCCGACACCATCGGCGTCTTCCAGATCGAGAGCCGCGCCCAGATGTCCATGCTGCCGCGCCTGCAGCCGCGCAAGTACTACGACCTGGTGGTCGAGGTGGCCATCGTGCGGCCCGGCCCCATCGAGGGCGGCATGGTGCATCCCTATCTGAAGAACCGCGCCCTACGGCCCGAGGACATCAAATACCCCAAGGACGAGTTGCGCGAGGCCCTGGAGCGCACCTGCGGCGTGCCCATCTTCCAGGAACAGGTCATGCAGGTCGCCATGATCGCGGCGGGCTTCTCGGCGGGCGAGGCCGACCAGTTGCGCCGCGCCATGGCCGCCTGGAAGCGCCCCGGCGTGCTGGACAAGTACTACGAAAAAGTCGTCTCCGGCATGCGCAAGAACGGCTACGAGGACGAGTTTGCCGAGCGCATCTTCAGCCAGATCAAGGGCTTCTCCTCCTACGGCTTCCCCGAGTCCCACGCCGCCAGCTTCGCCCTGCTCACCTACGTCAGCTCCTGGCTCAAATGCCACGAGCCGGCGGCCTTCCTGTGTGCGCTGCTGAACTCCCAGCCACTGGGCTTCTACACGCCCAGCCAACTGGTGCAGGACGCGCGGCGGCACCACGTCGAGGTGCGCGCCATCGACGTCAACCACAGCAACAGGTACAGCACCCTCGAACTCCGCGAAGGTGCACACCAACCGGCGGTGCGCCTGGGCCTGGGACTGGTCAGCGGCCTGGGCGACGAGGCCGCCGATCGCATCGAACAGGCCCGCGCCCGCGACGGCGAATTCGCCCACCCCCAGGACCTGGCCTTCCGCGCCCGCCTGACCCAGCAGGACATGCAGCAGCTCGCCGCAGCCGATGCATTGACCTCACTCGCCGGCCACCGCCGCCAGCAGGTCTGGCAGGCCTCAGCCCTGCACGCCATGCCCGAGTTGCTGCAGGGCAGCCTGCTGCCCGAGGACGACCTCGCCCTTCCCGCCGCCGCCGAGGGCGAGGAGGTGCTGTGGGACTACGCCGCCACCGGCCTGACGCTGCGCCGCCACCCGCTCGCCCTGCTGCGCCCGCGCCTGGCCAAGCAGGGGCTGCTCAGCGCCCAGCAGCTCGACGGCATCAAGAGCGGTCGCCGCGCCAAGGCCTGCGGCATCGTCACCGGCCGGCAGAAGCCACAGACCGCCAAGGGCACGCTGTTCGTCACGCTGGAAGACGAGACCGGCAATGTGCAGGTCATCGTCTGGCCCCAGGTTTATGAAGCACACCGCAGCACCATCCTCGGCGCACGGCTGCTGGCCGTCGAAGGCGTCTGGCAGCGCGGCGACGGCGATGTGCGGCATCTGCTGGCACAAGGCTTCACCAATCTGAATCCGCTGCTGGGAAGATTGCCGACGGAGAGCCGGGATTTCAGGTGATGGGCGCACTCAGTCCTGCTTGAACGCCGCTGCTGCGGCTGCCGTGTCCAGGGCTTCGCGCAGGCGCTTGATCTTCCCGTTCTCGGCGATCAGTACCCCGGCATAGGTCTGCCGGTAGAGCTTGCCCGTGGCGGCGACGAGGGCCTCGACGGAGTACTCGGCAAACACCTTGTCGGGCGTGTCGATCCAGACCTGCAGGTCCTTGAACCGGAAGTCGGGCACGCGCGTCAGGATGCCGGCCACCAGGCCCCGGATCTGCGCCGGGCCGACGGCACGGGCGTTGACCGTTGGCAGTTCGAGGATGCCGTCCTCCGCGAAGACGGCCGCCGCGGCGGCTGGGTCCTGGATGTTGTCCAGATAAGCCTTGAGGAGTTCGAGTGCGGTTGTCATGGCTGTTCCTTGTTGGGATGCGGGGGCTCAGACCTGGGCCATGCCGCCGTCGACGAACAGTTCGACGCCGTTGATGTAGCTGGCCGCGTCCGAGGCCAGGAAGGCCACCACCTTGCCGACTTCCGACGGCTCGCCGAGGCGGCCCAGCGGCACCTGGGCGGCGAGGTAGTCGAACAGGCCCTGACGCGTGGCGTCGTCCGGCGCCAGGCCACCCAGGCCAGGCGTGCGGATGGGGCCCGGGCTCACGGCGTTCACGCGGATGCCGCGATCCTTCAGGTCCAGCGCCCACGAGCGCGCAAAGTTGCGCACGGCGGCCTTGCTGGCGCTGTAGACGCTGAAGCTGGCCGTGCCGAGCACCGATGTCGTCGATGACGTCAGCACGATGGATGCAGCGTCGGTCAGCAGCGGCAGCGCCTTCTGCACGGTGAACAGGACGCCGCGGACATTCGTGCCGAAGATGCGGTCGAAGTGTTCCTCCGTGATGGCGCCCAGCGGCAGCATGTCACCGCCGCCGGCATTGGCGAACAGCACATCCAGGCGGCCGGCCTTCTTCGCGATCTCCGCATACACCGTGTCCAGGTCGGCCAGCACCGAGGCGTCGGCGCGGATGCCGATGGCATTCGGGCCGACCTCGGCGACCGCCGCGTCCAGCTCCGCCTGGCGACGGCCGGTGATGAAAACCCGGGCGCCCTGGGCAGCCAATTCCTTGGCGGCGCCGAGGCCGATGCCCGAACTGCCCCCGGTCACCAGGGCGATCTTTCCTTCGAGTTGCTTGTTCATGTTGAGCTCCGTTCAGATGAGGTTGAGAGGTGTGCCTCGTGGCGGCTGGACTCCATCGGGAGGCGCCGTCGCTGTCGGCATGGGCTCAATGTAGGAAAGCCGGATTGAAAGAAAAATAGATAAAAATGCAATTACTATCTATGCATATAGATAATCAAGGCGGAATCGAGGAGAAATCGGCATGAACCAGCTGTTGGCGATGCGCGCCCTCGCGAGGGTCATCGAGGCGGGCAGCTTCACGCGGGCGGCTGATTCCCTGAGCATGCCCATCGCCACCGTCAGCAAGCTGGTGCGCGACCTCGAGGGCCATCTCGGCGTGCGCCTGCTGCAGCGCACGACGCGGCGCGTGACGGTGACGCCGGAAGGCGAGGAGTACTACGCCAAGAGCGGCCGGGTGCTGCGCGACCTCGAGGACATCGACGGGGCGTTCAACATGGCGCGCGGCAAGCCCCGCGGCCAGCTTCGAGTCGACGTCGGCGGCTCCACGGCGCGCGACGTGCTGATCCCCGTGCTGGCGGACTTCATGACGCGCTACCCGGACATCCGCATCGATCTCAGCGTGTCGGACCGATCGGCCGACCTGATAGGCGACAAGGTCGATTGCGTGATCCGCGGAGGGGCGATGGAGAGTTCTTCCCTGGTGGCGCGCCGGCTGGGCGAAGCCGTGATGATCACCTGCGCAGCGCCGGCCTATCTGAAGCAGTTCGGCACGCCCGCCTATCCCGACGAACTCAAGAACGGCCATCGGCTGGTCTCCTACGTGTCGAGCGATACCGGCAGGCCCTTCCCCTTCCGTTTCGAGCGCGATGGCAAGCCGACGGAGATCAAGGTCGACCACCGCGTGGGCGTCAACGAGAGCAATGCCCACCTTGCAGCCTGCGTCGCTGGCCTCGGCATCGTCCAGACATTCGGCTACGCGGCCGCCTCGGCGCTTCGCGACGGCTCGGTGATGGAGATCCTTCGCGACTGGCGCCCGGCGCCGTATCCGTTTCAGCTCGTCTATCCGCAGGCACGGCACGTGACGCACCGCCTGCGCGTGTTCATGGACTGGCTGCTCGAGGTCTTTCCCCAGCGCGTGGCGGAATGCCCCGACCCGAAACCACGCGCCGCGGCAGCGGTCAAGTCGAGAAGGTAGCGACGGGCCTGGCTGCATCCAGCCGAACCGCGATGACGGATCCCAGCCTCAATCCGGCGCTCGCCTTGCAGCGACTTTCCGCATCCCGGCCCTTGCCGCCCCACACCTAGAATTTGACCAACAGTTCCATTGCCCAGGGGTGAGATGCGGATCCGGACTCGGTTGCTTGTCGTCGTGTTCGGCGTGTGGCTGGCTGCCGCGGCGGGTTTCGGCCTTCTGACATGGAATCTGCATCAGCAGAAAACCGAAGCCGACCTGCATCAGGTCCAGGTTTTCGCCGAGGGCATCAACACCTTGGTCGAGCGCGAGCTGGACAAGCGCGCGGTACTGGCGCGCTCGCTGGCGGCTTCCAGGGCCGTTCGTGACGGTGACTTCGCCCGCTTTCACGAGAACGCAACGATCGCGACAAGAGGAACCGACAACTGGGCCCTGCTGGTGGAACCCGCGACGCTGAGAGCCAACACGCTGGCGCCGTTCGATCCGGAGCCCATCGCACGCACGCGACCCCAGCCTCTCACGCAGTCGGAACCGAAGATCGTGTTCGTGCCCAAGGGGCCCGTGTCCGGCAAGCCGGTCATCACCGTGACCGTGCCCGTGCCCGACATGGATCCGCAAAGCTACAACGTCGGCGTCGCCTTCGAGCCTTCCAGCATCCAGAAGCTGCTGCGCGAAGCCGCCGCCTCCCCCTCGACGCTGGTCTCGGTCGTCGATGGCGACCAGATCATCATGGCCCGCTCACGCGATCCGGAACGCTGGATGGGCCTGTCGGCCTCCCCTTCGTTCAAGAGCCGCATCCTCGAGGGAGGCGTCGGTTTTGCGGACTCCACGACGCTGGACGGCACCTCCTCGCTGACCTATCTGACGCGCCCGAATGCCTACGGATGGTCGGTCGTCGTTGCGATCCCGCGCGCACAGCTGACCGCTGCCGCGTGGGCCGCGTCGGCGAAGGCCATGGGCGCTTCAGGCTTCTTGCTGCTGGTGCTGCTGGTGAGCGCCCTCTATGGCGCCAGAGCCATCAGTGATGCCGTGGAGAGCCTGAGCCGGGCCGCGGCCGATCTCGGCAGCAACCAGGTGCCTGAACGGCTGCACTCGGGGGTGCAGGAGTTCGACGATGTCGCCACGGCCTTGCACGAGGCCGGCCTCAAGGCGCACGAGGCGACGGCCTTGCTGGAGCGCCGCGTGGAGGAAGCCGTCAGTGCCGAAGCCGAAGCGCAGGCCAAGTTGCTGCAGAGCCAGAAGCTCGAGCTCGTCGGCCGCCTGACCGCCGGTGTGGCGCACGACTTCAACAATCTCCTGCAGACCATCACGACGGCGCATCAGGTCCTGAAACTGCGCGTGACAGGCGAGAAAGAACAGAAGACGCTGAGCGCGGCCGTGCGCGCGACGTCCAAGGCGGCGGACCTCGTCAAGCAGATGATGATGTTCGGCCGCGTGCAGACCCTTGAGCCTTCACTGCTCAACATCACGGATGCCGTGCTGAAGGGGCACGAACTGACCAGCAAGGCCGTGGGCGCCGGCGTCACCCTCACGGCAACCATCGATCCCGGCCTGCCGCCGGTGTTTGTCGACGAAACCCAGTTCGACATGGCCCTGCTGAACCTGGTGTTCAACGCGCGGGATGCCATGCCCACCGGCGGGAGCATCAAGGTGTCCGCCCGCCTGGCGCGCCAGGATGAAGTTGAAGGCCTGGCGGGCGGCCGCTATGTCTGCCTGGAGGTGACCGACGACGGCGCCGGCATGAGCAGCGAGACGATGGCCCGCGCGTTCGAGCCCTTCTTCACGACCAAGCCCGTGGGCTCGGGAACGGGCCTGGGCCTGGCCCAGGTCCATGCGTTCGCGCTCCAGTCCAGCGGCAACATCAAACTGTCCAGCAAGCCCGGCGAGGGGACGCGGGTCTCGCTCTACCTGCCGGCGGCTTCCAGCGACCAGAGCGCACCGGCGCTCCCGGTCCCGACACCGGTTGCCGAAGCCACTGCCCCCTTCAGCTTGCTGATGGTGGAGGACGATGCGCTGATCGCCTCGGTGGTCTCGGCAGCCCTTGGCGCGACGGGGCACCAGGTCCGGGTTTGCCACAGCGCGGATGAGGCCATCCAGGCGCTGCTCTCCGAAGAGCACTTCGACGTCCTGTTCTCCGATGTCGTCATGCCGGGATCGATGAATGGCGTCGATCTGGTGAACTGGGCCAAGGCCCAGCGGCCAACGATGGCCGCCGTTGTCGCCACCGGCTACGCAGACAACGTGAGTGCGATCAGCGTGCCCGTAATCCGCAAGCCCTACGAAATCGAGACGCTGCAGCGTGGCCTTGCCGAAGCGGTTCGGCTCATGCAGGCCGGGGCGCCCTGACCCGCCTCAAGACGCCTGCGCCCGCCACGAATTTTCGTATTTCTGGTGCGCCCCTGGCTGCACATTCGCGCTTTGCAACTGCCCGCCGTAATGCCCCATCACCCTCCGGTCCATCAACCGGAACCACAGCGGCGGCACATAGGCCACCAGCAGCAGGCCGGCATAGCCGCTGGGCAGCTGCGGCGCCTGCTCGAAATGCCGCAGAGCCTGGTAGCGCCGCGCCGGGTGGGCGTGGTGATCGCTGTGCCGTTGCAGGTGATACAGGAAGAGGTTGGACATGCGGTGGTTGCTGTTCCACGAATGCTCGGGCGCGCAGCGCTCGTAGCGGCCGTCAGGACCGCGCCGGCGCAGCAGGCCGTAGTGCTCGATGTAGTTCACCACCTCCAGCAACTGGATGCCGTAGGCCGCCTGCACCAGCAGGAAGGGCAGCACCGCCCAGCCCAGCCAAACGATCAGACCTGAATAGAGCCCCCCCGTCATGGCCCAGGCTTGCAGGCACTGGTTGCGCCAATGCCAGGTGCCATGGCCGCGGCCGGCCAGGCGCTCGCGCTCCAGGTTCCATGCCGAGCGCAGGCTGCCCAGCACGGTGCGGGGCAGGAAGGCCCAGAAGCTCTCGCCCAGGCGCGCGCTGGCCGGGTCCTCCGGCGTGGCGACGCGCCGGTGGTGACCGCGGTTGTGTTCCACGAAGAAATGGCCATAGGCCACCGGCGCCAGCACCAGGCGTGACATCCAGCGCTCCCAGGCGGCGTGCTTGTGGCCGAGTTCATGGGCGGTGTTGATGGCCACGCCATTGATGCCGCCCACCGTCAGCACCAGGCCCACAAGGCCCACCACACCCAGGCCGCCGTGCATCGCCAGCCAGGCGCCGTGCAGGGTCAGCCCGAACTGCAGCGGCACGAAGAGCAGCAGCACGGCGAGATACCAGCGGTCGGCCTCGAGCGCCGCGACCTGGGCCTCGGGCGGGTTGCTGCGGTCCTCGCCCAGCACGGTGTCCAGCAGCGGGATCAGCGTGTACATGACGCCCGGCAGCAGCCACAGCCAGAAAGCGTCGCCGCTGCGGTCGGCCTGCCAGACGTTCAGCCAGGCCAGCCCCGGAAACAGGCCAGACAGCAGCCAGGCGTAGCGCTTGGTGTCACGCCAATGCAGGGGAGCAGGAGCCGACAGGGTGGCAGGCATGACGGCATGCTCGGCCGCCGGGCTGCGGCAGTCAAGGACAGCAACAGTCGGGTTTACACAGGACCTCGTACGGGCGAACGCCTGCCGGTGTAAGTTCCACCCATCCCCGGCCGACCGAACCGCCAGCCTCACCGAATCGCACACCCCATGCTGATCAAGACCCCCGCCCTCCACGAGCCGCTGTCCAGCGAGATCACGCCGCGCCGCGTCTACCTGAACCGTCGCACCGCCCTGGCCGGCCTGGGCCTGGCGGCCACGTCACCGCTGGCCCTGTCCCAGGCCGCACCGGGCGGCGGCAAGTTGCCCAAGCTGCCGGGGGCCCGCTCGGCCGTCCCCGGCGCGCTGGTGATGGAGAAGATCACCAGCTATGCCGACGCCACCTCGTACAACAACTTCTACGAATTCGGCACCGACAAGTCCGACCCCGCCGCCAACGCCCACACGCTGAAGCCGCGGCCCTGGACGGTCAGCATCGAAGGCGAATGCGCCAAGCCGGGCCGCTACGACCTGGACGCCCTGCTCAAGCTCGCGCCCATGGAAGAGCGCGTCTACCGCCTGCGCTGCGTCGAGGGCTGGAGCGTGGTCATCCCCTGGGTGGGCTATTCGCTGAGCGAAATCATCAAGAAGGTCGAGCCCACGTCCAAGGCCAAATACGTCGAGTTCACGACGCTGGCCGACAAGGCCCAGATGCCCGGCGTGCGCTCGGGCGTGCTGGACTGGCCCTACATCGAAGGCCTGCGAATCGACGAGGCCATGCACCCGCTGGCCCTGATGGCCTTCGGCATGTATGGCGAGGTGCTGCCCAACCAGAACGGCGCGCCGCTGCGCCTGGTGCTGCCCTGGAAGTACGGCTTCAAGTCGGCCAAGAGCATCGTCAAGATCCGCTTCGTCGAGAAGGAGCCCATGTCGAGCTGGACCAAGGCGGCCCAGCAGGAATATGGCTTCTATTCCAACGTGAACCCCAACGTGGCTCACCCGCGCTGGAGTCAGGCCACCGAACGCCGCATTGGCGAGGACGGCCTGTTCGCCAAGAAGCGCCCGACGCTGATGTTCAACGGCTACGAGGCCCAGGTGGGGCAGCTCTACGCCGGCATGGACCTGAAGCGCTACTACTGATGAAGTCCGCGTTGACGCGCGCGCTGCTGAAGCCAGCGGCGAAGGTGGTGCTGTTCCTGCTTTGCCTCGCACCCCTGGCCTGGCTGGTCTATGGCGCCTCTGCCAACCAGCTCGGCGCCAACCCGGCCGAGGCACTCATCCGCCGCCTGGGCGACTGGACGCTGCGCGGTCTGTGGCTGACCCTGGCCATCACGCCACTGCGCGAGCTGACGGGCCTGGCCGCGCTGGCGCGCTTTCGCCGCATGCTGGGCGTGTTCACCTTCAGCTACGCCACCCTGCATCTGCTGGCCTATGGCTGGTTGGACCAGGGGCTGGACCTGGCCGTCATCGCCGCCGACATCGCCAAGCGGCCCTTCATCCTGATGGGCTTCACGGCCTGGGCGCTGATGCTGCCGCTGTTCACCACCAGCTTCAACAAGGCCATCAAGGCCTTGGGTGCCAAGCGCTGGCAAGCCTTGCACAAGGCCATCTATGCCATCTCCGTCATCGCCTTGATGCACTTCATCTGGATGCGCGCCGGCAAGCACAACTTCGCCGAGCCGGCCGTCTATGGCGTGATCCTTGCCGCGCTGCTGGGCTGGCGCCTCTGGAAGCGGCTGAGCAGGAAATAGCCCCGGCTGGGATAATCCGGCGCTTTGCCCGGCCACCCCATGCCCGACTCCACTTCCATCGACGTTGCCATCCTCGGCGGCGGCCCCGCGGGCTGCAGCGCCGCGTCGTGGCTGGCGCAGCTGGGGTTGTCGACGCTGCTGGTCGAGCGCGAACCCCAGCTCTGCGCCGCCTTGCGCAGCCTGGATTTCCGCCAGGACTGGGTGCTGGGCCAGCCCGCCGCCGCGCTGACCGATCTGGCACTGAATTACGCGAACCAGGTCCAGGCCACGCCCGGCATCACCTTGCGCCTGGGCAGCACGGCCGAATCGGCCCGTCACGCCGCCGGCGCCTGGACCTTGCAACTGGCCAGCGGGGAGCATGTGCACGCTCGCGCGCTGCTGGTTGCCACCGGCCTGCGACTGCTGAAGCCGGCCCGCTACTTCGCCGTGCCTCACCCGCGGGTGCTGGACGCCACCGCGCTGACCGCCCGCCGCGAGTCGCTGCCCGCCGGGCGCGTGCTGGTGCTGGGCGCCGGTGACAACGCGGCCGAGAACGCGCTGTTCCTGGCCGACCGCGGCAGCGATGTGACGCTGTGGGCGCGTGGCAGCTGGCGGGCGCAAGTCCATCTCATCAACCGCGTCGAGGCCCATTCGCGCATCCAGCTGCGCCTGGCCACGCCGCTGCCCGACGGCCTGCGCCCCGACGACAGTGGCGTCACCGTCGGCGACGAGCGCTTCGATCTCGTCGCCGCGCTGCTGGGCTTCGAGCCCGAGCCCTCGGCCTTTGCTCTGCTCAGCGAACACGACCGCCCCCACGCCTTTGTCGCCGGCGACGCCAGTGCCCGCTGGCACCCTTGCGTGCAGACGGCCCTGGCTGACGGCGTGCAGGCCGCCAAGCTCATCGAGCAGGCGCTGCGTCCCGAAGCCGCGGCGGCCGCGCCGCAGCGCTTCAACAACCGCCAGGTCATCCACCTGCAAGGTCTGCGCTTCAAGGCCAATCTGGGCATCCTGGACTTCGAGCGCACCGGCCCGCAGCCCATCCAAGTGGATGCCGAGGTCAACCTCGGCGCCCTGCCCATCGTCGCGCGTGACGCCGACATCGGCCGCGTGCTGGACTACCGCCGCATCCGCGCGGCCATCATCGACGAGTGCACCACCGAGCACACCGACCTCGTTGAAGCCCTGGTGGGCAAGCTCAGCAACCGCCTGATGAGCCTGACCGGCGTCGTCGGCGTGCGCGTGAAGCTGACCAAGCTCGAAATCTTTCCCGACTGCGAAGTCGCAGTCAGCTCCGAAACCGGAATCTGGTGATCGCCATGTCTGAAGTCCTCGATCTCGACCAAGCCGCCGCCGAAAAGAAGGCCGCTCACGAAATCAACAAGCTGTCCAAGCGCCTGCATCGCCAGGTCGGCCAGGCCATCACCGACTTCAACATGATCGAAGACGGCGACAAGGTCATGGTCT
>CBHWBD010000098.1:0-18328 GCA_966111775.1 uncultured Comamonadaceae bacterium | reverse complement strand
GGCCCTGGTTGCCCAGTTCCTTGTAGAAGGGCACGTTGGAGTCGCCGTTGATGGTGGAGATGACAGCCGTCTTCTTGCCCTCGGCGGCGAACTTCTTGATCTTGGCGATGATGCTTTGATAGTCCGCGTGGCCGAAGGGGGTGTAGTCCTCCATGATGTCGGCGTCCGGGATACCCTTGCTCTTCAGGAAGGCGCGCAGGATCTTGTTGGTGGTGCGGGGGTAGACGTAGTCGGTGCCCAGCAGCACGAAGCGCTTGGCGCCGCCGCCGTCCTTGCTCATCAGGTATTCGACGGCGGGGATGGCCTGCTGGTTGGGCGCGGCACCCGTGTAGAACACGTTCTTGCTCAGTTCCTCACCCTCGTACTGCACCGGATAGAACAGCAACGAATTGGTCTGCTCGAACACCGGCAGCACCGACTTGCGGCTGACGGACGTCCAGCAGCCGAACACCACGGCGACCTTGTCCTGCGAGATGAGCTGCTTGGCCTTCTCGGCGAACAGCGGCCAGTTGGAGGCCGGGTCAACCACCACCGGCTCCAGCTTCTTGCCGAGCAGGCCGCCCTTGGCATTGATCTCGTCGATGGCCATCAGCACCGTGTCCTTGAGCACGGTCTCGGAGATGGCCATGGTGCCCGACAGCGAGTGCAGCACGCCGACCTTGATGGTGTCGGCGGCAAAGGCAGCGGGGGCGAACAGGCTGGCGGCAGCGGCCAGCGCGAGAGCGGAACGGCGAAGCATCGGGAGTCCTCCGGGTTGGATGAGGGGGTCGAGTAGCCGGAGGGCAAGAGCGCAAGCCTCGTGCCAGCTCCGTGCACTTCGTCACACCCGCAACGCCCCAACCCGGCGCACGGTTACGGCCCATGACAGCCCTGTCACGGTGCGGTTCGCACCGTTGGTGTACTGCAGCATTTGGCTGCCGCACGAAAACGGGCCGGCGGCGCCCCGCTTTGTGGCCGCCTAGCCCGCCAGGCCGCGCAAGACCTGGGACCGGCTGCGGCTGACCATCAGCGCCCGGCCGTCCTTCAGCTCAGCGCTGAGCTGGCCGTTGGCCAGGCGGCGAAAGCGCGCCACCGCGTTCAGGCTGACGATGCAGCCGCGGTGGATGCGCACCCAGCGTTGCGGGTCGAGGCGCTCCTCCAGCCGCGCCAGGGCCAGATGCAGCAGGTGTTCCGCGCCGCCGACGTGCACGGCCACATAGTCGCCCACTGCCTCGAAATGGCTGACCTCATCGACCGCCACCGGCACGATGGCCGCGCCGCTGCGCACGAAGAGTCGAGTCAGCGGGCCACGGCCCAGCAGTTCGGCCAGGCGCTCCAGGGCCGGCGGAACCGGCTCGCCCAGGGCCGCGCGCACGCGCTCCAGCGTCGCGTTCAGGCGCTCCGCGCCAAAAGGCTTGAGCAGATAGTCCAGCGCGCCCAGCTCGAAAGCCGTGATGGCATGCTCGGCGTGGGCGGTCGTGAAGATGACCAGAGGCGGCGTGCCGGACTCGGCCAGGCGGCGTAGCACCTCGGTGCCCAGCAGCCCCGGCATCTGGATGTCCAGGAAGACCAGCTCGGGCTTGAGTCGCTGGATCTCGGCCAGGGCCGCCGGCCCGTCGGCCGCCTCGCCGATGCAATGCAGCCAGGGCAGGCCGCGGAGCAAGTGCCGCAGGCCGGCGCGGGCGACGGGCTCGTCGTCGGCGATCAGGGCGGTGACGGCGGCCTCGCTCATGCGTCGTCACCCTTCAGCGGCAGGCGCAGCTCGGCGCGCAGGCCCTGGTTGGGCGTGCTCTGAATTGCCAGCGACGCGCTGGCGCCATACAGCCAGCCCAGGCGCTCGCGCAGCCGGCGCAGGCCGGTGCCGCCCGCTTCCAACGCTGAGGCTTCCGCTCCCATGCCGTTGTCTTCGACGACGAGATGCAGTTGATCGCCATGGACGCTGGCGCTCAGCTTGAGGGTCGTCGCCTCGACACGCGGCGCCGCGCCATGACGCACGGCGTTCTCCACCAGGGTCTGCAGCGCGAAGCTGGGCACCAGCTCATCCAGGGCGGCCGGTTCGAATGCGGTCTCGACGACGAGCCGCTCGCCGAAACGGATGGCCTCGATGTCCAGATAGAGCTGCACGACCTTCCACTCCTCCCGCAGCGTGACTTGCTCGCGCGGGTTGTCGAAGCTGGCCCGCAGCAGGGCCGCGAGCTGCTCGGCCGCGCGCGTGGCCCGCTCGGGGTCGAGAGGGATCAGTTGCACCACGGTGTGCAGCGCGTTGAACAAAAAGTGGGGGTGCAGCTGCGCCCGAAGCGCCGCCAGCTGGCTGCGCGCCTGCAGAGCTTCCAGCTCGGCATTGCGGGCGGCGGCGCGCTGGGCATAGGCGACGCCGGTGATCATCACGTAGAACCAGACGCCGGTGACGAGATAGGCCGGCAGGCCCGGTCCGACGACAACGACGAGGTGGCGAACCCGCAGGCTCTCGACCAGGCTGTTGGCCGTTACCCAGGCCACAGCATAGATCGCCGCACCGAGTGCATGCTTGGCGATGAAGGCCAGCCGCATCGGATGCGGCCAGGGCAGCCGGGCGGTGACCCGGTGCACGACCAGGCCCAGCAACGCCGCCGTTGCCATCAGACGCAGCGAGTAGTGCAGGGCCTCGTGGATGCCGGCGCCATGCACCGTCATCATCAGCACCGCGAACAGCACGGCCACCGGCAGCCAGCCGATCAGCCATTGCACCAAGACCCAGGCTCGACCCATCTTGTTTTCCGCCTATCGAGGTGCCTTGCGCGAAACACGCTTGGCGACGACGGTCAGCGTTCCTTCTTCCCAGTTCGCACCATTGTCATAGGA
Source organism: uncultured Comamonadaceae bacterium (assembly GCA_966111775.1). Lineage (GTDB taxonomy): Bacteria > Pseudomonadota > Gammaproteobacteria > Burkholderiales > Burkholderiaceae_C > Pelomonas. The sequence goes on along the minus strand of CBHWBD010000098.1, from coordinate 15,508 downwards.
CCTGTCCTGGCGCATCTTGAAGCGGTCGGCCGTGATCTCGAGATAGCGCGTTCGCGTCGTCACCGTCTTGCCCTCGGCGTTCTGACTGCTGCCTTCCAGGCGCATCTCGCCGTCCTGCCAGACGCCACTGCTGCTGCCGAAACGGGCACGGTAGACATCCAGGCCGCTGACCAGCCAGCGCTTGGCCTTGGTGTCGAAGATGCGCTGGTTGTAGTTCAGTGACATCGGGTTGCCCGAGGCGTCGACGATGCGCAGTTCATCGTCCAGGCCATAGCCGTCGAAAGCCTTCCAGGCCTTCCAGCTGCCCACCAGCTTCGGCGCGCCATGGATCATGGCCGCCAGGCCGCTGGCTTTGGGCGTCACTTCAAGCTCCCACTGGCCGATGAGGAAATCGAACTGCGCGGCTTCGGCCGGCGCAACGGCTGCGGCCGTCGAACCGCCACCATGCTGGGCATGGGCTGCGAGGCTGGTCAGGGCGATGGCGAAAGAGAGGACAAGAGCCTTCATGGTGTCTCCGGTTGAGTAGCGATGGCGCCAGCATCGCCACGCGCGCCACGGCTGGCGAGGGCCGATTCGCCGAGTGGCAGAACCGTGCCGTCGAACGGCGCGCTGCCGGGCCGTGCGCTTCCTACATTGGCCGCCATGCAAAGCCCCACACCCCTCATCCGCCTGCGCGGCGTCGGCAAAACCTACCCCGTCGCGGGCGGTGAATTCCATGCCCTGAGCGGCCTCGACCTCGACATCCAGGGTGGCGAATTCGTCGCCGTGGTCGGCCCCTCGGGCAGCGGCAAGTCGACGCTGCTCAACCTGCTCGCCGGCATCGACCGCGCCGGCAGCGGCGAGCTCAGCGTCGCCGGCCAGGACCTGCGCGCCCTGCCCGAGCGCGCGCTGTCGCGCTGGCGCGGCAAGGCCGTCGGCGTGGTCTTCCAGTTCTTCCAGCTGCTGCCAACGCTGACGGCGCTGGAGAACGTCATGCTGCCCATGGATTTCTGCGACCAATGGCCCGCCGCCGAGCGCGCCTCGCGAGCCCGTGCCCTGCTGGAACGCCTGGGCGTGGCCGACCAGGCCGACAAGTTCCCGACCGCCCTCTCCGGCGGCCAGCAGCAGCGAGTCGCCCTGGCGCGTGCCCTGGCCAACGCACCGGCCCTGATCCTGGCCGACGAGCCGACCGGCAACCTCGACTCGACCAACGCCGAGGCGCTGCTGGCCCTGTTGGCCGAACTGGCCCGCGAACAGGGCGTCACCATCGTCATGGTCACGCACGAGGCCGCGGCCTTGGGCCAGGTGCAGCGCAGCCTGCGCCTGCGCGACGGCCGCCTGATCGAGGACCGCCGCCATGACTAGGTCGCGCAAGACCTGGCGCGACCTCTGGCAGCACCGCACGCGCAGCCTGCTTGTCGTCCTGGCCGTCGCGCTGGGGCTGACGGCGGCGGGCACCGTCCTCAACGCCTGGGCCCTGGTCGAGCGCGCCACCGACGACGGCTACCGCGCCAGCCAGCCGGTCTCGGCCACGCTGGTGCTGGACCGTGCCGATGCGCGCGCGCTTGCCCTCGCCAAGGCCCGGCCCGATATCGCCGCCGCGCGGCTGCGCCGCAGCACGATGGCCGCCGTGCAAGCCAACGGCCGCTCGCGCAATGCCGTCGTCATCGCGCTGGACGACTTCCAGCGTGCCGACATCGCGCGGTTGCGGGCCGAGTCCGGCGCCTGGCCGCCTGGCGACGACGGCCTGTGGATGGAACGCTCGTCGCTGGACTTCTCGGGCGCCAATGTCGGCGAGGCAGTGTCGCTGCGACTGGCCGGTGCCGAAACCGCATCGGTCGACATCCAGGGCCTGGTGCGCGACGTCAGCCAGGCACCGGGCTGGATGGAGAACCTGGTCTATCTCTACGGCAGCGGGGCAACGTTGACCAGGCTGGGCGCCCCGCCCGGCTTCAACGAGCTGCAGGTCCGCGTGCGCGACGAGCGCGCCACCCGCGTCGAGGTGCGCGCCATCGTCGACGCCTTGAAGGCCGAGCTGACCTCAGCTGGCTACACCATCAAAGGCGTCGACGTGCCCGAGCCCGGCCAGCACATCCATGCCGCGCAGATGGACTCCCTGCTGATGACCCAGGGCGCTTTCGGCGTGCTGGCCCTGCTGGCCTGCGGCTTTCTCGTCGTCAACCTCGTCGCCGCCATGCTGGCTGGTCAGACGCGCGAGATCGCCGTCATGAAGGTGCTGGGCGGCTCACCGACGCAAATCGGTGCCATGGTGCTGGCCCAGGCCGGCGCGCTGGGCCTGCTGGCCTCGGCCATCGCCATTCCCGCCGCACTCTGGCTGGGCCGCATCTACGGCGGGCTCAAGGCCGAGCTGCTGAACTTCCCGCTCGACGGCATTGCGACGCCGGCCTGGGCGGTCGCGCTGCAACTCGGCGTCGGCCTCGCCCTGCCGCTGGCGGCCGCAGCGCTGCCGGTGCGGACGGCACTGCGCAGGCCGGTGGGCGAGGCGCTGCGGGACATCGGCATCACCCGTGAAGGCCAGGCCCTCGGTCTGCAGCGTGGCGCCTTTGCCGCGCGACTTGTGCCCCTGCTCGGCGGCTGGGCACGGCCGCTGCTGCTGTCGGTCGGCAACGCCTTTCGCCGCCGTCAGCGCATGCTGCTGACCGTGCTGGCCCTGGCCAGCGGCGGTGCGGTGTATCTCGGTGCGGCCAATCTGCGCAGCGCCGTGCGCGGCTCGGTGGACGATCTCTTCGACGCCCAGCGCTACCAGCTGCAGGTGCGCGTTGCGGCGCCCTCGCCTGCCGCCCGGCTGGAGGCGCTGGCCCTCGAAGGTCCCGGCATCGCCGCGGCCGAGGCCTGGCGCGGGCTGCGCACCAGCCTTGGCACCGAGCCGCTGACCTTGCTGGGCGTGCCGTCCACCGGCCGGCTGCTGGCGCCACGGATGGTGCAAGGCCGCTGGCTGGGCGAAGGCGCCGTTCAGGAGCTTGTCGTCAGCCGCCTGCTGCAACGCCAGCAACCCGCACTCGTTGTCGGCAGCAAACACCGCATCGTCGATCGCGACTGGACCATCGTCGGTCTCGTCGAAGCCGGCCCGCAGGCCCTGGCCTACACCTCGCGCGCGACGCTGGATGCGCTGGCCGGTAACGAACTTGCGACCAGCCTCGTGCTCCGGCTCGAACGGCCCGACTCACCGGTCGCGCTGCTCGACGCGGTGCGCCAATTGCGCGAGAGCTTCACCGAAGCCGGCATCGGTGTCGCCGCCAGCCAGTCGCAGGCCGAGAACCGCCGCGTCATCGAAGACCATCTGCTGATGGTGGTCGACTTCCTCGGCGCCATGGGCCTGGTCATGATCGCCGTCGGTGCCATGGGCCTGGCCTCGACCATGGGCCTGGCCGTGCTGGAACGGCGCCGCGAGATCGGCGTGCTGCGCGCCATCGGCGCCCGCAACGGCGCCATCCTGGCCATGGTGCAGGTCGAAGGGCTGACGCTGGTGGGCCTCGCCTGGCTGACATCGCTGCCATTGGCATTGCCCATCAGCGCCCTGCTCGAGGTGGCCTTCGGTCGCATCATGTTCGCGGTGCCATGGCGGTTGGTGCCGAGTGCGGCGACCGCGTTCGGCTGGCTGGGCTTGATGGCCGTGATCTCGCTGCTCGCCTGCGCCCTGCCTGCGCGTCGCGCACTGCGAATTCCAGCCGTGCAAGCCCTGTCTTACAACTGATTCAGGCGAAAGCCCCAATCGCGTTTTGCAACGCTGAACAAGACAATCTCCGCCTTCCTGCAGGTGGCGGTTGTCCTTGAGTCACACAACATTACAGAAGTCGTACACAACGCAAGATTGGCGTGCCCGGGCGGCCCGCAAGATGCGTTGCATGTTGGCGTTGGCGGTCCTGCCCTGGAGTTGTTCGACCATGGCGGCCGGACCCGTTTCGACGAGTCCGTCGGCCACGCCCTCGGCCGAGGGTGCGGGTGAGCTGAATGTGCTGCACTGGTGGACGTCGGCGAGCGAGCGCGCCGCGGCCAACCACGTCGCCGCGCGCATGGCCGAGAACGGCCTGAAGTGGGTGGACGGCGCCGTCGCCGGCGGCGGTGGCGGCCCGGCCATCAAGGTGCTGAACGAGCGCATCCTGCGCCGCATGGCGCCCAAGGTGGCGCAGCTCAATGGCGCCTCTATGAACGAATGGGCCGACATGGGCCTGCTGCTGGAGCTCGACGGCGTGGCGGCCAAGCGCAACTGGTCCAAGGTCATGTTCCCGCAGGTCATGGCCCAGGTCACCGTGCATGGCCATGTGGTCGCCGCACCGCTGGGTATCCAGCGCATCAACAACCTCTATCTGAACAAGGCCCTGTTCAAACGCATCGGCATCGAGCCGCCCAACGACTGGGAGGGCCTGGAGCGCGCCGCCGTCAAGCTGCGCGCTGCCGGCATCACGCCGGTGGCCTTCAGCGACGAGCCCTGGCAGGTGGCCACCATCTTCGAGGCCATGCTGCTCAGCGAGGCCGGCCCGGCCCTGTACCGCCGCATGCTGGAGCAGCGCGACCTCAGCGCCTTCGACGACCCGGCCCTGGAACGCGCACTCAAACGCCTGCGCAACTGGCGCAACCTGGCCCTGCCGACCAGCGGCGCGGCACCCGGCGAGCGGCCCTGGACCGATGTCGTCGCCGACTTTGCGGCAGAGCGTGCCGCCATGATGATCATGGGCGACTGGGCCCGCGGCGAACTGGGCACCATGGGGCTGGAAGGCGAGCGCGACTTCAGTTGCAAGGCCGTGCCCGGCACGGCCCAGGCCCATCTCTACAGCATCGACACCCTGGCCATGCTCGCCGGCAACGGCGGCAGCCAGGCCGACCAGGAAAAGATGGCCGAGCTGCTCGGCAGCGCCACGACCCAGCTGGGCTACAACCGCATCAAGGGCTCCATTCCCGTGCGCCGCGACGTGCCGGTGGACGAGCTGGACCCCTGCGCCCAACAGTCCTTCCACCTCTTCGCCAACCCCAGCACGCCGCGCGTGCCCAGCCTCGTGCACCGCATGGCCTTCGGCGAGGTCGGCAAGAACGCCATCATCGAAACCGTCCACCGCTTCGCGCTGGACCCCAGCCAGACGCCCGCCGCCGCCCAGCGCAAGCTGCAAGGCCTGCTGCGCGCCCTCGCCCCCAAGAACGCCAAGGCCACTCCATGACCCCGCGCAAGATCCTGATCGTCGACGACGACCAGAAAATCCGCAGCCTGCTGAAGACCTATCTAGAGAAGAACCAGTACGAGGTGCTGCTGGCCCATGACGGCGCCAGCTTCATGGCCGAGTTCGAGCGCCACCGCGACGAGATCAGCCTGTGCATCCTCGACGTGATGCTGCCCGACACCGAGGGCTTCACCCTCTGCCAGTCGGTGCGTCGCCGCTCCGAAGTGCCCGTCATCATGCTGACGGCCAGCGCCGACGAGACCGACCGCATCGTCGGCCTGGAGTTGGGCGCCGACGACTACCTCGGCAAGCCCTTCAACCCGCGCGAGCTGCTGGCCCGCATCAAGGCCATCACGCGCCGCACCGGCCAGGAGAAGACCAAGGAGCCGCGCTACTACGCCTTCAACGGCTTCACGCTGGACCTGCTGGAGCGCAGCCTCATCGACCCCGACGGCACGGCCACGGCGCTGTCGGGCATGGACTTTCAGCTGCTCAAGCTGCTCGTCGAGCATCCAGGCGAGGTGCTGGACCGCAGCCGCCTCGCCGAGGTCACGCGCGGCCGCGACCTGGGGCCGCTGGACCGGTCGCTGGATGTGCAGGTCAGTCGTCTGCGCCAGCGCCTGCAGGACGACGGCAAGCAGCCGGCGCTGATCAAGACGGTGCGAGGCTCGGGCTATGTGTTCTCGACCACCGTGACGCCCCGGCATGCACTCTGAAGTGGCCGGGGACGTCGGCCCGCCTGCGCCCTTGCGCAGCTGGCCGCAGCGTTTCGGCAGCTTTCTGTTCGACAGCCTGCAGGGCCGCTTCGTGCTGGCCATGCTGGGCGGCTTGGCCCTGGTGCAACTGACGGTCAACCTGGTCTGGTACAGCCAGATCGAGCAGCGCGTGCGGCGCCAGACCGAGCTGGCCGCGCACCACGTCGCCAGCGGCGCCATCGGCGCGGTACGGGCGCTGCGCGAGCTGCCGGCGGCCTACCGCCCCCTGCTCATCGAGCAATTGCGCACCATGGGCGGCACGCGCTTCCTGGTCTTCTTCAACAACGCCGCCGTGACGGTGGCGCCGCTGCCCGACCAGCCCATGGCCCGCATGCTGGAGCAGCAGGTCACGCAGGAACTGGCAGCGCAATTACCCAAGGGAACCAAGGTGCGCGCCGTGTTGGCCTCACCACTCGGCCTGGCCGTGTCGCCCGGCGGCGCGTTGCTGAGCGATCTGCCGGAGAGCTGGGTCGAGCCGTCCCTCATCGCCGCCGAGCGGCCCGCACCCTTTCTCGTCATCCAGGCCGAGACCGAACCGGGCCAGTGGCTGTATCTCAGCAGCACCCTGCCCGATCCCTATTTCCTGGAGCAGCTGGAGTTCTTCACCTGGCAACGCCTGACGCCGCAACTGCTGGCACTCGGCCTGGCCGTGCTGCTGACGCTGATCGCCGTGCGCGCCATCACGCGGCCTCTGGCCGGCCTGAGCCAGGCGGCCGCCCGCGTGGGCCGGCGCGTGGCGCCCAAGCCGCTGCGTGTCAGCGGTACGCAGGAGGTGCGCCAGGCCATCGAGGCCTTCAACGACATGCAGGAGCGCATCCGCCGCTATATCGGTGACCGCGAGCGGCTGTTCGCGTCCATCTCGCATGACCTGCGCACGCCCATCACGCGGCTGCGCCTGCGCAGCGAACTGCTGGACGACACCGCCGTGCAGGACGAGTTCCATGAGGACCTCGACGAGCTGGACATGATGGTGAAAACCGCTCTGCAGATCGTCAAGGACACCGACATCCACGAGAACCGCGCGCCGCTGCGCATCGACCTCGTGCTGCAGAAGATGGTGCGCGACGCCCGCATGGGCGGCCACAAGGTCGAGCTGCGCAGCGAGGCCCTGACCGTGTTCGGCAAGCCGCTGGCCCTGAAACGCGCCATCGGCAACCTGCTGGACAACGCCATGTACTACGGCGAGGCCCAGCAGCAGCCGGTGGAGGTCGCCATCGCGCCCGACGAGGCCGGCATGGTGCTGGTGACCGTGCGCGACCACGGCCCCGGCGTGCCCGAGGCCGCGCTGGCGCGCCTGGGCCAGCCCTACACACGCCTGGACCATGGCGCCGCCCTGCGCAAGGAAGGCCTGGGACTGGGCCTGTCCATCGTGCGCGAGATCGTGGCCGACCATGGCGGCACGGTCCAGTTTCACAATCACCCGGACGGCGGCTTCGAAGTCCGTCTCGCTCTTCCCGCGGCATGAATCCTCCGCAACACATCGCCATCGTCGGCGGCGGCACGGCCGGCTGGATGACGGCCAATCTGCTGAGACATCGCTGGGCCAGGCTCGATGTCGAGGTCACGCTGATCGAATCCGCCGACATTGGCACCATCGGCGTCGGCGAGGGCTCGACGCCCTTCCTGCGCCACTTCTTCCGCACGCTCGGCATCGCGGAACGCGACTGGATGCCGGCTTGCGATGCCACGTTCAAAAGCTGCATCCGCTTCCCCGGCTGGAGCAGCGTCCCGGGCTACGAGAGCTATGTCCACCCCTTCTTCAGCGAGGCGGACCGTGAGCTGGGCAATCTCTTCTTCACCAATGCCTGCCTGCGCCGGCGCGGCCAGGCGGCGGACGCCAACCCGCAGGACTTCTTCTTGGCCGCCGAGCTGGCCCGCCAGCGCCGCGCGCCGGTGGGAACGGATTACGCTTATCACTTCGACGCCGGCAAGCTGGGCGTCTTCCTGCGTTCGCATGCGGTCGGCCTGGGCGTGCGCCATGTCGTGGACACGGTGGCACGCGTCGAGCAACAAGAGAGCGGCGACATCGCAGCACTGCAGCTGAGCAGCGGCGCACGCATCGAAGCTGATCTCTTCGTCGACTGCAGCGGCTTCAAGGGCCTGCTGATCACCGAGACCCTGGGTGAGCCCTTCCACCCTTATCGCGGCAACCTCTTCAACGACCGTGCCATCGCCATCCCGACGCCGCTGGTCGACGGCGAGGACTTGCCCTGCGAAACCGTGTCGACCGCGCTGCGCCACGGCTGGGCCTGGCAGATCCCGCTGACGACGCGCTACGGCAACGGCTATGTCTACAGCTCGGACTTCGTCGGCGACGACGAGGCTGAGGGCGAGCTGCGCGAGCATCTGGGCGACGCGGCCGAAGGCGCGACGGCACGCCGCCTGCGCATGCGCGTGGGCCGCGTGAAGCAGCACTGGCGGCAGAACTGCGTGGCCGTCGGCCTTTCTCAGGGTTTCATCGAGCCGCTGGAAGCGACGGCGCTGATGCTGATCCAGTTGAGCGTCGAGCAGTTCATCGCCGCGCTCGAAGACGATGGCTTCGGCCGCGCGCGCCAGGCCGCTTACAACGAGCGGGTGAATGCCATGTTCGAAGGCGTGCGCGACTATGTCGTCGCCCACTACCAGCTCAACACGCGCCGCGACACCGACTATTGGCGGGCCAATCGCGCCAACCGCGACATCTCCGACCGCCTTGCCAGCCTGCTTGAGGTCTGGGACCGAGGGGGCGACTTCGAGGCCGAGCTGGAGCGCCACGGCGCCGGGCTGATGTATCTGCGCCCGTCCTGGTACGCCCTGTTTGCCGGCATGGGCCGCTTCCCGGCCGAGCTGCGCGCCGCACCGCAGGCCATCACGGCAGCCCAGGCCCGAGGGCGCCTGAATCAGTTGGCGCGGGCATTCGGCTCACATCGTGGTCATCTGACAGCTTGATTCAGAGCCGGGCAGCGGCCTTGGGGCGCGGCCTCACAATCCGCCCCATGACGTCACGACCCCTTCTCGATGAACGCGGCGGCAAACCGTCGCCACGCGCCGCAATGCTCTGGTTGGCTGACCTGGTCGGCGCGCCGGCCGAGCAGGCGGCGACGCGCTTCGTCGCGAGACTGGCATGAAGGGTCCCATGTCGAACCCGCTGCACGGGCTGAAGCCTGCTGACGTGCAGCAGCTGGCCCGCGCCACACAGGCGCTGCAGGCGGGCGACCGCATGTACGCGGAGCTGCTGCTGCTCGATCTGGCGCGCAGCGCGCCGGAGCACCCGGAGGTCTTGCGCCTGCGCGCGGTCTGCCGTGCCGGCAACGAAGACTGGGAAGGCGCAACGCAGGACCTCGCACGCGCTCTCGCGCAGCGGCCCGGGGACTTCGACCTCCGCTCGCAGCTCGCGGCCGCACAGGAGCACGCGCACGACCATGCTGCCGTGGTCGCGACGCTGCGCGAAGGCGAGGAACACGCCACGACATCGGCCGACTGGCTGGGGCTGTCATTCGAGCATGACAACGCCGGCGAACCGGCGGCGGCGTACGGCGCCGTGCAGCGCGCCGTCGCGCTGGACTCGGCGGCGCCGCTCGCCCGGCTGCAACGCGCGCGCTGCGCCACGGCGCTCGGCCATGCCGATGTCGCGGCCGCGGATTGCCGGCACCTGATCGCGCGCGGCGAACTGGTCGCGCACGCATGGTTCACGCTGGCCGACCTGAAGGTCGTGCCGATGACCGCCGACGAGCTGGCTCAGCTCGAGGCGCAGGCCGCAGCGCCGCCGGCGACGATGCCGGCTGAGGAACGGCTGTTCCTGCGCTTCGCTCTCGGCCACGGGCTGGAGAACGCGGGACGGCACGCCGACGCGTTCCGGGTCCTGTGCGCGGCGAACGATGCGGCGCGCGCGTCGCGGCCGTGGGATGTCGCGGCGTTCGCGCGCCACGTCGACGCGATACGCGCCGCGTTCGCCGCCACGCCGCCGCCGCCGCAGGACGGGCCGGTGCGCGAGGTCATCTTCCTCGTCGGACTGCCGCGTTCGGGGACCACGCTGGTCGAGCAGATCCTCGCCAGCCATTCGCAGGTCGAAGGCGCGAGCGAGCTGCCCTACCTGCCGCAGCTGCTCGACGCCGAATCTCGCCGGCGCGGCAAGCCGTTCCCGGCCTGGGTCGCCGATGCCAGCGACGCTGACTGGCGGCGGCTCGGCGACGCCTACCTGCGGGCGAGTGCGCGCTGGCGTACAGCCAAGCCGATCGCCACCGACAAGCTACCCGAGAACTGGCTCTATGCCGGCGCCGTGCTGCGCATGCTGCCCGGGGCTCGCATCGTCGACTGCCGCCGCGACCCGGTGGAGACCGCGTGGTCCTGCTACAAACAGCTCTTCGGGCCGGGCATGGTTAACTTCACCTACAGCTTCGACGGGCTCGCGGCGTACTGGCGCGCCTACGACGCGCTTGCCCGTTTCTGGGCCGAGCGCTACCCAGGCCGCTTCGTCGTGCAACGCTACGAGGACCTCGTCGCCGACCCGAGCGCCGGCATCCACGCGCTGCTCGCGGCCTGCGGCCTCGACTTCGAGCCGGCCTGCCTGCGCTTCCACGAGACACCACGCGCGATCCGCACACCGAGCGCGCTGCAGGTGCGCCAACCGATGCGCGCCGCGTCGAAGCCGGCGCAGCGCTACGGCCCGCTGCTCGACCCGCTGCGCGATCGTTTCGCCGCGAGGTGATCTGGCGCTCCACGGCAGCCTCTCGCGTGACATGGCACCATCCAGGCCTGCCTGTGTTCATAGGCCGTTCAACCGTGGTGGAGTGAGATTGGGAAAGAAGCTGATTGGATTCGTGCTGGCCATGGCGGCCGCACTGCAGGTTGCCCATGCGGACACGGAGCTGGCCTACCCGCCGCAGTTGAAGCCGGCGGCGCAGGAGGCCAAGGCGGCTCGCCTGGCTGCGGACCTCCTGTCGCGCTTCCACTACAAGGCCGTCCCGCTCGACGATGCCTTGTCGAGCAAGGTGTTCGACCAGTACCTGAAGTCGCTCGACCCCGAGAAGCTTTACTTCTTGCAGTCCGACATCGACCGCCTGGCTGCTGACCGCACCCGGCTTGACGATGCCATCCTGACCGAGGACCTGCGCGCGCCGTTCGCGATCTTCAACCTTTACGAACGCCGGGCGGCCGAGCGGATGGCCTTTGCCCGCAGCCTGCTTCCCAAGGGCTTCGACTTCGAGCGCAACGAGACGCTGATGATCGACCGCAAGGACCAGCCCTGGCCCGCGACCGAAGCCGAGTCCCTCGAGCTCTGGCGCAAGCGCGTCAAGAATGACTGGCTGCGGCTCAAGCTCGCCGGCCAGGACGACGCGGCCATCCGGAAGGTGCTCGACAAGCGCTACGACAGCGCCGCCAAGCGCCTGGGCAAGATCTCCAGCGCCGACGCCTTCCAGGCCTTCATGAATGCCTACACGATGGCAATCGAGCCCCATACCAACTACATGGGGCCGCGCGCCGCGGAGAACTTTGACATCGCGATGCGCCTGTCGCTGGTGGGCATTGGCGCCGTGCTCACCGAGATCGACGGCTACATCACCATCCGCGAACTGGTGGCGGGCGGGCCCGCGAGCGTGTCGGGGCAGCTGAAGGTGGGCGACCGTATCGTGGGCGTCGGGCAAGGCGCGGCGGGTGCGATGGACGACGTGGTCGGCTGGCGCCTGGATGATGCGGTGGCCCTGATTCGCGGCACGGTGGCTTCGACGGTGCGGCTGGACATCCTGCCGGCCGACAGCGGGCCCGACGCCTCGGTCAAGACCGTGGCCCTGGTCCGCAACACCATCACGATGCAGGACAGCGCGGCCAAGGCCAAGGTGTATTCGGTGGCGACCGGCGAGGGCAAGCGCCTGGTGGGCGTGATCACCCTGCCCTCGTTCTACGAGGACCTCGCTGCCCTGCAACGGGGCGACAAGGACTATCGCAGCGCGGCGCGCGACGTGGCCCGGCTGCTGCAGGATTTGAAGGCCCAGAAGGTGGAGGGCGTGTTGATGGACCTGCGCAGCAACGGCGGGGGTTCACTGCGCGAAGCGGTGGAGCTGACGGGCCTGTTCGTCGGCAAGGTGCCGGTGGTTCAGACCCGCGACGCCAAAGGCGACATCACCGTGGCAAAGAACACCGATACCGGCCTGGCCTGGACCGGCCCGCTGGGTGTGCTGATCAACCGGGGTTCGGCTTCGGCGTCGGAAATCTTCGCGGCAGCGGTTCAGGACTACGGTCGCGGCCTGGTCATCGGCGAGCCCAGCTTCGGCAAGGGCACGGTCCAGACCATCGCCAGCCTCGACCGCTACGCCAAGAATGCGACGCCGGTGCTCGGCGACCTGAAGCTGACCGTCGCGCAGTTTTTCCGGGTGAACGGCGGCACGACGCAACTGCGTGGCGTGACGCCGGACATTCCCTTCCCATCCAGCGGCGACGACAGCCAGTTCGGTGAGTCGAGCTTCGGCAACGCCCTGCCGTGGACCCGCATCAAGGCGGCCGACTACGCGCCCGTGGGCAACATCACGCCCCAGCTGCCGCACCTGCTGGCATGGCACGAGAGCCGTGTCCGGCGCGACCCCGACTACCAGGGCCTGCTGGAGGACCTGGCCAAAGCCCAGGACCTGCGCAAGAACAATGTCATCTCGCTCAACGAAGGCGTGCGACGCAAGGAACGCGCCGCCCTGGAGAAGCGCCTGGCCGCCATGGTGGGCGGTACGGGGGCGAGCGCGGCGCAGGGCAGCGAACTGGCGGACGACGGCCTGCAGTTCAATGAACGCAAGCTCGGCAAGGATCTCGCCGCCCAGAAGACCCGGGACGCCGTCAACGACGTCCTGCTGAACGAGGCCGTCAACATCCTGTCCGACAGCGTGGCGTTGAAAGAGGGCAAGGCCCAGATGACGGCCAGCGCTTCGCCCACCCGTCCCGTGGTGGTCAAGACTCTGCTGACCAAGGGTTCATCGGAGCAATAGGCTTCGGGAATGAAGATCGCCGTGATTGGCGGCGGCATCGCCGGCCTCGTCGCAGCGTGGCAGCTGTCGCGGCGCCATGCAGTGACGCTGTTCGAACGCCACGCGGTGCCGGGCTTCGTCGCCAGCTCGGTGACGCTGGACGCCATCGCCCCGGGCCTGCGGGTCGACGTGCCGCTGCGCGTGTTCTATCCCGGCTACTACCCGACGCTGACCCGGATCTATGCGGACCTGGGCATGGCCACGGAGGCCGTGGACTACGCCACCACTTTCTGCGGCGGTGACGGCCGCGCCTACTTTCGCTGGCGCAATGCACGCCTGGGCAGTTGGTCTCTGCCCTTCGTGCTGCCTCAGGACGTGGCCAGCGCGCGCGGCTTGCGCATCGCGCGGGGCGCGCTGCGCTTCCAGGTCCGGGTGCGCGCGGCGCAGGCTGCCGGCGACCTGGCCGGCGCCAGCATCGGCGAGTTCGTCGCCGCCGAGCGCATCGCGCCTGAGTTCGTGGACGGCCTGCTGCTGCCGGCCATCGCCACCATCGCCACCTGCAGCACGGCCGACGCACGCGCCTACCCCGCAGCCGTGGTCGCCGGCTACGCCACTGCCGGCCTGGCGCGTGAGAGCGTGCGCCGTGCGCGCGATGGCGCCGACGCGGTGGCCGCCAAGCTGCTGGCCGGCATCACGCGCGTGCAGTGCAACGCCGGCGTGGTAGCCGTTCGGCGCCCAACCGGGGCCGCGCAGGTGCTGGTGCAGCACGCCACGGGCGAGGAGACCTTCGACCACGTCGTCTTCGCCACCCAGGCCAACCAGGCCCTCGCCCTGCTGGCCGACGCCGCGCCGGACGAAGCCGCTGCGCTGGCCGCCTTCCGCTACCGTGCACTGGAAGTGCTGATGCACAGCGACACCGCGCTGATGCCGGAGCGCCGCGCCGACTGGTCGCCGGTGAATGCGCGCGTCTGCCCCGAACACGAGCAGCCCGAAAGCACCATCTGGATCAACCGCGTGCAGCCGGGGCTTCGCCACGCCGCACCCCTGTTCCAAACCGTGATGCCACAGCGCTCGCCGCGAGATGACAGCATCGTCGGTCGCGCCCGCTTCGAACGCCCGCTGCTGGGCGTCGACAGCGCTGCGGCGCTGACGGCGCTGCAGCAGTTGCATGAGCAACCCGGACGTCGCCTGTGGTGGTGCGGCTCCTACGCCGAAACCGGCGTGCCGCTGCTGGAAAGCGCCGTGCGATCAGCGCTGGCCGTGGCCGCAAGGCTGGAGCCCTGCGCCGAAGAAGGCTTCACCAACGCCTGAGGCGGCTGCCGAACAAGGCGTAGAAAAGAATCAGCCCGTACCAGGGCAGCATGACCCAATAACCGCTCTGCGGCGTCCACACATCGGCGAAGTGGCCGTAGAGCATGGGGATGAGCGCACCACCGGCAATGCCCATGATGAGCAGGGCCGAACCGGCCGCCGTGGATTTGCCCAGGCCTTCGAGGGCCAGCGGCCAGATGGACGGCCAGACCAGGGCATTGGACAGGCCCAGCATGGCCAGGAAGAACACAGTGTTGGGCACCGCGGGCACGCCGCCCCAGCCCAACAGGGCCTGGGACATGCCAGAGTCGGTCGGTGACGACAGCGCCACGCCGAGGACGAAGGCGATGCCGCTGACCGCCGAGAAGATCAGCGCCGCGCGCTGCGACATCCAGCGCGGGATCAGCACGACGCCGAGCAGATAGCCCAGCACCATGAAGCCCATGGTGTAGGACGTCAGCACGCCGTAGTGGGCCACGCCGAGCTGGCGGCCGTAGAGGCCGATGGTGTCGCCGGCGATGACCTCGACGCCGACATAGCCGAACAGCGCGATGGCACCCAGCACCACCTGCGGGTACTGGAACACACCCCAGCGCTTGACCGCGGCCGAGGGTTCGCCCACCGTCTCCAGCTCGGGCTCGCGCAGCGACGAGAAGTGGATGAGGGCCATGAAGATGACCAGGCCCGCTGCCATCACGGCGTAGGGGAAGACCAGGCGCTGGGACAGCTCGCTGCGCAGCGCCTCGCGGCCGGCCGCGTCCAGGGCCGCGAGGGCGGATTCCGAGAAGCGCTCCATGCCCGACAGGATCAGGGCCGAGAACACCAGCGGCACGACGATGCCGGCGCCCTTGTTGAACAGGCCCATGATGGAGATGCGCATGGCCGCGCTCTCCCGCGAACCGATGCAGACGATGTAGGGGTTGATGGCCGTCTGCATCAGCGTCATGCCGCTGGCCAGCGTGAACAGGGCCAGCAGGAAGATCGCGTACTGGCCCGACCTGGCCGCCGGGATGAAGGCCAGCGCACCGAGGGCCATGACGCCGAGAGCCGCCGTCATGCCGCGCTTGTAGCCGATGCGCGCCAGGATGGCCGCTGAAGGCAGGGCCATGACGGTGTAGGCGATGTAGAAGGCGAAGGCCACCCACAGCGCCTGGAAGTTGTTCAGCTCACAGACGATCTTCAGGAAGGGAATCAGCGAGCCGTTCAGCCACGTGACGAAGCCGAGGATGAAAAACATCAGCCCGATGAAGAGCATGGGCAGCAGCACGCCCTGGCCTGCCGTGGGAGTGAGGGTTTTGGTGTGCATGAAGCTAGGTGAAATATTGGGCCGAGCGCAGGGCCGCTCCCAAGCCGGCCCGTT
>CBHWBD010000097.1:0-18352 GCA_966111775.1 uncultured Comamonadaceae bacterium | reverse complement strand
TCATCTCCGGGCTGGGCACCATGGTCAGCTATGTGGCCGTGCCCTGGCAGCTCTATCAGCTGACCCACTCCAACGCCCAGGTCGGCCTGCTCGGCCTGGTGCAACTGATTCCCGTCGTCGTCTGCGGCCTGCTCGGCGGCGCCGTGGCGGACCGCGTGGACCGCAAGCGACTGCTGATCGGCTCCGAGGCCTTGATGGCCTTGTGCGTCGCCGGCCTGCTGATGAACGCACTGAGCGCCGCACCCAGCGTGCTCGCCATCTACGCGCTGGTGGCCGTGCTGCAGGGCGCCAGCGGCTTCCACCGCCCGGCGCTGGAGGCCTTGACTCAAAAACTGGCCAAGCCCGAGGAGTTCGCCGCCGTGGCGGCGCTGTCGTCCGTGCGCGGCACGGTGGGCATGGTGGCCGGGCCGGCGCTGGCCGGCATCCTGCTGTCCGAGTGGGGCGCGGTCGGCGCCTATGTCTTCGACTTCGCGACCTTCATCGCCGCACTGTTCTTCATCGCCCGCATTCCCCGCCAAGCCATCGGCACCCTCGATGCACCGGGCGAGCGCCCGCATCTGCTGGCCGACCTGGCCGAGGGCCTGCGCTTCGCCTGGAAACGCCCCGAGCTGATGGGGACGTACATCGTCGACATCGTCGCCATGGCCTTTGCCTTCCCGGTCGCTCTCTTCCCGGCCATGGCGGCGGCGGACGGGCGCACCGAGTCGGTCGGCTGGCTGCTGTCGGCGATGTCGGTCGGCGCTTTGATCATCGGCCTCTTCAGCGGCTGGACCGGCAAGGTCAGCCGCCACGGCCGCGCCGTCGTCATCGCGGCGGCCGTGTGGGCCATCGGCATCGTCGCGCTGGGCTTTGCACCCAGCCTGGTGCTGGGCCTGGTGTGCCTCGCGATTGCGGGCGCCGCCGACATGGTCAGCGGCGTGTTCCGCGGCACGATCTGGAACGAGACCATTCCCAACACGCTGCGGGGCCGCCTCGCCGGCATCGAGATGATCAGCTATCTGACCGGCCCGCTGATCGGCAATGCGCGGGCCGGCTTCATGGCGGACGCCTGGGGCGTCGCGCCCGCCATTTGGGTCGGTGGCGCGATCTGCCTGGTCGGCGTCATCGCCACCGGCTTTTTGCTGCCGCGCTTCTGGGCCTACAGAAGCATCACACGTTGACCGAGCCCATCTGCGCCGTGGGATAACGCGTGCCCGCGATGGCATGCGTGGCCAGCAGGGTCTCGATGCGGTCGCGCCGGCCACCGTCGAGCTGGATGCGCGCCGCCAGCGCGTTCTCGTCCAGGCGGGCGATGCTGCGCGTGCCGGGGATGGGAATGATGTCGGGGCCCCGGTCCAGCAGCCAGGCGAGAGCCAGTTGGGCCGGCGTATAGCTCCATTCCTCGGCCAGGGCGCGCAAGGCATCGGCCAGAGCGAGGTTGTGATCCATGTTCTCGCCCTGGAAGCGCGGGTGGATGCGGCGGCGGTCGTCGGCGGCCAGTTGATCGGCGGAGCGGATGGCGCCGGTCAGGAAGCCGCGGCCCAGCGGGCTGTAGGGCACCAGGGCGATGCCAAGCTGGCGGCAGGTCGGCAGCACCTCGGCCTCGACGTCGCGCGTCCACATCGAATATTCGGTCTGCACCGCGGCGATCGGGTGCACGCCATGGGCGCGGCGGATGGTCGTCGCCGAGGCCTCGGACAGGCCGAGATGGCGCACCTTGCCGGCCTTGACCAGCTCGGCCATGGCGCCGACGGTCTCCTCGATCGGCACGGTCTTGTCGACGCGATGCTGGTAGTAGAGGTCGATGTGGTCGACACCCAGGCGCTTGAGGCTGGCGTCACAGGCTTCGCGCACATAGGCGGGGCTGCCGTCGATGCGTGTGACGGCGCCGTCGGTCGAGCGCACATGGCCGAACTTGGTGGCGATGAAGACCTCGTCGCGGCGCGTGGCCAGCAGCTGGGCGATCAGGCGCTCGTTGGCGCCGATGCCATACATGTCGGCCGTGTCGAGGAAGTTGATGCCGATGTCCAGTGCATGGTTCAGCACGGCCAGGGACAGGGCGTCGTCGGCCGGGCCGTAGAAATCGGACATGCCCATGCAGCCCAGGCCCAGGGCCGAGACCTCGGGGCCGGCGCTGCCGAGGCGTCGGCGGGGAAAGTTCGTCGTGTTCGTCGTCATGAAGGGACTCCTTGAATCAATCATCAACGGGACGGCGACAGCTTAGGAAATCACCCCGGCATCGCCCAGCACAAAGCTCGGACTTGCTTGCCCAATCCTCCGGGCCAAGACCCCACAGGACGCCGGGCCGGTTGAAGCATTTGCACAATCCACCGCATGGCCACCGATGACGACCTGCAAACCCTGCGCCAGCGCAGCATCGCGCTGACCCTGGCCCGCGCACCGGCCGACGGCCTGCACGACACCGCCCTGCCCTGGCTGAGGCTGATCCGCGCCAGCGCGCCGGCCCTGCCCGTGCCGGCCATCTACGACCCCGGCCTCGTCCTCGTCCTGCAGGGGCGCAAGCAGGCCCAGCTGGGCGAGCGCATCGTGCACTACGACGCCCTGCAATGCCTGGTCGTGCCCATGACCCTGCTGCCGCGCGGCCGCGTCGTCGAGGCCAGCGCCGACAAGCCCTATCTCTGCATCCGCATCTCCTGCGAGACCCAGGCCCTGGCCGAGCTGCTGCTGGACGGCGACGCGCCGGCCGGCGACGACGAGCCGGGCCTGCAGGTCGCGCCCGTCACCGCGCCGCTGCTGGACGCCGCCCTGCGCCTGCTGCAGCTGCTGGACCAGCCCCAGGACCTGAAGACGCTGGCGCCGCTGGTACGGCGCGAGATCCTCTACCGCGTGCTGACCGGGCCGCTGGGGCCGCGGCTGCGGGCGCTGGCCCACACCGACAGCACCACGCGGCGGCTTGCTCGCGTCGTGGAACAGATGTCGCGCCGCTATGCCGAGCCCCTGTCCATCGACGAGCTGGCCGAGCTGGCCCACATGAGCCCGTCGACCCTGCATCTGCGCTTCAAGCAGCTGACCGCCCTGTCGCCACTGCAGTTCCAGAAGAACCTGCGCCTGCAGCAGGCGCGCCGGCTGATGCTGGGCGACGGCCTGGACGCCGCCAGCGCCGCCCACCGGGTCGGCTACGAGAGCCCCAGCCAGTTCAGCCGTGAATACCGCCGCCTTTTCGGCGCCCCGCCGCGCGAGGACATCTCGCTTTTGCGCGCCGCCGGCTAGAATGCTGCCTCTTCCGAGGAGCGTTGCAACCTCACCCTTGAGGCCAGGCTCGGAAGTTTGCCCCCTGCAACTGCGCTCACCCGCTGGCCGACCGTGCCTGGGTGAGGATTGATCTCCCCGCACCGTCACTGCCAGCGGCTTCATTCGCTTGAAGGAGCTCTGCATGACCGCCAATCTTCCCGCCCATATCGTCAAGGACCTGTCGCTGGCCGACTGGGGCCGCAAGGAAATCAAGATCGCCGAGCACGAGATGCCGGCGCTGATGGCCATCCGCAAGGAATACGCCGCCTCGCAGCCGCTGAAGGGCGCCCGCGTCACCGGCTCCCTGCACATGACCATCCAGACGGCCGTGCTGGTCGAGACCCTGCAGGCCCTGGGCGCCGAAGTGCGCTGGGCCAGCTGCAACATCTTCTCGACGCAGGACCACGCCGCCGCGGCCCTGGCCGCCGTCGGCACGCCCGTGTTCGCCTACAAGGGCGAGACGCTGGAAGACTACTGGGACTACACCCATCGCATCTTCGAATTCGGCGCCAAGGGCACGGCCGGCGAAGGCCCCAACATGATCCTGGACGACGGCGGCGACGCGACGCTGCTGATGCACCTGGGCCAGAAGGCCGAGAAGGACCTGTCCGTGCTGGCCAACCCCGGCAGCGAGGAAGAGCGCATCCTGTTCGCGGCCATCAAGAAGAAGGTCGCCGAGGACGCCACCTGGTACACCCGCAAGAGCGCCGAGATCATCGGCGTGACCGAAGAGACGACCACGGGCGTGCACCGCCTGAAGGAAATGTCGGACAAGGGCACGCTGCTGTTCCGCGCCATCAACGTGAACGACTCGGTCACCAAGAGCAAGTTCGACAACCTCTATGGCTGCCGTGAGAGCCTGGTGGACGGCATCAAGCGCGCCACCGACGTGATGATCGCCGGCAAGATCGCCGTCATCGCGGGTTACGGCGACGTGGGCAAGGGCTCGGCCCAGGCCATGCGTGCGCTGTCGGCGCAAGTGTGGGTCACCGAGATCGACCCCATCTGCGCCCTGCAGGCCGCGATGGAAGGCTATCGCGTCGTGACCATGGAATACGCCCAGGACAAGGCCGACATCTTCGTGACGACGACGGGCAACAAGAACGTCATCCGCCACGAGCACATGGCCGCGATGAAGAACAACGCCATCGTCTGCAACATCGGCCACTTCGACAACGAGATCGAGGTCGCGGCCCTCGAGAAATACGAGTGGGAAGAGATCAAGCCCCAGGTCGACCACGTCATCTTCCCGGACGGCAAGCGCATCATCCTGCTGGCCAAGGGTCGCCTGGTGAACCTGGGCTGCGGCACGGGCCACCCGAGCTATGTGATGAGCTCGTCCTTCGCCAACCAGACCATCGCCCAGATCGAGCTGTTCGCGCACAAGGACAACTACAAGGTCGGCCAGGTCTATGTGCTGCCCAAGCACCTGGACGAGAAGGTCGCCCGCCTGCAGCTGACCACGCTGAACGCACAGCTGACCGAGCTGACCGAGGAGCAGGCCGCCTACATCGGTGTCAGCAAGGCCGGCCCGTACAAGCCCGACACCTATCGCTATTGATCGCCAATGCGCGCTGACCAGTTCCTCGTCGCCCAAGGCCTGGCGCCGACCCGTTCGATGGCCCAGCGTCTGATCAGCAATGGTGCCGCCGAATGGGCCTCGCCCACCGGCTGGGCCGTGCTGAAAAAGGCCGGCGAGGACCTGCCCGACACGGCCCAGCTGCGCGTCACCGACGACGCGGAGCTGCGCTATGTGTCGCGCGGCGGGCTCAAGCTGGAAGGCGCGCTGGCCCGCGTGGGCTTCGACGTCACGGCCCACACCGTGCTGGACGTCGGCCAGAGCACCGGCGGCTTCACCGACTGCCTGCTGGCCCATGGCGCCCGCCATGTCGTCGGTGTGGACGTCGGCCATGGCCAACTGCATGCCAGGCTGCAGGCCGACCCGCGCGTGACCGCCCTGGAGGGCGTGCATGTGCGCGAGCTGGACGTGCTGCGCCAGCACCAGCCGACGGGAGGCTTCACCCTCATCGTCGGCGACCTGAGTTTCATTTCCATGGTGGGCAGCCTCCCGGAGTTGCTGCCCTGGCTGGAGGTGCACGGCCATCTGCTCGTGCTCATCAAGCCGCAGTTCGAGCTGGGGCCACAAGCCCTGGGCAAGGGCGGTCTCGTCAAGGACGAGGCCGACTACCCGAGACTGGAAGCCCGCGTGCGCCTGGCCTGCACGGCCCTCGGCCTCAAGGTGCTGGACTACTTCGACAGCCCCATCACCGGCGGTGATGGCAATCGCGAATTCTTCTTGTGGGCCTCCCGATGAGCACCCCTGTCAGTTTCGAATTTTTCCCTCCCAACACGCCGGTCGGCGTCGAGAAGCTCAAGGCCGTCGTGCAAGACCTGGGCGCACTGAAGCCCCAGTACTTCAGCGTCACCTATGGCGCCGGCGGCTCCACGCGCGACAAGACCCTCTCCGCCGTGATGGACATCGCCGCGGCCGGCTTCGAGGCCGCGCCGCATCTGAGCTGCGTCGGCTCCACGCGCGAGAACATCGCCGAGATCCTGGCCACCTACCGCGCCCAGAACATCCACCGCGTCGTGGCCCTGCGCGGCGACCTGCCCAGCGGCACGGCCACGGCCGGCGAGTTCCGCTACGCCTCCGAGCTGGTCAGCTTCATCCGCCAATTTGAGAAAAACAGGCAGGGCGAGGCATGGCACATTGAAGTCGCCGCCTACCCCGAGGTGCATCCGCAGCAGCGTTATGCCGCCAAGGACATGCAGCATTTCGCCGACAAGATGCGCGCCGGTGCCGACGGCGCGATCACGCAGTTCTTCTTCAACGCCGACGCCTATTTCCATTTCGTCGACGAGGCCCGCAAGCTGGGCGTCACCCAGCCCATCGTGCCGGGCATCATGCCCTTCCACAACTACGGCCGCATCGCCCAGTTCGCGCAGCGCGACGGCATCGACATCCCGCGCTGGGTGCAGATGAAGATGGAAGGTTTCATGGACGATGCCGCCAGCATCCGCGCCTTCGGCCTGGACGTCATCTCGCGGCTGTGCGAGCGCCTGATCGATGGCGGCGCGCCGGGCCTCCACTTCTACACGCTGAACCAATCGGCGCTGACGCTCGAGTTGTGCAAACGCCTCGGCCTCGGCAACAAGTCTTGATGCAACACAAACCCGGCCGCTGAGCGCCAGCGCCGGGCGGGGCGACTTTGCGTTGCCTCAAACCCGTGTTGCGGCCCCGGGCTTGCAATGACTCCATCGGGATACGTCCCATCTTTGGAGCCATTGAATGAAGAAGATCCTCATCGCCGCTGCCGTCGCCGCACTGGCCCTGCAACCCGCCTTCGCCGACGAAGGCCCGCTGCTCGTGCGCGTGCGCGCCCTGCACCTGGATTCCGCCAACAAGGACAGCACGGGTCTGGGTCTGTCCATCAACAACAAGACCTTTCCCGAGGTCGACTTCAGCTACTTCATCGCGCCGAACATCGCCGCCGAGCTGATCCTGACCTATCCGCAGAAGCAGACGATCTACTCCAACGGCAGCGCCATCGGCTCGCTGAAGCATCTGCCGCCCACGCTGACGCTGCAGTACCACTTCCTCCCGACCGGCACGGTGCGCCCCTACGTCGGCGCCGGCGTGAACTACACCAACTTCTCCAGCGTGGAGTTCGCGCCTGCCGTGCAGACTGCCCTGCATCCCAGCATCAAGCGCAACAGCTGGGGCGCCGCCTGGCAAATCGGCGCTGACGTCGAGGTCGCCAAGGGCACCTATCTGAACTTCGACCTGAAGAAGGTCGACCTGCAGACCACGGTCTATTCCAGCGGCACCGCGGCCGGCAAGTTCAAGGTCAATCCGACCCTGGCCAGCATCGGCCTGGGCTGGCGTTTCTGACCGCGTAGAGCCATCACTTCCGCTCATGTAAATGAGCGCTTTACGTGAGCGGCCGTAACGGCCGCGCCGCCAGAATGCGCGGCCATGCGCCGCCTCCTCTTCTCGCTGGCCTTGCTGTGTGCCAGCGCCTTGAGCGCGGCCCAGTCGGCCAAACCGCCCGCTGCCCCCGCTCCCGCGGCGAGCAGCGCGGGCAACAAGCTCGACCGCGTCGAGGTCAGCGGCGGCCCCACCGCCAACAGCCGCCGCCGCAACAGCACGGCCAGCAAGATCGTCATCGAGCGCGAGGACCTGGACCGCTATGGCGACACGGTGCTGGGCGACGTGCTGCGCCGCCTGCCTGGCGTCACCATCGGCGGCCGTCCCGGCCGTGGCGGCGACATCCGCATGCGCGGCCTTGGGGCAGGCTTCACGCAGATCCTCGTCGACGGTGAACGCGCGCCGGCCGGCTTTGCGGTGGAAGACCTGCCGCCCGACCAGGTCGAGCGCATCGAGATCTACCGCGCCCCCACCGCCGAGACCGGCGCGCGGGCGATTGCCGGCACCATCAACATCATCCTGCGCGAGCCTCTGGTCAAGTCCAACCACGAATTGCGCTTCACGCTGGGCCGCGACCGCGGCGAACCGCAGGCCGACTTCAGCTGGACGCGCAACCTGAAATGGGGCGGCCCGAACGGCGACGAGTTCGTCGGCGCCATGTCCACCAACGGCGGCCTGCACCGGCGCTTCAACAACATCGATTCGCACAACCGCGTCGTCGACACCGACACCGGCGAAGTGCTGAACGAGACCGTGCAGCAGGGCCAGAGCATGGGCCACAGCGCCAACCTGAACGGCAATGCCCGGCTGCGCTGGAAGTACAGCGACACGCTCAGCTTCAACCTCGCACCCTTCTTCGCGCTGTCGCAGAGCGAGGGCAGCAGCCAGAACAACGCCGTGGGCTTCACGCGCTTTCGCGACGTGCAGGGCGAGAACGACGGCCGCGTGCACAACATCCGCGTCAACCTGTCGGCCAACTACCGGCCCACCGCAAACGAGACATGGGACTTCCGCGTCGGCCGCGGCGGCTTCAAGTCCACCAGCAACAGCCAGCGCCGCGAGACGCTGAAGGACGTGGGCATCGACATGCAGCGCGTCCAGGACGACCACAACGTCACCGAGGATGAACAGACCAGCCTGGGCGCCAAATGGAGCCTGAAGACCGCCAAGGAGCATCAGTGGGTCACCGGCGTCGAGAGCGAGCAGAGCCGCCGCACCCAGCTGCGCCGCACCCTGATCGATGGCGAGGAGTCGCCGGCGCTGCAGAAGTTCGGCGACACCCTGGGCTCGCGCAGCCAGCGCTTCGCCACCTATACCCAGGACGAGTGGAGCCCGAGCAAGATCTGGTCGGTCTACGCCGGCATCCGCTACGAGCGCATCGAGACCCAGGCCGACGCCGCCGGCCTGCTGCCCGACACGCGCAATGTGTCCCAGGTCACCTCGCCCCTCTTCCACCTGCTGTGGAAGCCAGAGTCCATGCCCAAGGACCAGGTGCGCCTGAGCCTGACGCGCAGCTACCGCTCGCCCAATCTCAACGACCTGATCGCGCGACCCACCATCAACACCACCTATCCCAGCGGCCCCAATCTGCCGACCTATGCCGACCGCGCCGGCAACCCCGACCTCAAGCCCGAACTCGCCACCGGCGTGGACCTGAGCCTGGAGCACTGGCTGCCCACCGGCGGCATCGTGTCGGGCAGCGCCTTCCTGCGCGACATCAAGAGCCTGATCCGCAGCCGCATCGACCTGGAGACCGTGCCCTGGGACAGCACTTCGCAGCGCTGGGTCAGCCGGCCACGCAACATGGAAGGCGCCCGCACCATGGGCCTGGAATTCGAGGTCAAGGCCAGACTGGACGAGGTCTGGGAAGAAGCGCCGCCCGAGTGGCAGTTGCTGCTGCTGCGCTTCAACGTCGCCGTCTTCGACAGCAAGGTCAAGGGCATCCCCGGCTCCAACGCCCGCCTGGACCAGCAGCCCCGCGGCAGCCTGAACTTCGGCCTGGACCATCGCTGGAAGGCCCTGGGCCAGAACTTCGGCAGCGGCTTCAACTTCAACTACGTGCCGGGCACGCGCGTGCAGCAGACCGAGAACCTGAGGCGTGAGGAGACCTCGCGCCGCCAGTTCGACGCCTATCTGTCCTGGGCCAGCGGCTCGGTGCGCGACGGCATCAACTGGCGGCTGTCCCTGGCCAACCTGCTGCCGCGCGACGCGCAGGTCACGTCCGAGGCGAGCTATGTCGACCCGATCAGCAGCCACAACCTGGTGACCGACACCTGGTCGCGCAACACGACCTTCCGCGTCATTTCCCTGCGCGCCGACATGAGGTTCTAGGAATCTGAAGCCCCTCGTCCAGTGAGTACCCTGGCCGGGACCGCTCTGCGGCCAAGACCGCAGAGCTTCGGCAGGCACAGCGCGCCCACTGGGCGCACTGGGTCCGGCCTCAGCCCCCGAGGGGAGTGAGAGCCGCGGCTCCCAGCTCGCCTGCGCGAGCTTGGACGGCTCGAACGCCACACGCGTCTCGCGTGCGGCAGGCGATGCTTGCTGGCTCGACCGGCAAGCGCATCGCCAGAGCGGGCCGGCTAGGGAGCGGCCCGGCGCTCGGCCCGCAAAATCGCTGTCATGACCACACGCCGCATCCTGTTCTTCTGCATGGGCAATATCTGCCGCAGCCCCACGGCCGAGGGCGTCATGCGCGCCAAGCTGGCGGCGGCCGGGCTGGACGTCGAGGTGGACTCGGCCGGCACGCACGGCTATCACGTCGGCGCACCGCCGGATGAACGCAGCCAGGAGCATGCGTTGAAGCGAGGCTACGACCTCAGCACGCTGCGTGCGCGCAAGCTGATCGCCGAGGACTTCACCCGCTTCGATCTCGTGCTCGCCATGGACGAGGACAATCTCGCCAATGCGCAAGCGCTGTGCCCGTCTGCACAAAGGCACAGGCTCAAGCTGCTGCTGGACTACGCGCCGGCAACCGGCAAGCGTCATGTGCCTGACCCCTACTACGGTGGCGAGGCCGGCTTCGAGGAGGTGCTGGATCTGGTGGAGCTGGCCTGCGACGGCTTGATCGCGTCCCTGCGCACCCGTTGAGCCTGGCGGCGGCCTCGACAATCCGCGCATGTCTCATGCCGTCTCTCTTCTGCGCGCCGCGCGCCTGGCGAATTCCACCAAGCCCTTTTCGGCTCGCGGCGGCTTCAAGCGGGAGCGCTGCGAGGGCTGCCGGCTGGTGCCGACGCACTGCATGTGCGCCCTGCGCCCCTCGGTGAACACGCACGCCGCGGTCTGCCTGCTGATGGCCGACATCGAACCGCTGAAGCCGACCAACACGGGTTGGCTGATCGCGGACGTGGTCGCCGACACCTTCGCCTTCGGCTGGTCGCGCACCCAGCCCGATCCCGCCCTCCTCGCGCTGTTGAGCGACCCGGCCTGGGAGTGCTATGTCGTGTTCCCGGGCCAGTACGCCGCGCCGGAACGCGTGGTGCACACCCTCGCGCCCCGCGCGCCGGACCCGGGCGGCCAGACCCGGCGACCGCTCTTCATCCTGCTCGACGGCACCTGGTCGGAGGCGCGCAAGATGTTCAGCCGCAGCCCCTATCTGAACCACATGCCGGTGCTCAGCCTGGCGCCCGCGGGGGGCTCGCAATACCGGCTGCGCCGGTCCCGCTGCAGCGACCATTTCTGCACCAGCGAAGTCGCCGCGCGCTGCCTGCAGCTGGCGGGCGACGCGTCCGCCGAGAAGACCCTGCAAGCCTACCTGGGCGTCTTCACTCACCACTACCTGCAAGCCAGGAACCAGCTGCCCGTCGTCTGGGAAGGCCCGGCGCATCGGCACCTGAGTGAGGCGATCGCACAGCAGGCCCCGCGCCCCGCCTGAGCGCCGGCCGGCGGGCCGCCACGGCCGGTTTCCACGGGTAAACCGTATTTGTTCATCGCGCGAACAAATTACGATGTCCAGCGCTGTCATTTGAACAAGAGCTGGAGACATGAATTCCATCAAGCCCCTGCTGGGCGCCCTGCTGCTGGCCGGCGCCTGTGCGCAGGTCGCCCAGGCCGCACCGCCCGCCAACCTGCCCTACCAGTGGCGCTCCGTCGCCATCGTCGGCGGCGGCTTTGTCGACGGCTTCGCCTTCCAGCCCGCCGTGCCGGGGCTGAGCTACGCCCGCACCGACATGGGCGGTGCCTACCGCCGCGACACGGCCACCGGACGGTGGCAGCCGCTGCTGGACTGGCTGCCGCTGAGCGAGGTCAACCTGATGGGCGTCGAGAGCCTGGCCGTCGACCCCAACAACCCCGACGCCCTCTATCTGGCCTGCGGCACCTACACCAACCCGGCCGTGCCCAACGGTGCCCTGCTGCGCTCCAGGGACCGCGGCCAAAGCTTCCAGCGCACCGAGCTGCCCTTCAAGCTCGGCGGCAACGAAGGCGGTCGCGGCAACGGCGAGCGCCTGGCCGTGGACCCCAACGACGGCCGCGTGATCTACCTGGCCTCACGCCTCGCCGGCCTGTGGCGCAGCGGCGATTCGGCCGCCAGCTTCCAGCGCGTCAACGCCTTCCCCGACAGCGCCTGGCAACGCAACGAGTCCGACGGCCCGCCACCCAGCTGGGGCGGCAGCGACGGCAAGGCGACCATCAACTTCATCCTCTTCGACCCGGCCAGCGGCCAACGCGGCCAGCCCAGCCGCACGATCTACGCCGGTGTCTCCGTCATCGGCCGGCCCAGCCTGTGGCGCAGCGTCGACGCCGGTGCCAGCTGGCAGCCCCTGCCAGGCGCGCCGGCCGCGCACCGCCCCATGCGCGCCGCACTTGCGAGCGACGGCAAGCTCTATGTCGCCTATGCCAGCGAACCCGGCCCGCATCGCATGAAGGACGGCGCCGTCTGGCGCTATGAGGTGGGCACACAGGCCTGGGCCGACATCACGCCCGAGCGCCCCAGCGCCACCCAGCCTTTCGGCTATGCCGCCGTCACCGTCGACGCCAGCAACCCGCGCCGCCTGCTCGCCAGCACCGCCGGCCGCGGCAAGGGCGACGAGCTGTTCCGCAGCACGGACGGCGGCGCGACGTGGAAGCCGCTGTTCGCCGCCGCGAAGTTCGACGCCTCGGCCGCGCCCTATGTGGCCGACACGCCCCTGCACTGGCTCTACGACGTCAAGATCAACCCCACCAACCCCGACCACGCCCTCTTTACCACCGGCTACGGCGGCTGGGAAACCCTGGACCTGACCCAGGTCGACAAAGGCCAACCCACGCACTGGCGTGTCATGAGCACCGGCATCGAGGAGACCGTCGCCCTGGCCCTGCACAGCCCGACCCAGGGCGTGCCGCTGGTGACGGCCATCGGCGACTACTCGGGCTTCGTCCACACCGACCTCGACACGCCCGCGCCCGGCAACCCCAAGCCGCCCTTCTTCGGCAACACCCACGATGTGACCGGTGCTGAGCTGGCGCCCGAGGTGATCGTGCGCATCGGCCATGCGCGCGATGGCGGCAAGAACCTCGGCTATTCGCTGGACGGTGGCAAGACCTGGCGCGAGCCGAAGACGGCGCCCGAAGGCAAGACGGGTGACGGCTTCATCGCCGTGTCGGCCGATGGCAAGGCCTGGGTGTGGACACCCAAGGGCGGTGTTCCCCATGTCAGCCATGATCGCGGCGACACATGGACAGCCGTGAAAGGTCTGCCCGCCGGCACCCGCGTCGTCGCCGACCGCGTGAACCCCAAGCGCTTCCACGCGATGGCGCTGTTCGACAACCAGCTCTACGCCAGCGACGACGGCGGCAACAGCTTCAGCGTGCGCCCGCTGGCCCTGCCAGATCCATCCCAGGGCCCCGTCACCCACGCTGCAGCCGGCAGCAACAACCACAGCAATCGCGGCGACAACCGCGGCGGCCAGGACCGCCTCTACGCCGCACCGGGCCGCGAAGGCGAGCTCTGGCTGGCCGCCTTCCACGGCCTCTACCGCGCCGGCGACAGCGGGGCCTTCAAGCGCCTGCCGGCCGTCTCGGAAATCCACGCCTTCGGCTTCGGCCACGCGGCGCCGGGAGCGAGCGAACCCGCCCTCTACCTCGTCGGCAGCGTCGCCGGCCAATACGGTGTCTTCCGCTCCACTGATGGCGCCGCCAGCTGGCAGCGCATCAACGACGACGCCCACCAGTGGGGCCTGATCCTGCAGATCAGCGGCGACCCCAAGGTCTTTGGCCGCGTCTATGTCGGCACGCACGGGCGGGGCGTGCAGGTCGGCGATCCGCGCTAACGCCTGGGCAGATCGAAGCGTCGGAGCGAGGTTTTCAGCAGGCGGCCGTTGGCATCGAACAGGCTGACCAGCTCCAGCTGCACCGGCCCGGCCGGCGTCTTGAGGTCGCGCAGATGGCGCTGCAGCCGACGACCCGATTCGAAGCGGGTGTCGTCGCTGGCCGGGCCGACCTGCTGTGCGACCTCGGCGGGTGTCATGTCGGGCTTGAGGGCCAGCGCGGCCTGGACCCAGTCGTCCTTGAGCGCGAGCAGGGCCGCATCGGGCGGCGTCGCGGGATCGTCTATGGCCTCGAAGACGACCCGCGTGTCGTCCGGCCACGTCGTGTCACCCATGGGCAGGCGGAACATGCGCTCGCGCAGCGAATAGCCCCAGTCGTACTTGGGCCCACCGTCGTCGCGCAACCCGTGCAGAAAGCGCTCGCTGAGGGTCAGCCGCCGATCGCCGCTCACCAGCGTCACCGCGAAGAGGGGCCGATCCGCGAAGTTGCTCGGGCTCCAGTCGCGGTCCCAGCAGTCGTCGACACCGAAGGAGAACAGGCCACCGAAAAAGTCGGTGCCGCGGGCGACACCGCTGCCGAAGGCAACGCGGCATTGCAGCCTCAGATCGCCCAGGCGGCGCTCGCCCTCGCTCGAGCCGGGCAGGCCGGGCGTGCGGATGTCGGGCCGCCAGGTCACGCGGCCATCGGCCAGGCGGCTGCGCACCTCGGTGCGCTCGTCCAGGGCGCGCCAGGCCGGGTCGACGACGAAACGGTCTTCGCCATCCAGCGCGACGGGCCGGCGGCCGCCGGGCGCCATCAGGCCCAGCTCCAGCGCCTGCGTCGTCTCGGCCTGGGTGCGCGCATAGACCTTGAACTTCAGGGTCGCGGCCGGAGCCAGTGCGTGATGCTTCTCGAACAAGGCCTCGGCCTTGAAGAGCTGGCCCAGCGTCTTCTTCTCGCGCGCCGTGGCGGCCTCGCCCTGGACCGCGACCAGGCCAAGCTGGGCTTCGGGCTGTGGCGCGCTGGCGGGCAGCGCGAGCGCGCCGGCCAGCAACACCGCCGCCGTCAGCATCACGCCAGCGCGAACGCGTCCCGCGTCAGGTTCTCGGGCGCCTCGCCGGCGGCACGGCAGGCCACGTCGTCCTCGATGCGAATGCCGCCGTAGCGCGCCAGCCGGTCCACCGCGTCCCAATCCACCTGGGCCGCGTGAGGCGATTCGCGCAGCTGGCGCAGCAGCGTCGGGATGAAATACAGCCCCGGCTCGATGGTGACCACCATGCCGGCCTGCAGCGGCCGCGTCAGGCGCAGATAGCGATGGCCTTCGGGCTTGGTCGCAACGCCGCCCGTCTCGCTGGCCATGAAGCCGCCGACATCATGCACCTGCAGGCCCAGCAGATGGCCGATGCCGTGCGGGAAGAAGGGCTTGGTGACGCCCTCCTCCACCATGGCTTCGACGCTGATGCCCTTGACGATGCCGGCACCGCGCAGCACGCCGGCGATGCGGCGATGCGTGCTCAAGTGGATGTCGCGGTAGTCCACACCCTCGCGCACCTCGTCGACAAGGGCCAGCTGCTCGACCTCCATCGCCGCGACCAGCGCCGCGAACTCGTCATGGCCGGGTGCAACCCAGGTGCGGGTGATGTCGCTGGCATAGCCGTTGACCTGGGCGCCGGCATCGATGAGGAAGCTGCGCGATTCGGCCGGCGGGCTCTCGTCCTGGTACTGGTAGTGCAGCACCGCGGCATGCTCGTTGAGGCCGACGATGTTGGTGTAGGGCAGGTCGCGGTCGGTGTGGCCGGTGGCGACCAGATAGGCGCGGTGGATGCCGGCCTCGCTCTCGCAGCGCAGGAAGGCCGCGCGGGCGGCGTTGTGGCCCGGCACGGCGCGGCGCTGGGCGGCGCGCATCTGCTCCAGCTCGTAGGCGCTCTTCGCGCCACGCGCCCAGTGCAGCAGATTGAGCAGGGCCTCGGGGTTGTTGGGCGTGAGGCCAGGCAGGGCCGCATCGGCCTCGCCGAGGATGGCGGTGCGCGGCGTGACAAGGTCGGCCAGGGCCTTGGCGGCCTCTTCCGGCTCGCGGATGACGACCAGCTCGACCGCATCCACCCATTCGCCGCTGGGCGCGCTCGGCGGCACATGCCAGTAGTCGTCGGGCTGGTAGTAGACGACGCGCGGCTTCTGGCCCGGGCGCACCGCCAGCCAGGAATGCGGGTGGTTGGTCAGCGGCAGCCAGTGCTTGAAATGCGGGTTGGCCTGGAAGAGATAGGGCCGGTCATCGAGGAAGGCGTATTTCTCGATGCCGGAGGCAATCAGCAACGCTTCGAAGCCGGTGCGCTCCAGCGCGCTCTCGGCGTGGCGCTGCAGGCCGGCGAGGTGGTCGAGGTAGAGGCTCATCGCCGGGCTCTCACTTGCGGACGTAGGTCAGCTTTTTGGTGCCGCCATCGCAGCTGCCGATGACCTTGGCGTCGCCGACCTTGTCGTTCTCGACGGCAGCGATCTCGTAGTTCTTGACGCCCTTGGCATCGAGCTTGGCGGCGATCTCGGCCTTGAGTTCGTCGCAGGGCTTGGCAGCGGCGAAGGCGCCGGTGCAGGCGGCGGACAACACGAAGACGGTGAAAAGCTTGGACATGAGGCACCCGAGGCTGGAAGTGATGGATGGGATTGTGGAGGACACCGTACCCCCCGCAAGGACGGGGGCCGCAAGCGGTCGAGCGACAACCTGCTCCCTAAAATCCGCCGACTCAAAAAACACAGAACACCGAGGGAGGGTTCATGCTCAAGTGGCGGCAACTGGGGTGCCTGCTGGCGCTCGCCATGGTTTTGACAGGTTGCGGTGGGGGCGGCGGAGGCGGCGGCCAGGACTCGTCCTACCAGCTCACGTTCTCGCCCGGCACCTTGACGGCCAGCTATGACCAGGGCTGGTCCATGCCCATGACCGTGACGGGCTCGTTGGACCGCCCCGTCGACAAGACACTCAACGTCGCCATCATCGACAGCGAGGGTGTCCTCGAGCCCGCCATCAAGCTGAATGCCGGCGCGGGCTACAGCTTCGTGGTCAACATCACGCCCAAGGCCTCGCTGGCGGCGGGCGAGCATTCCGGATCGCTGCAGATCAAGCTGTGCTTCGACCAGCCCTCGGTCTGCAGCTCGCAGCTCCCCGGTTCACCCTTTTATCTTCCCTACCGATTCAAGGTCACCATCCCGCCGGCCGCAGTGGCCAGCCCGGAGCGACTGTCCGTGGACGACTATCCCGGCGAAGCGCAGCCGATCACGCTGTCGGCGCAGTTGGCCAGCGGCCAGCTCTACTACCCCAAGATCATCGACAAGGCCGGGGTGTTCCAGGCCAGCCCGCCGATGACGACAGGCAGCAACACGGTGCGCGCCACCCTGACCATGAGTTCGACGCTGGCGCCGGGCAGCTACACCGGCAACGTGGAGATCCATGTCTGCAAGGACCCCGCGTGCACCGAGGAGGCCCCCAACTCACCGGCGCTGGTGCCCTATGCCGTCACGCTGAAGCCGTCCACCAACCTGACACCGCTGGCCCGCGCGGCCGGCGTCGGTGAATGGGCCCAGCACCAGGCCAACGCGGCTCATACCGGCTACGTGCCGGTGACGCTGGACCCGGCCAGGTTCAACCGCCGCTGGCGCTGGCCGGTGCCGGCATCGCTGGACGCCATCCATCCGGTGGTGACGTCCAACGGCAGCGTCTATGCCTTGGCCAACGGCTTCTCGTCGTATCAATACACGCTGTTCGCGCTGTCGGAGCACGACATGTCGCTGCGCTGGAAGAAGGAATTTGGCAGCTTCAGCACGGTGAACCCACCGTCCTCCGAAGCCGGCCAGATCTACCTGGCCACCAGCGGTTACTCGGACGCCGCCATGTGGAGCTTTGACGGCAGCACCGGCGCAGTCGGCTTCCGCACGCCCTTCCGTTCGCAAGGGCAGCACTACCTGGCGCCCGCGATCGCCAATGGTGCCGTCTATACCAACGGCGGCTATGTCGGTGGTCTGTTGAGCTTCGGGCTGGGCAGCGGCGCGCAGAACTGGTTCACCGACCTGTATACACAGGACATGTGGACGCCGGCCGTCGATGCGCGTCATGCCTACAGGCGAGCAAACAACGATCTGCAGGCCTTCGATGTGAGCACCGGCCAGCTGGCGTTCAGCATCGTCGACGCCGCCAGCCAGAGCACTGACCAGACCGGCGCGCCGATGATCATCGGCACCAACAATGTCGTCGCGGTGAGTGGCGGCACGCGGCTGGCGAACTTCGATCTCACGACCCGCAGCGTCAAATGGGCCATCACCGGCTCGTTCGCCATGACGCCCGCGGCCGCCAAGGGCGTCATCTACATCGCCAACGGCGCCAAGCTCGAGGCCCGCAGCGACACCGATGGCAGCCTGCTGTGGTCCTGGACGCCCGGCGAGGCCTCCGCGACCCCTTTCGACGATGGCGCCAACTACGCCCATGTCGGGCGCAACATCGTCGTGACGGACAACCTTGTCTTCGTCAGCACGACCACCCAGGTCTACGCCATCAGCCTGGCAAGCCACCAGGCGGTCTGGTCCTTCCCCAGGGCGGGCCGGCTGTCGCTGTCGCCCAGCGGCCTGCTCTACATCAACGTGACGCCGCCCCACCCCGGCACGGGCCTGTATGCGATCAACCTGAACTGAGGCCCGCCCGGCTCAGCCCTCGCGGTCCCAGACGACGCCCTCTTCCGTCAGCATCGCATCCAGCGCCACGTCCAGCGCGCTGGGCTTGAGCAGCGGCAGAAAGCCGTGCGCGTAGCCGATGCCCACCGCCGCGGGCCGGGGCTGCAGCTCCGACAGGGTCTTGTCCATGAAGCCGCCGCCATAGCCCAGGCGCAGGCCGCAGGGGCCGAAGCCCAGGCAGGGCACCAGCATCAGCTGGGGCCGGAATTCCTCGGTGCCCTTGGGCTTGGGGATGTGGAAGGCGTCTTCCTCCATCGG
>CBHWBD010000096.1:0-18362 GCA_966111775.1 uncultured Comamonadaceae bacterium | reverse complement strand
GGATCGACCGGCATGCATCGCCCAAGGCGGGCCGGCTCGGGAGCGGCCCAGCGCTCGGCCCGCAGGACGAACCTGAAACCGCGATGAAACTCCGACGCCCCTAAACTGCGCGCCGTCGATTGACGACAGCCCAGGAGCGTTCATGAGTCTCGCAAAGATCCTCGTCGCCCAAGGCGGCGGTCCCACCGCCGTCATCAACCAGAGCCTCGTCGGTGTCGTGCTGGAAGCACGTCGCCAGGCCGGTGTGGGCAAGGTCTACGGTGCGCGCCACGGCGTGCGCGGCATCGTCAACGAGGACTTCGTCGACCTCACGCAGGAGACCAGCCACAACCTCGAGCTGGTGGCCAACACGCCGGCTTCGGCCCTGGGCTCCACGCGCGACAAGCCCGATGCCGCCTACTGCCACGAGATCTTCACCGTGCTGAAGGCGCACGGCATCACTCACTTCTTCTACATCGGTGGCAACGACTCTTCCGACACCGTGCGCATCGTGTCCGAGGAGGCTGCCGCGGCGGGCTATCCGCTGCGCTGCATCCACATCCCCAAGACCATCGACAACGACCTGGTCGGCAACGACCACACGCCCGGCTATGCCTCGGCGGCGCGCTTCGTCGCCCAGGCCTTTGCAGGCGCCAACCTCGACAACGCGGCCCTGCCCGGCGTCTATGTCGGCGTCGTCATGGGCCGCCACGCCGGCTTCCTGACCGCGGCCGCGGCCCTGGGCAAGAAGTTCGACGACGACGGCCCGCACCTGATCTACCTGCCAGAGCGCCACTTCGACACCGAGCAGTTCCTGCGCGACGTCAAGGCCAGCTACGAGCGCTTCGGCCGTTGCGTCATCGCCGTCAGCGAGGGCATCCACGACGCCTCGGGCGCGCCCATGCTGTCCAAGCTGGCCGGCGACCTCGAACGCGATGCTCACGGCAATGTGCAGCTCAGCGGCACCGGCGCCCTGGCCGACCTGCTGTGCGAGGAGATCAAGGCCAAGCTCGGCATCAAGCGCGTGCGCGGCGACACCTTCGGCTATCTGCAGCGCAGCTTCCTGGGTTGCGTGAGCGACGTGGACCAGCGGGAAGCCCGCGAGGTCGGCGAGAAGGCCGTCCAGTACGCCTTCCACGGCGACCGCGACGGCTCGGTGGCCATCAAGCGCGTCGGCTACTACTCGGTGGACTACGAGCTGCTGCCGCTGTCCGCCGTGGCCGGCAAGACGCGCACGATGGAAGACCACTTCATCACCGCCAGCGGCACCGACGTCACCGACGCCTTCCGCCTCTATCTGCGCCCGCTGCTGGGCTCGGGCATGCCGGACGCCTTCAGGCTGAGGCCCAATCCGGTGCCCAAGGTGCTGAAGAAGGGCTGATCCATCAGGGCTTGGGCTTGATCAGCCGCGTGTGCTGGTCGTTCACGCCGATCAGCGCGGCCGAGCCGTAGTGGCGGTGCAGCTCGGCCACCATCTCGCCGTTGATGATGACGGGGTCGGTGTCGACGGCCTTGCGGGCGACTTCGGGGTCCTGGGTGGCAAAGATGAACAGGCCGCGCAGTTCGTTCTGGCCGTCCAGCGGGCCCGCATAGACGAGCAAGCCCTCCCGGGCCAGACGCTGCATATTGGCGAAATGGCCCTTGAACATCTCGTCGCGCGCGGGGCCGTCCGGCATGCGCTTCGGGCCGGTCTTCAGCAGCACGAGGGTGTAGGGGCGCAGGCCGTTGTCGTTGGCGCCCCAGGCCTGGGCCTTGGTGGCGTCGTAGGTCGGCGCTTCCTGGGCATGGATGGAAAGCGTGCTGAGCAAGGCGAGGGCGCTGGCGGCGATGCGTTTCATGGTGTGGCGAGATGGCGGTCGCAGTGGGAGCATTCAACCGCACCCTGGCTTTGCGGAGACCGCGATGAAACCCACCCCACCCGGCTGGCCGCGACTGTCGTCGGCGATCTACTGCGAGAACGCGCGCGAGGCCATCGCCTGGTACCAGCGCGCCTTCGGCTTCGAGGTCGAGATCATCGTGGACGCCCCCGACGGCAGCGTCATGCACAGCGAGATCCGCTACGGCGAGGCCATCGTCATGGTCAGCGAGGGCGGGCCCGAGCGCGAAGTGCGCTTTGGCGCGCCGCTGCGCTCGCCCAAGACCCTGGGCGGCGCCAACACCCAGGGCCTCTTTCTCTACGTCGACGATGTCGATGCCCATTGCGCGCGTGCCGTCGCGGCCGGTGCCCGGGTGACCTACGAGATGAGCAACAACGACTACGGCCCCGACTACTGGACCGACCGCAGCTATGGCTGCGTCGACCCCGACGGCCATCTGTGGTGGTTCAGCCAGCGCCTGCGCAATCCCGCCGGCCAACCACCTCCCTGACCCCTGCCAAAAGGCACTTGCGGCCGTCCGACCAAATCTTCTACATTTGTAGTACGACAACTGTAGAAGAGTGTCATGGACGAGGAAATCGGCGCGGGCGAGGTCTCGCTGAGTGATCTGCAACTGAGCCTGATGCGCGTGCTGTGGCAGCGCGGCGAGGCCAGCACGGCTGAAGTGGCCGAAGCCCTGCGCGGCGAGCGTGACCTCGCCCACACGACGGTGGCGACGCTGCTGACGCGCCTGGAAAAGCGCGGCCTGCTGGCATCACGCCGTGAAGGCCGGGCGCTGCTCTACACGCCCCAGGTCAGCGAGGCCGAGGTGCAGCGCTCCATGGTGGGCAGCCTCGTCGACAGCCTGTTCGCCGGCCGCGCCAGCGCCCTCGTCAGCCATCTGCTGGACGCGCGCGGTGTCGATGCCAAGGAGCTGGCCGCGCTGCAGGCGCTGCTGAAACAACGCAAGGGAGAAGCACGATGAATGCGATGACCGACGTGCTGCTGACCTGGCTGTGCAGCTATCTGCTGCACAGCAGCCTGCTGATCGGTGGCTTGTGGGCGCTTGAGCGTGCCGGTTGGCTGACGCGCCTGGCCACTTCCACGCAGGAGACGCTGTGGCGCCTGGCCCTGCTGGGCGGCCTCGTCAGCGCCAGCCTGCCGCTGGTGACCTCCGCGCCCGCGCCGACCGACCTGGCACGCCCCGTCACCGTCGTTGCGCAGCGAGCGGCGCCGGCCTCGGTCGACGTGGCCCCGGTTGTCGTCGAGGCGCCTCTGGCTGCCAGGCCCAGCGCCCAGCTCGGTGCGCTGCCGATCACGACGTCGCTGGCGCCCAAGGCCCACGACGTCGCCATCGGCTTCGTCGCGCTGTGGCTGGCCGGTGCCGTGTTGATGCTGCTCGGCCTGGCCCTGCAATGGGCCTGGCTGCGTCGCGCCGTGCGCCGACTGCCCGAACTGGCCGACACGCGCTGGCAGGGCCTGGCCGCGCGTCTGGCCAACGACATGGGCGTTCCCCTGCCCGCACTGCGCCATGCCCGCGCCGGCTGGGCCAGCCCGCTGCTGGCGCCGGGCCGCGTGCTCTGCCTGCCGGCCTGGTGCCTGGACCTGCCCGACGACGAGGCCCGCGCCGTGCTCGGCCACGAGCTGGCGCATCTGCGCCGCCGCGACCCGGCCTGGCGCCTGCTGGCCGCCACGATGAAGGCCCTGCTGTGGCCGCAGGCGCTGAACCGCGTCGCCTTGCGCCGCCTGGACCTGCTGGCCGAACTGGCCTGCGACGCCGCGGCCGCCGCGCCCTCGGGCCAGCGCCTGGCCCTGGCGCAAAGCCTGCTGCGTTGCGCCGAGGCGCTGAAGGCCCAGGGCGGCAGTCACGGCCCGGCGCTGGCCTGCGGCGCGGCCAGCGCCGGATCGCCGCTGTTCGCCCGGGTGCGGCGCCTGCTCCGGCCCGAAGGCGAGGACGGCCCGCGTGAGCGCCGTGGCCTGCGCCTGGGGCTGGTGGGCGCCATGGTGGTCGCCCTGGTCGCCCTGCCGGCCGTCGTCGTCAGCCACACCGATGGCCGCAACCTGCTCGATCGCTTCGACCTCGGCGGCCTGGGCGACGGCATGTCCTTCTCGGTGCGTGGCACGCGCATCTACAGCCGCTATCCCGGCGGCAGCTTCGCGGTGACGCTGGACGGCAAGGTCGCGTTCAACGAAACCGAGAACGAGGTGCAGACCCTGACCGGCACGCTGACCGTGAAGGAGCGCGAGGGCGGGCTGACGCGCCAGATGGTGCTGCAGTCCATGGGCGAGGGGCGCATCGAGCGCGAGTACCGCGTCGGCAATGAGAGCCTGCCGCTGGATGACGCCGGCCGCCGCTGGTGGGCCCAGGCCGTGCAGCGCATGGCCGAGAGCCTGACCGACCCGGTGGTGCGCGCCCGCAAGCTGTTCGCCAAGGGCGGCATCGAGGCCGTGATGGCCGACATCGAGCGTGCCAAGGAAGACTTCCAGCGCCGCCGCCGCATCGAGGCCGCGCTGCAAATCGAGGCGCCGGTGCCCGCGGCGGCCGTGGATCGCCTGATCGCGGCGGCGGCCGGCCTGCAAGGCGCCTTCGAACGTCGCGAGGCCTTGAGCGCCATCGCCCGCCAGCCCTTGGCCGAGCCCCAGCAACTGAGCTGGCTGGCCGCCGCGGCCGGCATCGATGGTGACTTCGACCGCCGCGAGGCCCTCAGCGCGCTGGCGCCCAAGCTGCTGAACACGCCGGCCGTGCTCGCCGCGTGGACCGAGGCCCTGGGGCGCATCGGCGGCGACTTCGAACTGCGCACCGCCATCGACAACCAGGTGTCCGCCACGCCCCAGCCGGCCGTGCTGGCGGCTGCCGTGCAGGCGGCCACGCGCATCCAGGGCGACTTCGAGAAGCGCGAGGCCCTGGGTGCCGTGGCCGAGCGCATGCAGGGCGACGAGACCGAACTGGTCGAGGCCTACACCCGCGTCGCGGGCGGCATCTCGGGTGGCTTCGAGCGTCGCGAAACCCTGAACCGCCTGCTGGACCGCCCCAAGATCGGCAAGGCGGGCCTGGAGCGTGTGCTGTCCAGTGCCGAGAGCATGGAAGGCGGCTTCGAGCGCCTGCAGGTGCTGCTGCGTGTGGCCGAGAAGCTGAGCGAGGCCAAGCCGGTCGATGCTGCTCTCGTCGAGCGCCTGCGCCGCGCCGGCCGTGGCCTGGGCGAGCATGAGAGGGGCCAGATCGAGAACGCGCTGGACAAGCTGGGCTGAGTTCGGACCGCGGACAGGCCCTGCGTGCCAGAGCCAGCGGCTCTGTCCTTCGCCAGGCACATTCAGTCCTCAGGACTGAATGTGTCCGGGCTCAGCCTGTCCGACGCCTAACGAAGGCCATGCCGCCTGCCAGCGGCATGGCATGAGCGACGAAAGTCACTTCCGCGCCGCAGCCCTTGCTGCCATGCTGCGCGCCGTTCGAGCCCGAACGGAGCCCATCTTGCAAAGACGCATCTTCATGAGCAGCGCGGCCCTGGCCGCCGCTTCCACGGCGGCCGTGGCCGCCGAGCCCGAAGCCGCGGCCATCGAGGCCTGCGCGCGCGACTACATCGAGGGCTGGTATGCCGGCGACGCGGCGCGCATGGAGCGTGCGCTGCATCCCGAGCTGGCCAAGCGCATCGTCAAGCGCCTGCCCGACGGGCGCGGCGAGCTGCAGAACATGAGCGCGATGACGCTGGTGCAGTACACGCGCAGCCACAAGCCCGAGACCGGCAAGCGTGCCGACGTGAAGATCCTCGACGTCTTCGGCCGCACGGCCAGCGTGCGCGTCGATGCCGAGGCGTGGATCGACTACCTGCACCTGGCCCAGGTCGAGGGCCGCTGGCGCATCGTCAACGTCTTGTGGGAATTGCGAGGCTAGCGGCTGTATTTGCGGGCCGAGCGCCGGGCCGCTCCCTGGCCGGCCCGCGTAAGGTGATGTGCTTGCGGCTCAATGCCGCAAGCATCACCGTCCCCTCGGGGGCTGAGGCCGGACATGGCGAGTCCTGTGGACTCGCCGTGCCTGCCGAAGCGCTGCGGACTCCGGCCGCAGCGCGGTCCCGGCTGGGCGCGCCGCGTTCAGCAGGCGCGACTGGACGAGGGGCCTCAAGTCAGTCCGGCACGGCCTGGATCAGCTTCTCGAGCCCGACACGGACTTTCAGGCCGGCCAGCGGCACCACGGCCGCAATGCCGAACTCGGCCCTGGCGGTGTCGCGCTTGGCGGGCTCGATGCGCAGATTGCCCTGGCGGTCGGTCAGCACGGCCACGACGGGCGTGTTGGTGCTGTCGCCGCGCTTCATCACCATGCCCACCTCGCCCGACTTCAGCCTCACCGTGCAACCCGGAGGATAGAGGCCGAACTCCTTGATGAGGGCCGCGGTCAGCGGGTCGCCCTTGCCGCATTGGTATTGCAGCCGCGCCGCGGCGTCGGCCAGCAGGGGCTGGCGCTTCAGGCGCGGGCTGAGCTTGGCGGTGAAGCAGTCGGCGCTGTGCACCAGCTGCGCCACTTCGTTGACGTGGGTCAGGTGGTGGGGGTAGCCCGAGCCATCGTGTTCCTCGTGGTGCTGGCGCACGGCGGCCAGCCAGTCGCCGTCCGTCACGCCGGCCATTTCCAGCATGGCGGCGCTGCGCTCGGGATGGGACTCGATCTCGGCGCGCTGCATCGTCGTCACCGGCGATACCTGGGTCACCAGCTTGTTCTGCAGCTCGGCCATCGAGATGTTCATCGTCAGCGCGGTGCGCAGCACGCAGCGCTTCTGTGCCGTGGACCAACCCAGCCGCGTGGCCGCCAGGCAGGCCGCCGTGGCCGTGTGCACGGCGTGGCGGCTGGCATAGGCGGTCGGGCCGCCATCGACGGCCTCGGTGCGCACCGCCTGCAGGATGGCGAGGTCGGGGTCGCGTTCGATCAGGGCCATCAAGGGGCGCGAGGCATGGTCCAGGGACTCGGTGAAGTCGCTGGTCGGGCTGGCGCGCAGCAGCCGGCCCACTTCGCCCATGCTGTCTTCCCAGTAGGCCGGCAGCTGGTCGCGTCTTGCGCCGGCAATCTTGCGCGTCGTGTCGTCGAATTCGCGCAGGTCGATCGTCGCTTCGCGTTCGATCAGCTTCTCGAGCTGTTCGGCGCTGTCGAACTGGTGGCCGCGGGCCAGCAGCAGCCGCCCGCCGGCATCGAAGATGCCATACGGCGTGGGCTTGCCCGGCTGGAAGCGGGTCTTGTGCAGACTCAGAGGCTGAAAGTTCATGGCCTACCGTGAGTGGCCCGCACCCTGTCTCGAGTGCGCCCCGGCCAACCCAACGTCCTTGTTTTATGACGGCCGGATTACAGCCGGCATCGGCAGGCCCTGGGTAATTTTTCCGTCAGCCCGGATGTGACAACCGACACGGGAGCGCCGGTGTAAACGAACGTCATGGGCCGCCAGGCCCCTTGCCATCGGGCTGAAAGCCCGTTTCAGTTTCAGCCGGCGCGTTTGGCCAGCACGGCGCGAGCCACGCGCGACACCGGCGGGCGGCCCAGCACATTCGATATGAAAGCACCTGCATCGACGAGCTTGTCGAGGTCAATGCCGGTCGCTATGCCGAGGCCGTCCAGCATGAAGATGACGTCTTCGGTCGCGACGTTGCCGGTCGCGCCCTTGGCATAGGGGCAGCCGCCCAGGCCGGCCACACTGGCGTGGAAGCTGTGCAGGCCCAGCTCCATGCTCGCGTAGACATTGCTCAGCGCCTGGCCATAGGTGTCGTGGAAGTGGCCCGACACCTCGGCCACCGGGAAGTGCTTCAGCGCCCGCTCGATCGCGGCCTGCACCTTGCGCGGCGTGCCAACGCCGATGGTGTCGGCGATGTCGATGGCGTCCACGCCCAGCTCGCGCAGCGGCTTGACGACGCGCTCGACCTGGTCTGCAGTGATCTCGCCCTCGTAGGGGCAGCCCAGCGAACAGGACAGTGCGGCGCGCACCTTCACACCGGCGGCATGCGCGCCCTCGATGACGGGCGCGAAGCGCTCCAGGCTCTCGGCGATGGAGCAGTTGATGTTCTTCTGCGTGAAGGCCTCGCTGGCCGCCGTGAAGACGAGGATCTCGTCGGGCTTCGTCGCCAGCGCCGGTTCCAGGCCCTTGGTGTTGGGCACGAGGACCGAGTAGCGCACGCCGGGCTTGCGCTGGATGGCGGCCATGACGGCCGTGTTGTCGCCCATCTGCGGTACCCACTTCGGGCTGACGAAGCTGGTGACCTCGATCTCCACCAGGCCGGCGTCCTGCAGCATGGCCACAAGCTGTGCCTTGTGCTCGGTGGAAACGTTCTCCTTCTCGTTCTGCAGCCCGTCGCGCGGGCCGACGTCGAGGATCTTGACGTGCGAGGGCAGGGCCATGATCAGGCTTCCAATTTGAGGAGTTCAGCGCCGTCGCCGACCTGGTCACCGACGGCGAACAGCAACTCCGCCACCTTGCCGTCGCGCGGCGAGGAGATGGTGTGCTCCATCTT
Source organism: uncultured Comamonadaceae bacterium (assembly GCA_966111775.1). Lineage (GTDB taxonomy): Bacteria > Pseudomonadota > Gammaproteobacteria > Burkholderiales > Burkholderiaceae_C > Pelomonas. The sequence goes on along the minus strand of CBHWBD010000096.1, from coordinate 10,047 downwards.
CATCGCTTCCATGACGGCCAGGGGCTGACCCTTGGTGACGGTGTCGCCGGCCTGGGCCAGGAAGGCCACCAGCTTGCCGGGCATGGGCGCGGTCAGGCGGCCGCCTTCGGCCGGGCCGTCGCCCGCATGGGCGATGACGTCCACCTCGGTCAGCACGGCCGAGCCGTCGGCGCCGAAGACGGCGACGCGCTCGCCCTGGGCATAGGTCTTCACGCGCAGGCGTTCCGTACCCAGGAAGAGTTCATGCGTCTCGGCGTCCTGCGACTGCACGGCGAACTCGATGGCTTCGCCCGCGACCGTCAGCGTCATGCCGCCGCGGTGGTGGCGGGACAGCAGCACCTCTTGGTGGTGGCCTGCGGCTTCCAGGTCGAAGCGGCGCGTGGCCGAGCCGAACAGGCGGAAGCCGTCACGGGCGCTCCACGGATCGCGGCCTTGGGTTGCGCCCTCGACGGCCAGCGTGTGGGCGACGACGGCGGCGGCGCTGACGCGCAGCGGCAGGCCGGGCTGGTCGAAGAGCACGGCCTTCTCGCGTTCGATCAGGCCGGTGTCGAGGTCGGCGCCCGAGAACGAAGCCGTGGCCGCGCAGCGGCGCAGGAAGGCGACGTTGGTGTGCAGGCCGACGATGTGGGTGTCGCGCAGCGCGGCGTCCAGGCGGGCCAGGGCCTGCGCGCGGTCCTCGCCCCAGACGATGAGCTTGGAGATCATCGAGTCGTAGAAGGGGCTGATGGCATCGCCCTCGCGCACGCCGGCGTCGATGCGCACATTGCCGCGCTGGAAGGCCACATGGGCGGGCCAGCGGGCCACGTCCAGCGAGCCCGTGGCGGGCAGGAAGCCGCCGTCGGGGTTCTCGGCGCAGATGCGGGCCTCGATGGCGTGGCCGTGCATGCGCAGCTCGTGTTGCTTCAGGGGCAGCGGCTCGCCGGCGGCAACTCGCAATTGCCACTCGACGAGGTCTTGCCCAGTGATCGCTTCCGTCACCGGGTGCTCGACCTGCAGCCGCGTGTTCATCTCCATGAAGTAGAAGCGGCCGTCCTGCTCGGCGATGAACTCGACGGTGCCGGCGCCGACATAGCCGACGGCCTTGGCCGCGGCCACGGCGGCCTCGCCCATCTGGGCGCGGCGCTCGGGCGTCATGCCGGGAGCAGGGGCCTCTTCCAGCACCTTCTGGTGGCGGCGCTGCACCGAGCAGTCGCGCTCGAACAGATAGACGCAGTCGCCGTGGGAGTCGCCGAAGACCTGGATCTCGATGTGCCGGGGCTTCTGCACATAGCGCTCGATCAGCACCGCGTCGTCGCCGAAGCTGTTGATGGCTTCGCGCTTGCACGAGGCCAGGGCCGCGTCGAATTCATCGGCCTTGTAGACCGCGCGCATGCCCTTGCCACCGCCGCCGGCGCTGGCCTTGATCAGCACGGGATAGCCGATGCGGTCGGCTTCCTTCTTCAGCAGGGTGGGGTCCTGGTCGGCGCCGTGATAGCCCGGCACCAGCGGCACCTGGGCGGCTTCCATCAGCCGCTTGGATTCGGCCTTCAGGCCCATGGCCAGGATGGCGCTGGGCGGCGGGCCGATGAAGGCGACGCCGGCATCGGCGCAGGCCTGGGCAAAGGCCTCGTTCTCGCTGAGGAAGCCATAGCCTGGATGTACGGCTTGCGCGCCGGTGGCCTTGGCGGCTTCGAGGATGCGCTGCCACTGCAGATAGGAATCGCGCGGCGCCGGGCCGCCGATGTGGACGGCCTCGTCGCAGGCGCTGACGTGCTGTGCGTCGCGGTCGGCGTCGGAATAGACGGCGACCGTTTGAATGCCGAGGCGCTTGGCGGTAGCAGCAACCCGGCAGGCGATTTCACCCCGGTTGGCGATCAGGATCTTTTTGAACATTTCTTCTTGTCTCCGGTCTCGTGAACCTTCTACACGGTGTTCAGGTGCTGCCAGGGTCGCTGGCGGTGGTGAAAGCAAGGCGAGGCGTCAGCCCGGTCTGTTGCCTTCCTGCAGGCGCTTGCGGCGCGCCTCGTAGTCGTCGTAGGCCGGCGCGTTGCGCTTCTCGCAGGCCCGCTGCTCCTGGGCATTGCCGTTGTTGGCGCATTTGCCCTGAGCGACGTACTGCACCTGGTCGTAGACGAAGGCGCAGCCCGACAGCGCGAGGACGGCAATCAGCAAAGGGGCTTGCTTCATGTCAGTGCGTGCAGACCTGCACCTTGGTCGCCGCGTCGGATGGCGTCAGCTCGGCCTCGGTCGAGCAGCGCATGCCCAGGCGCTCGAGCAGGGCGCGGTCCTTCTCGGCCTGCGGGTTGCTGGTCGTCAGCAGCTTGTCGCCATAGAACATGGAGTTGGCGCCGGCCAGGAAGCACAGGGCCTGCATGGTCTCGGGCATTTCCTCGCGGCCGGCGGACAGGCGCACCATGGCGCGCGGCATGGTGATGCGGGCGACGGCGATGGTGCGGATGAACTCCAGTGGGTCCAGCGGCGCGGTGCCGGCCAGCGGCGTGCCTTCGACCTGCACGAGGTTGTTGATGGGCACGCTCTCGGGATAGGGATCGAGGTTGGCCAGCTGCACGATGAGGCCGGCGCGCTGGCGGCGGGTCTCGCCCATGCCGACGATGCCGCCAGAGCAGACCTTGAGGCCTTGCTGGCGCACACGCTCCAGCGTGTCCAGGCGGTCCTGATAAGTGCGCGTCGTGATGATCTGGCCGTAGAACTCGGGCGCGGTGTCGAGGTTGTGGTTGTAGTAGTCCAGCCCGGCTTCCTTGAGCTGTTCGGCCTGGCCGTCTTCCAGCATGCCGGCCGTCAAACAGGTCTCCAGACCCAAGGCCTTGACCTCGGAAATCATCTCGCCGATGGCTTCGAGGTGGCGCGGCTTGGGCGAACGCCAGGCGGCGCCCATGCAGAAGCGCGTCGCGCCGTTCTGCTTGGCGGCGCGCGCGGCTTCCATCACCTCTTGCAGCGGGATCAGCTTCTCGGCCTTGAGGCCGGTGTCGAAGTGGGCCGACTGCGGGCAGTAGGCGCAGTCCTCTTCGCAGCCACCGGTCTTGATGGACAGCAGCGTTGAAAGCTGCACGGCGTTGGCGTCGAAGTGCTCGCGATGCACCTGTTGGGCGCGGAAGAGCAGGTCATTGAAGGGCAGGTCGAACAGGGCCACGACGTCCTTGACGGTCCAGGGGCTGGCTTGGCGGCGGTCGGCGTCGGTGGTGGGGGTGAGGGTCTGGATCTGGTTCATGCGGGGAGGTGTCCGAGCAGGGGTTCGAGCGACAGATGGCGGGCCATCGTGGCGTGGTCGGCGTGGGCCAGGCGGGGAACATGGCCAAGGCAGGGGGCGGCAAGGCCGCGCTGCAGAGCTTGCAGATTGTCGGTGACGTGAGGCTGACGTTCGTCCACGGTGTTGGCCACCCAAGCGGCCAGCGTCAGGCCGCGGGCGCGCACGGCCTCGGCCGTCAGCAGCGCGTGGTTGATGCAGCCCAGGCGCAGGCCGACAACGAGGATGACGGGCAGGCCCAGGTCGACGGCGAGGTCGGCGGTGTCCCAGTGTTCGTTCAGCGGCACGCGAAAGCCGCCCACGCCTTCGACGAGGGCGACATCGGCGCGGCCGCCGACCCAGCGCAGCGCATGCAGCAGGGGTTCGCGGACGATGGCCTCGTCCTCGATGCGCGCCGCGATATGGGGCGCGCAGGCGGTGCGCAGTTGCAAGGCGCCGACTTCGGCCGAACTCAGGCCCATGTTGCCGGCGGCACGCAGGCGCTCGACGTCGTCGTTCAGCCAGTGGCCATCGACGAAGTCCTGGCCGGCCGAGATGGGCTTGAGCGCGGCGACGCGGCGGCCGGAGAGCGCGAAGGCGTGGGCCAGGCCGGCCGTGACGGCGGTCTTGCCGATCTCGGTGTCGGTGCCCGTGATGAAAAAGCCTTTCACGCGGCGCACTCCTGGGCGGCCGCGGCGCGGTCCAGCGCGGCCAGCAGCGTGTCGACGTCGGCGGCGGTGTGCGTGCCGCACAGCGTGATGCGCAGCCGCGCGGTGCCGGCGGCGACCGTGGGTGGGCGGATGCCCGGGACGCGCAGGCCGGTGGCCTCCAGCGCGGCTGCCAGGGCCATGACCTCGGCATTGCCGCCGACGATCAACGGCTGGATGGGCGTGGCCGCGTCGGTCAGCGTCCAGCCCAGGCGCGGGTGGTGGTCGATGAGGGCCATCAGGCCATCGCGCAGCCGGGCCTGCAGGGCGACGAGGTTGGCGCGGCGGGCGGCGCCGAGCGGGCCTTCGATCAGCGCGAAGCTGGTCAGCAGCGCATGCTCGATGGCCGGTGGCGAGGCGGTCGAGAAGATGAAGTTGCGCGCGGCCTGCAGCAGGTAGTCGACGATGGTCGCGTGGGCGGCGACGAAGGCGCCGGCCAGGCCGGCGGCCTTGCCGAGGGTGCCGACGAGGATGAGGCGCTCGCTGCACAGCCCGAAGTGCTCCAGCGAGCCGCGGCCTTTCTCACCCAGCACGCCGAAACCGTGGGCGTCGTCGACGATGAGCCAGGCGTCGAATTCGTCGGCCAGGGCCAGCAGGCCGGGCAGCGGCGCGAGGTCGCCGTCCATGCTGAAGACGGCGTCGGTGACGATGAGCTTGACCTTGGCGGTGCTGGCGGCGAGGAGCGCACGCAGGCCGGCCACGTCGGCATGGCCATAGCGCGTGACCCGGGCCTTGGCCAGCCGTGCCGCGTCGATCAGCGAGGCGTGGTTGAGCTGCTCCGAGAAGATCTCGGTGTGCTCGTCACCCAGGGCCGTGACGACAGCCAGGTTGGCCATGTAGCCGGTGCAGAAGCCGATGGCGCGGGCCTGCGGGATGTACGGGGCGTACCAGCGCGACAGGGTCTCGGCGACGGCCTCATGTGCAGCACTGTGGCCGCTGACCAGCGGCGAGGCGCCCGAGCCGCCGCCCCACAGGCGGGCGCCTTCGGCGATGGCTTCGGCAATCGCCGGCTCTGCCGCCAGGCCCAGGTAGTCGTTGGAGCAGAACATCAGCAGCTCGCGGCCGTTGAGGGTCTGGCGGGGCGCGGTGCCGCTGTCGGCGGTGCGCAGTTTGCGCGTCAGGCTCTGCGCCGCAATGGCGGCGAGCTTGGCGCTGAGGTGTTCAAGCAAGGACATCGTTCAAGGTCGCCGTCACGGCCCCGGCCAGGAAGGCCGCGGTCGCGTCGTCGATCAGGTAAGGGGGCATCAGGTAGACGGTGCTGCCGATGGGACGGATCAGCAACTCGTGCTCGCGCGCCTTCAGGTGGAAGGCTTCCGCGAAGCGCGGTGGCGCTTCAGGCACATCGAAGGCCAGGATCATGCCGCGTTGGCGGAAGTGGTTCACTCGCGGGGCCAACGGGGCAAAGGCACGCGTCAGGCGGCCGGCCTGGCCGCGATTTTCCTCGAGCTGGCCGGCATCGAAGCGGTCCAGCACCGCATTGGCCGCGGCGCAGGCCAGCGGGTTGCCGGTGTAGGAGTGGGAATGCAGGAAGCCGCGGGTGACGTCTTCGCTCCAGAAGGCGGAGAACACATCGTCCGTCGTCAGCACCAGCGACAGCGCCATGGTGCCGCCGGTGATGCCCTTGCTCAGCAGGATGAAGTCCGGCCACTCGGCTGGGGTCTGCTCCCACGCGAAGAAGCTGCCGGTGCGGCCGCAGCCGACGGCGATCTCGTCGGCGATCAGGTGCACATTGAACTCGCGCGTCAGCTCGCGCAGGCCCTTCAGATAGGCCGGCGAGTACATGACCATGCCGGCGGCGCCCTGGATCAGCGGCTCGACGATGACGCAGGCGATGGACGTGTGGCGCTCGGTCAGCAGGGCGCGCATGGCATCCAGCGCCTCGGCCTCGTTGCCCAGCCGACCGTCCGGTGACGTGACGATGTGGGCACGCATCAGCAACGCGTCGTAGGCGTCACGGAAGACCTGCACATCGGTCACGCTGAGCGCGCCCAGGGTTTCGCCGTGATAGCTGTTCTGAAGGCAGACGAACTCGCGCTTCTCGGCCCTGCCGCGGTTCTTCCACGAGTGGAAGCTCTGCTTCAGCGCGATCTCGACGGCGCTGGCGCCATCGCTGCCGAAGAAGACGTGGCCCAGGGCACCCCCGGTGCGGGCCGACAGCCGTTCGGCCAGGCGCACCGCGGGCTCGTGGGTGCAGCCGGCCAGCATCACGTGGGGCAGTGTGTCGAGCTGGGCCTTGATGGCCTCAATCAGCGGCTTGTCGCTGTGGCCGAAGAGATTGACCCACCAGGACGAGTTGGCGTCGAAATAGCGATTGCCGTCGGTGTCGAACAGCCAGGGGCCCTCGCCGCGGGCGATGGGCAGGGGCGGCACGTCGACGAGGCGTGCCATCTGCGTGCAGGGATGCCAGACGGCCTTGCGGCTGCGGTCTTGGAGGGAAGTCATGCGGGACTCGGTGCGCGCCAGCGCTGAATGAGCGCGCGCAGGAACTTGAAGCACAGCCAGATCAGCGTGCCCATCACCGCCAGCGAAAGCGCCAGCAGCGGAAAGAAGACAAAGGGATGGGCCACTGCCAGCCACAGCATGGTGGGCACCGCCACGTCGCCAGCCAGGGACAGGCCGATGTTGGAGAAGGGTTCGGGCGAGGTGTTGGCCGCAGCGCGCGTGCTGGCCTTGGCCGCATGGGCCGTGGCCGCCAGGCCGCCGCCGACCAGGGCCGCGACCACGCCCCAGGCCTGGCCATGGTCGCCAGCCCAGCCGCTGACCAGGCCAGCGACGAGGGCGGCGCCGGCGGGAATGCGGATCAGCGTGTGCAGGGCATCCCAGGCGCTGTCGATCAGCGGAATCTTGTCGGCCAGGAATTCGACCAGCGCCAGCACGGCGGCGCAGCCCATCACCAGCGGCGAGGCCAGCACCTCCAGCCCCGGCGGCAGCGCGATCCAGCCCCAGTGCCCGGCGATGCCGACGAGGAGCACCGTCAGGTAAAGGCGCAGCCCACTGGCCCAGCCGAGAGCGGCGGCCAGGGCGAGAAGGTGGACGGCGTCCAGATTCATCGGCGTGCGCTCTCAAAGCCCTGGCGCAGCAGCAGGGCACCGAATACGGTTTCGATGAGGGCGCCGGAGAAGGCGCCGATGAAGGGGCCGACGGCCTTGAGCTCGGGCGAGGGTGCCGCCAGCACGGCGCCCAGCACCAGGCCGACGCCAGCCAGCGTGAAGCCGCAGGCCCAGTAGATGCGCAGGCCGTAGACGGCGGTGAACACGAGATAGCGGCCACCGATGACCAGCAGCATGGTCGGGAAGAACCATTCCAGCTTCTGCGTCGCCACGCCGAGGGCCAGGGCGCAGCCGGCCAGCAGGCCGAAGGTGCTGAACAGGGCGAGGCGGCCGAGGGGGTTGGTCTTCTGGTGCATGCCGCTGCGGCCGCAGAGCCTGGCCAGGCCCATGCTGACCGGGAAGATGAACATGCCGCCGATCAGCAGTGTCCAGACGGCCTGTTGCGGCCTGCCCAGCGCCGCGATGCCGGCAGCGAGGCTCCAGGCAAACGCCGAAACCAGCACGCCGAAGGCGCCATGCCAATAGGCCTGGCGCATGTCGGCCTGGGCCTGGGCGAGATCGGTGATGGCCGGGGCGGCCAGGGACTGGGCGGTCATTGCGCTTGGGTCCAGGGAGCCGGCGTCTTGGAGAGGAAGCTCTGCACGCCGGCACGGCCTTCGGCGCTGGCGCGGATGTCGGCGATGCGGCGCGCGGTGTCGTCGCGCAGCGCCGGGGTGATCTCGCGGCTGGCCACGTCCTTCACCAGCAGCTTGCAGGCACGCGCGGCGGCGGGGCCGTTGGCGCAGATCGCAGCGGTCAGCTCGTCGACCTTGGCGTCCAGCGCGTCGGGCGCGACGGTCTCGTGCACCAGGCCGAGTCGCCTGGCTTCAGCGGCGGAGAAGCGCTCGGCCGTCACGAAATAGCGCCGCGAGGCCTGCTCGCCCAGGGCCTTGACGACATAGGGGCCGATGGTGGCCGGCAGCAGGCCGAGCTTGGCCTCGCTGAGGCAGAAGCCCGAGGCGTCCACGGCGACGACGATGTCGGCGCAGGCCACCAGGCCGACGCCGCCGGCATAGACGTCGCCCTGCACGCGCGCGATGACGGGCACCGGGCATGAGTAGATGGCCCACAGCATGTCGGCCAGCCGGGTGGCGTCGGCGTGGTTCTCGTCCCAGCTGTAGCCGGCCATGGCCTTCATCCAGTTCAGGTCGGCGCCGGCGCAGAAGGCCTTGCCCTCGGCAGCCAGCACGATGGCGCGCAGATCGTCGCGCTTGCCCAGTTCGGTGAAGGCGGCGCTCAGCTCGGCAATCAGCACCTCATTGAAGGCGTTGCGGACTTCGGGGCGGTTCAGCGTGACGCGGGCGACAGGGCCCGCGGTCGTGACGGTCAGGCAGGTGCTCATGGAGAGGGCGGTTCGGGTTGGGCCGCGGCCAGCGGCTTGCACATCAGCACGGAACGGTAGGTCTTGCCCTGCCATTGCACGGTACCGACTTCCGTGTAGCCGCGGCGGGCATAGCGGGCGCGCAGCGCGGCGGCGGGTTCGGCGGTGTCCAGGGCGATCTGGCGGTGGCCCTGGGTGTGGGCCCAGTCTTCGGCGGTCGTGATCAGCTGCTCGGCCAGGCCCTGGCCGCGCCAGTCTGGATGGACGCCCAGCTGGGACAGGATGGCCGTGCCCGGCGTCGTGTAGAGCGACGGAGGCGGGTCGGCGATATAGGCCTCGCCCACCGGCTTGGGGCCGCGCACGGCCACCGTGCCAACGAGGCGGCCATCGACTTCGGCGACGAAAGCCTGGGCGCCGGCCAGGCGGTCGCGGGTGACGTCCACGCTCTGGTCCACGGCCGTGAAATTCCAGCCCTGGGCGGCCAGGCTGGCATAGGAGGCATGCAGCAGCGCGGTCAGCGTCTGAAGGCAGTCGTCGGGCTGCAGCGGGCGGATGCGGAGGGTGTCCATGGGGTTCAGCGCGGTGCGAGCTGGCGGCTCTGGCTGATGCGCGTGCCGGGGTCGGCGGTCCAGACGACGCGGTCGTCCACCGCGTACAGCCAGCAGGTCTTGCCCTGGCGGGCGCAGTAGTCCAGGGCCTTGCTCATGGCCTCGGCATCCTTCCAGTAGAAGCGCCAGGCGCCGTCGGCGTTGATGGTGAAGGCCTTGGGGGGCGGCAGCGTCAGATAGTGCTGGTAGCGGGCCTGGCCCTCGGCACTGATGGGCACGGCGGCGGCGTTGCCGATGTCGGCAAATCCGGTCGCCGGCGGAACGGCGTGGGCATGCGTGAGCTCGGGCGTCGCGGGTATCGCGGCTGCCGTGCCGGGGTCGAGCCGCACGAAGTTCGCCTTCAGCACCACATGCGACTTGAAGGTGCCGGCATGGCATTCGACGTTGTTGGGATCGTCGAAGGGGCGGTGCTGGTAGTTGGAGACGATGCCGACGATGCCGTTGGCGCCGGCATTGCGCGCGGCCAGCACCAGCTTGGTCAGTGCATCCAGCAGGGCGCGGTCGCAGACCTCGGCATCGGTCGGGCGGCGGTTGCCGCTGTACTCGGAGCCGCCGATGCCTTCCACCTCGAAGTCCGTCGTGATGGTCGTGCCAATTGCCGCCGTCGCGCCGCCAAAGGCCACGCGCAGGTCGCTGACGATGTTGCGGCCGGTCTTGCCGCCCAGCACCGGCGCGACGGGGTGGACGATGGCGAGATTGCGCGCCGCGGCGGGCTGGGCCCAGGCCAGCGTCGCGAGGGCGAGCAGGGTGAAGAAGGGACGCAGGGATTTCATGGGTTCTTACATCCGGAACACGCCGAACCTGGTTTCGGGAATCGGCGCGTTCAGCGACGCCGACAGGCCCAGGGCCAGCACGCGGCGGGTGTCGGCCGGGTCGATGACGCCGTCGTCCCACAGCCGGGCCGAGGCGTAATAGGGGTGGCCCTGGTCCTCGTACTGCTGGCGGATCGGCGCCTTGAAGGCTTCTTCCTCTTCCGCGCTCCAGGTACCGCCCTTGGCCTCGATGCCGTCGCGGCGGATGGTGCTCAGCACGCTGGCCGCCTGTTCGCCGCCCATCACCGAGATGCGCGCGTTCGGCCACATCCACAGGAAGCGCGGCG
>CBHWBD010000095.1:0-18488 GCA_966111775.1 uncultured Comamonadaceae bacterium | reverse complement strand
CGATCGTGCCCACGTTCACGTGCGGCTTGGTCCGTTCAAACTTGCCTTTTGCCATCTTGCGCTCCTGAGGCGAACCCGTTGAGACGAGTAGAAGAAAAAGAGAAATTGGTGGTGCCCATGACGCGGATCGAACGCGTGACCTCTCCCTTACCAAGGGAGTGCTCTACCACTGAGCCACATGGGCATCGGCACGGGTTTGACGGCGACTCTTGCGAGCCCGCAGCCGGCAAACCGGTGTCGACGCTTGCCGACCAAGCCGCCCGGGGTGGAGCGGGAAGCGGGAATCGAACCCGCGTCATTAGCTTGGAAGGCTAAGGTTCTACCATTGAACTACTCCCGCCCTGGGAGCCTTGGCCTCGGCATGCAAAGCATGCTTTGGTGGAGGAGGCTGGATTCGAACCAGCGTACGCAATGCGGGCAGATTTACAGTCTGCTGCCTTTAACCACTCGGCCACCCCTCCTGAGGCAAGCCCGCAACTATAGCACAGGGCAAAGGGGGCGCAACAGAGCCTCACCAAGAAGAACAAAAAGAGGCCGCGCGGGCAGTCCGCCGACGCCCACTCGGGCATCTCGCGGCAGCACCCGCCCCTGGCCGCCGCCTTGTCGCTTGGCCTCGCTCAAGCCATGTGCACCGAGCCATGAATCCGCAGCCAAGACGGCGGCAGCGAAGGCGCCGCAAGGCACCTCGACGCGACCACGCGGAGGGCGACGACCAATTCAGGACCAGATTCAGGCCAATCCACTACCAGCCGCGCCTCGTCCGGCCACCCGTTTCGCGCCGCGCGCAAGCGCTTCGTCGCCGACGCGCAACAGTTCTCAACTTGGATTGATACCAATGAGATACCAATAAACGTCCGCAAATCACGCCTCCAAGGGGCGCACACCCCATGGCCAGGGGCTTCAGGCAGCCACACTCGGGAAACTCCTCAGTAAAGACTGGTAGCAAAGTGGCGTTATCAATCGTTACAGTGGCATGGCACTGGTTGGACACGCTTTTGAGGGCGATCCAAGCGCCAACCGGACCGAAGGTGGTATGCACCGCACCCGAAGCAGTCACCGCCGCCCCAATTCATTGGCCACAACGAGGAACAGTACATGAAGGTCAAGCAGACCCCCATCTCGCAGGCGGTGTTCATCGCTCTGCTCGGCGCCAGCGGCGCCGCCATGGCGCAGCAGGCTGCTGCACCTCAGCAACTGGACACGGTCACCGTCACCGGCATCCGCGCCTCGCAAGAGAAGTCGCTGAGCGTCAAGCGCAATGCCGACGCCCACATCGACGTCATCTCTGCCGAAGACATCGGCAAGATGCCTGACAAGAACGTGGCCGACTCGCTGGCCCGCGTGCCCGGCGTCACCATCCTGAACAGCCCGGCCGGTGGCTCGGGCGGCTTCGACGAACGCGACCGCGTCGGCATTCGCGGCACCAACCCCAGCCTGACCCAGACGCTGCTGGATGGCCACGGCATCGCCAACGGCGACTGGTTCGTGCTGGACCAGACCGGCGCCGGCGTCGGCCGCAGCGTCAGCTACTCGCTGCTGCCCTCCGAACTCGTGAGCCGCGTCGAAGTGCGCAAGAGCTCCGAAGCTTCCCTGGTGGAAGGCGGCACGGCCGGCTCGGTGAACATCATCACCCGCAAGCCCCTGGACTTCTCCAAGGCCCTGACTTTCGAAGCTGGCGTCGGTGCGGTCTATGCCAGCCTGCCCAAGAAAACCGATCCGCAGCTCAGCGCGCTGCTGAATTTCAAGAACGACGCCAAAACCTTTGGCGTGCTCGTGCAGGCCTTCTCCGAGAAGCGCAGCCTGCGCCGTGACGGCGTCGAAACGCTGGGCTTCATCAACAAACTCGACAGCACCAACGCCCCGGCCCTGGTCGCCGCCCACCCCGAACTGAGCGGCGTCTACACGCCCGACCTGATCGGTGCTGCCTACTTCACGCAGGAGCGTGAGCGCAAGGGCGGCCTGGTGCGCGCCGAGCTGAAGCCCACCAAGGACGTCGACCTCGTCCTCACGGGCTTCTCGTCCAAGATGGACGCGGACAACTACAACCGCAACTACCTGATGGCCCCCCGCGCTGGCCTGATCAACAGCGCCACCATCTCCGACTACGCGATCGCGACCGACAACAACGGCAACAAGACCCTGACGAAGGCCACCTTCAACTGGGCGACGCCCTCGACGGCCGGCTACTACGACATGATCTCGCGCAAGGCCGCCGCGGAGAGCAACTTCCTCGGCCTGGAAGGCTCCTTCCGCGTCAACGACGCCCTGTCGCTGTCGATGAACGCCGGCACGTCCAAGGGCAAGGGCCAGACCCTCAGCCAGGACGTCGTCGAACCGCACATCGCCACGACGCGTGCCAGCTACCAGCTCAACGGCAACGACACGGCACCCTCCTTCAGCTTCAGCAACCCCTCTGTCGGCTTTGACTGGATCTTCGGCTCCGAGCACGTCATCGTGCACGACAAGGAAAGCTGGGCCCAGGTGGACGGCGAGTACACGCTGGATGCCGGTGTCCTGAAGAGCCTGAAGTTCGGCGTGCGCAGTGCCGAGCACAAGCGCTACACCGACGCCACGCTGAACCAGGGCCCGGGCTGCGCGACCGGAACGCCCTATCGCGTCGGCCCCTGGGACTGGAGCAAGCCCAGCGCCTGCGCCGACGCCAGCGGCAACGATGCACCCCAGCTGTCGCCCTACACCCTGCCCGCCTTCAGCCAGTCCTATCCGGGCAACTTCGGCAGCGGTCTGGGTAGCGGCTTCCCGACGGGCATGAGCTATATCTCCGCCGAAGCGCTAGCCGAGTACAACTCCCGCGTCACCAACCGCGACCCGATCGCCCGTCGCTCGCCCTTCGACGGCGGCGAGTACAGCGTGAAGGAAACCAGCACGGCGGCCTATGCGCAGGCCAACCTGGAAGGCAGCAACTGGAGTGGCAACGTCGGCCTGCGCGTGGTTCGCACCAAGCAGACCTCGGGCGCCTTCCGCAACAGCCTGCCCGGCGACACGGTGGATGTGGCCTCGGCGTTCGGCAACTTCACGGCGACCTCGTCCGACGTCAGGTACACCGACCTGCTGCCCAGCGCCAGCGTGCGCATCGACCTGACCAAGGACATCGTGGCCCGCCTGGCCGCCAGCCGCACGCTGACCCGCGCCGACTACACGGCCCTGTCGGCGTTCACATCGCTCAGCACGACCGGCATGTTCCTGGACAACAACGCCATCGGCGGCGGCACGGCCGGCAATGCGGCCCTGAAGCCGATCCGTTCGAACAACGTCGATGCCAACGTCGAGTGGTATTTCGCGCCGCGCTCCTTCGTGTCGGCAGGTGCCTTCTACATGCAGATGGGCACCTACATCACGAACGGCACCTTCACCGGCACCTACCCGGTGCTGCTGGGCAACACCAACCAGCAGGGTGGCGTCCAGCAACTCGTGAACCGCCAGTTCGTCATCACCGGCCTGACCAACAAGAAGGCCTCGGTCAAGGGCCTGGAGTTCGCGGGTGAAATGCCCATCGCCGGCAACTTCGGCGTCAGCGCGAACTACACCTACGCCGATGGTTCGGACTCGAGCGGCCACGTGCTGCGAGGCAACACGAAGAACTCGTTCACCCTGGGCGGCTTCTTCGAGAACGACCACTTCTCGGCCCGCGTGAACTACAGCTTCACCGACGACATCTTCATCGGCCAGGACCGCGGCACGGACTACTTCCAGAAGGGCACGGGCGTGCTGTCCGCTTCGCTGGGCTACAAGATCAACGACAGCTTCTCGCTGAGCCTGGACGGCCAGAACCTGAATGATCCGAAGCTGAAGTACTACGCCTCGGACATCCAGCCGCGCGCCATCTACAAGAACGGCCGCCAGTTCTACCTGACCGCCCGCGTCAAGTTCTGATCCTGAGACCCGGCACTGCTGGAACCCTCGGGTTCCGGCGGGGGCCCCAGGTGAACACAATCGAAGGGGAGCGTGGAGATCACGCTCCCCTTTTTCATAGCCCACTCCCATGCGCGACACCGCCACCCTGATCGACCAGTACATCGCCGCGCGTCCCCTCGGCGGCAGCACGGATGCGCCGCCACCCGTGAAGCACATCTGCGTCGTCGGCGGCGGCTCGGCGGGCTGGATGACGGCGCTGATGCTGGCCACCACCGCCTACGGCCCGCGCCTCAAGGTCACGGTGCTGGAGAGCCCGCAGGTCGGCACCATCGGCGTCGGCGAAGGCTCGACGCCCTGGCTGCGCCGCTTCTTCGAGATCCTCGGCATCGAGGAGTCCGAGTGGATGCCGGCCTGCAATGCCACCTACAAGAGCGGTATCACCTTCGACGGCTGGTCGACCAAACCGGGCTTCGAGCGCTACTTCCATCCCTTCGTGTCGATGCTGGACAACATGACCATGCATCCCTTCGTGGACAACGTCCATGCGCGGCTCGAAGGCGCAGACGTCGACGCCCACCCGGATCGCTTCTTCGTCTCCGCCGCGCTGGCGCGCCAGGCCCGTGGCCCGCGCGCCAAGGCCAATTTCCCTTTCGACGTCTGGTACGGCTATCACTTCGACGCCACCTTGCTCGGCCAGTTCCTGGGCCGCAAGGCCAAGGAGCGCGGCGTGCAGCATCTGGAGCGCCACGTCACCCAGGTGCAGCTCGACGAGAACGGCGACATCGGCGGCCTGCTGCTCGACGACGGCGAAACCCTGTCGGCAGACTTCTTCGTCGACTGCAGCGGCTTTGCCTCGCTCATGATCGGCAAGGCCCTGCAGACGCCCTTCATCGGCTTTGGCGAGAACCTCTTCAACGATGCAGCCGTGGCCATGCCGACGCCGCTGGACGGGCCCATCGAGTCGCAGACCGTGTCCACCGCACTGCGCCACGGCTGGGCCTGGAAGATCCCGCTGACGCAGCGCCAGGGCAACGGCTATGTCTACAGCAGCGCCCACTGCTCGGCCGACGACGCCGAGACCGAGTTGCGCCGCCACCTGGGGCTGCTCGACTCGGACATTCCCGCCCGCCACCTGAAGATGCGCGTCGGGCGCATGGCCAAGATCTGGAACCGCAACTGCGTGGCCGTGGGCCTGTCCCAGGGCTTCATCGAACCGCTGGAGGCCACGGCCCTGCTGTTCGTGCAGGTCACGGCCTCCATGCTGGTGGAGGTGCTGGAGAAGGGCGACCTCGGTCCCGCCTCGCAGGACCAGTTCAACGAAGCCATGCGCAAGCGCTTCGACAACACCCGCGACTACATCGTCGCCCACTACAAGACCAACTCGCGCGCCGACACCGACTATTGGCGCGAGAACGCCGAGAACATGCATCTGTCCGACGCACTACAGGGCGTGCTGATGACGTGGATGTCGCGCAAGCCGTTGGTGGCCGCGCTCAAGAGCGGCCGCTTCGGCGGCGGCTATCCCACCGTGTCCTGGTATGCACTGCTGGCCGGCATGGGCATCTTTCCGGATGCCGCGGACCTGCAGCCGCCGACCGCCCAGCAGGCCCGCCACAACCTGGCCGCGGTGGACGACTTCATTGCCCGCAGCGTCGGCAACTTCCCGGATCACCGCGAGCTGCTGGCCGACATCCCGCCCGGCCTCGGTGACAAGGCCATGCAGATCTACACCTGGTGATCAGCTCCCCAGCCGGCCCTTGATGTCCTTGCGCAGGACGGCATCGGCCGCGGCGTCGATGTTGCCGAACAGATGGCGCTGCCCTTCGGGGATGTGCGCCAGACCTTCGCCCCTTGCGCCGAACACATAGTGGTCGAAGAGGGCGCGCCAGCCCTCGCGCTCACCGTCGGGCAGATGGCGCAGCGCCAGCATGGCCAGGCGCATGGCGGCCAGGTGCAGGTCGTCCGGCCGCTGCGGCGCCGCCGGCGGCCGCCACCAGTAGTTGACGAGGATGTTCAGGTGGGGCGCCAGCGCCTCGACCTGGTGGAACCACAGCGGCGGCATGTAGATGGCGTCGCCCGGCTCCAGTTCGGCCACCAGGGCCTGCTGCAGCGCCTCGGCGACCAAGGGGAATTGCGCCGGGTCGGCGCGGTGCAGATCGGGCACGACGGACATCGGCGCCGGGGTCGGCGCGTAGTCGGGCGGGCCGAGATAGAGCAGCGGCGCGCATTGCGGCGGCAGCAGCGTGAAGCGCCGCCGCCCGGCGGCCACGCAGGCGATGTTGTGGGAGTCGTCGAAATGCGCCGGCACGGTCGCGCGGTTGCCTATCCAGATGCGCGGCGCTACTGAACCATCGAGCAGCGGCAACCCATTGGCCTTCTCCAGGCCCGGCAGGGCCTCGGACACCAGCGCGCTTTGCGCCGCCAGCGCCGGCGGATCCGGGAAATGGCTGTAGCGCCAGAGCTGCTCGAACAGGGCCGCATAGGGACGCTTGTCGAGCATGAAGTTGAAGCCGTCCAGGCCCGGCTTGTAGGCGAAGGCGCGCGTGGGCTCGGGGCGCGCCAGCACGGCGTCCACGGCCTCGCCCTTGTCGAAGCCCATCAGGTATTGCAGGCAGGGCTCCAGGCCCGCCCTGCCCTGCCCCACCAGCGGCCAGTGTTTGACGACGCCACGCATCACCACAGGCTCGTAGGTCGCGATCACTTCGCGCTCGAAGCGCTCGCGCGTGATGCCTTCCACTTCCTTCATCGGCTGCATGGACATCCGTTCAGCGTCGCCGCGCCAGCACGCCGTGCCAGGCCTCGGGGATATGGGCGGCGGGCTCCTGCTCGCGCTGCACCACATAGTGTTCGAACATGGCCGCCCAGGCATCGCGCTGCGCGGGTGGCAGTGCGTTCAGCACCTGGATGGCCTGGACCAGGGCCGCCGCCGGCGCGGGGCACAGCGCGGTGCCCCCGACCGGCCCCCCGGAGTTGATAAGCAGAATTACCATGTCCAGCGCCACCACGCGGGCTCCATGCCGCGTGAAGAGCTCGCCGGCATCGCCCGGCTCCAGTTCGGCGACCAGGGCCGACGCCAGGGCCTCGCGGTAGCGCGGGTAGCGCTCGAGATCCGGCGGCCGGGGATGCACGACCGAGATGGGCGCGCCGGACGGCGTGTGCTCCAGCGGGCCGATGTAGAGGTTGCCCACCTGCTGCGGCGCGAACAGCGTGAAGCGCCGGCGCCCGGCCGCCACGCAGGCGAGGTTGTAGGGGTGATCGTGATGCACGGGCACCGTCAGCGCATTGCCCAGCCAGAAGTTGGGAACGACGCCCGGCAGAGCCAGCAGCGGGTTCTCGTCGAGGAAGCCGGGGATGACGTCGCTGACCTTGGCGCATTGGGCGGCAATGGACGGAGCGCCCTCCACCGGCAGGAAGGCGGCCAGGTGGGACATGAACTCGGCCAGGCCCATGCGCGCCTTGACGAAGCCGAAGTCGGTCAGGCTGTCGTTGTAGCCCATGACGCCGCGGGACGCGGCGCGCGTCTTGGTGGCCATCACCTCGACGCCGCGGTCGAAGCGGCCCAGGTAGTCGCAGATGCCCAGGGCGCCGGCCCGGCCGGCCTGCACCGCCGCCCAGTGGCCAACCAGCCCCTTCAGAAGCACGGGCTCGGCGCGCTGCTCCAGGTGTTCCTTGAGTTGCGGCTCGTCGGCCGCCGGCCAGGTGTCAACCGGCTTCATGTCGCTGCAGGGTCGCCGCTCATCGGGAGGCCAAGGCATGGGGTTTTGGGACCCCCATTGTCCTGGCTCCCCGCCCCGGCACGGCCTCCGGCAAACCCTGCAAGCCGACGAGTCCACTTGACTACCAGTGTGAAATTGTTCAGCTCAACCGGCCTGAATACGCAAGTCAATCCGTCTCCGGGGAACAACAGGATTTCAGGCACCAGTCCGATACCAGTTGGCCTTCACTCCAAGACTGCCTGAGAGACGGATGCCCTTCTTTTCATAGGACTCTCCATAAGCCACCCGGGAAACTACTTGGATTAAATTGGTAGCAAAGTGGCGTTATCGATCGATATAGTGGCCTTGCACTGGTTGCACGCATGAAGAACTAAACACGGGCGGCAACCGGACTCAAGGTGGTATGCAAGGCCCCAGGCAACCACCTGCCCATCCGAACCCATGGCCACTACGAGGATCAGTTCAATGAAGGTCAAACCGACCCCCATCGCGGCAGCCGCCGCCCTGACATTGCTCAGCATGTCGTTCGCCGCCCAGGCACAGGAAGCCGCCGCGCCGGCCCAGCTCGATCAGGTGGTCGTCACCGGCATCCGCGCCTCGCTGCAGACCGCCGCCACGATTAAGAAGAACGCCAGCGCCGTGGTCGACGCCGTGTCGGCTGAAGACGTGGGCAAGCTGCCCGACTCCGACGTCGGCCAGGCCCTGGGCCGCATCCCCGGCGTGTCCGTCGGCCGCGCCTTCGGTCAGGGCGCCTCGGTCTCGATCCGCGGTTCGGACCCGCAGATGACCTACACGACGCTGAACGGCCAGACCGTTGCGTCCACCGGCTGGTACGACCAGCTCGACATAGACCGCTCCTTCAACTACTCCCTGCTGCCCTCCGAGCTGATCGGCGGCATGGAGGTCTACAAGTCCCAGCAGGCCGACCTGACCGAAGGCGGCATCGGCGGCACCGTCATCGTCAAGACCCGCAAGCCCCTGGACATGCCCGCCAACAGCGGCTTCGTCAGCGTCAAGTACGGCAAGGGCACGATCAGCGATGCCGAGAAGGAAGTCTCGGGCCTGTACAGCTGGAAGAACGAGGCCAAGACCTTCGGCGTGCTGGCCGCCGCGGCTCATTCCGACGGCGCCTACATCCGCCGCGGCATCGAGGCCGACAACCGCTGGTCGGCAGACGTGGCGCCCACCGCCTTCGTGCAGGACCGCAAGCGAGATGCCGTCAATCTGACGCTGCAGGCCAAGCCGGCCCAGGGCCTGGACCTCGGCCTGAACCTGCTCAAGCTCAAGCTCGTGGGCGACAACAGCAACAGCAGCGACTACATCTTCCAGGACCCGAACTGCGACAAGCGCAACACCGACGTGAAGTCGGCCTGGAACCCCACCGGCATGTGCGTGCACAGCACGACGACGGCCGCCAAGCCGCTGGACACGCAGTTCTTCCAGGTCTGGGCCCGCGCCGCGCAGATGACGTCGGACAGCGCCACCTTCGACGGCCACTACAAGCTTGACGGCGCCAAGTTCGATTTCGTCGCCGGCGCCACCAAGGCCAAGGGCGGCACCACGTTGACGGCCAACTACCAGACCGGCAACTGGGACGCCGGCTTTGCCCTGCCCAAGTGGCAAGGCACCATCGACGCCACCGGCCACCAGATCGCCGTCAACCCGACGAGCAACCAGTCCTTCGGCGTCGCCAACATGCCCTCGGCCCTCGGCCCGCAGACCTGGGCCACCTCGCAAGGCCCGAACAAGGACCAGGAAAAATACGCCCAGTTCGATGCCACCATCGACCTGAACTGGGGCGCCATCAACAGTTTCAAGACCGGCGTGCGTTTTGCCGACCACACCTTCGAGAAGCGCGCCTACCGCCCCGTCTGGGCCGCCACCATTGCCAACACGCCCACGAGCAGCCTGTTCGACGGCACCGTGGACCTGGCCAAGGGCTGGACCATCCCGCGCCCCAACATCGACGCCATGGTGGCCGGCACGCTGAAGAACATCAACGGCTGGAACGAAGACCGCTCCGCCTTCAGCGAACTCAACGAGAAGAACCAGGCCCTGTACGGCATGTTCGACTTCGAGGCCGGCAACCTGCGTGGCAACTTCGGCCTGCGCTACATCTCCACCGACGTGAAGAGCACCGGCTACAAGTTCGACGGCACGCCGCTGGCCGCGGGCGACTACGCCGGCAACGAGAACTGGGGCAAGACCTACGACGTCAAGAAGTCCAAGTACAACGACGTGCTGCCCAGCGTCAACCTGGCCTTCGATCTCCGCAAGGACCTGGTGCTGCGCGCCGCCGCTTCGCAAGCCATCACCCGCCCGAACTTCGCCAACATGTTCGGCGTGACGGTGTCCGGCTACAACGACGACCGCGTCGGCAACGAGACCTGGACGGTCGGCAGTGTCGAGCTCAAGCCGATGAAGTCAGCCCAAGTCGACCTGAGCCTGGAGTACTACTACGGCAAGGGCAATGTGCTGTCGGCGACCTTCTTCAACAAGGACATCTCGAACTTCATCACGGCCAACGTGCTGCAGAACCAGAAGATCGGCCTCGTCGATCCGAAGTCGGGCGTGGACAACTGGACGGTGCAGAACTTCGTCAACGCCGGCGGTGGCCGCCTGCGCGGCATCGAACTGCAGGCCAACCATGCCTTCAACAACGGCTTCGGCGTCGTCGCCAACTACACCTTCACCGAAGGCACGGCACCCAAGGAAAGCTTCGCCGACCAACTGGGCCTGTTCACGCAGTCGTCCAAGCACAACGTGAACCTGGTGGGCTACTTCGAGACGGCCGACTACTCCGCCCGCCTGGCCTACAACTGGCGTTCGAAGTACATCATCCGCGAGAACGCCTACTGGTACGGCAACCGCATGCACGCCAACACCGGCACGCTGGACGCGAGCTTTGGCTGGAACATCAACAAGTGGCTGAAGCTCAGCTTCGACGCGGTGAACCTGACCAAGCAGGACGACGTGCAGTACGGCGTCATGTCGACCAGCCTGCCGGCCGACGCGCTGCACAAGGATCCGCTGAAGGCCGGCTACCCCGCCTGGTCCTTCACGGGCGAGACGACCTACAAGATCGGTCTGACTGCCAAGTTCTGACCCGCGACCTTTTGTCTCCTTTCCAGCCCGGCATCCGCCGGGCTTTTTTTTGAGCGGTGCAAAGCAAAACGCGCGGCCAGGCCGCGCGTTCAACGAAGCCAGCGAGCCTAGAAGTCGTAGAAGGAATTCAGCGTCAACCGTCCCGTGCGCGGGTCCGCGTTGATGCTGAGCTGCGGGTTCACAACGGCCGAGTGCAACAGGCTGCCGCGATAGACGACCAGGCGGTTGAAGCGCGCCGGCATCATGCCCAGGAACTCGAAACGGGTGTCCGAGTCGTCGAAGTAGCGCTGGGCCGGAGGGCGGACGTTGAGCTCGTCGTAATAGACGTCCAGAAAGTGTTCGCAGTTCTCGGCCGTCACCTGCTGCAGGCCCGTCGCCTTGTGGCGATAGAAGCCCGTGCCTCCATGCTCCTCATTGCACAGATAGAGCAGCACGGCCATGTGGTGGGGCGTGCAGGCATCGAAATGCGGCGTGCGCTGCAAGGGGCCGAGTTCACCGGGCGGCATCGTCGTCAGCGAGAAGGCGCATTCGGCCTTGCGCAGTTCCAGCACCTCGGGCACGCCGAAGTTCTGGCGGATCAGCGGCTCCATCAGCGCCGTCAGCCCGGCCGAGTACTCGGCCGGCGCCACGGCGCGCACGCCCGGATAGCCCTTGCGTTCGGCCACGCCGGGATAGGGCGCGAAGGCGCTGTGGCTGGCGATCTCGACCAGGGCCCGCGGGTCCTCGAGGAAGTTGTCGATGAAGACGACGGGATGGTCGCCGACCTGCACGGACTGGATGTCCGGCGGCATGCGGATGGCGAAGGTTTGGCCGTCGCTCATGCCCGTGTGCAGGCAGCGCGCAGGCCCATCAGCCAGTCGCGATGACTGGGCAGCACGCGGATGGCCTGCTCCGCCGCGCGCGTCACATGCTCGAACTGCTCCAGGCTTTCGCGGCGCTCGAAGTCCGAGATGGGCAGCGGCCGCGTCGCGAAGCGCATGCCGTACAGGACATAGAGATGGTTGTCGACGTCGAAGAGGTCGAAGCGGCTGGTGAAGTCGTTCTTCTGCGGATGGCGGATGGCCCAGCGGGCCAGGCGCTGGCGCAGCATGTCGGACAGATGGGCGTCGTGGCGGTTCTCCAGCCAGAAGGATGAATCGCTGCGGTCCGACAGGTGGTAGTGCAGCTGCACGAAGTCGATGACACGCTCCCAGGTGTAGGTCACGGCCTCGTTATAGCCGCGACGCAGGGCCTGGGCGTCATCGCGCATGCGCGGGAAGTTGCGCGACAGCAGGCTGGCGGAGAAGTCCGTCACCAAAATGGACGTGGCCTCCAGCGGCTCGACAAAGCCCTGCGACAGGCCGAGAGCCACGCAGTTCTGGAACCAGAACTGCTGGCGGTAGCCGATCTTCATCGGGATCTTGCGCGGCGACAGCGTGTCGGGGCTGACGCCGAGATGGCGCGCATAGCACTCGATGGCGCGACTCTCGCTCATGTGGGCGCTGGCGTAGACGAAGCCGGTGCCGCGGCGGTGCGTGACGGGAATGTCCCAGATCCAGCCGGCCTCGTGGGCGACGGCCAGCGTGTAGGGCGGGATCTCGTCGGCCGGGTCGGTCGGCACCTGCTGCACCAGGGCCGTGTCGGTCAGGATCTGGTGCGACTTGTCGATGAAGGGCACCTTGAGCATGCGCTGGGTCAGCAGCGAAGCGAAGCCGCTGCAGTCGACATAGAAGTCAAAGGGCAGGACTTCGCCCGAAGCCATGCGCAGCGCCGCGATGGAGCCATCCTCCGCGCGCTCGGCGTCGACGACCGTGGCGACGAGGTATTGCACACGGAAGCGCTTCTTCGCGTTCTCGGCCAGCAGGGCCGCGAACTTGTGGGCGTTGACGTGATAGGCGTACTCGACGTCGCCCACGTAGGGCGGCGACGAGATCTGCTTGGGGCTGCGCTGCGCCTCGGCGACGCGGCTGCTGATGGACACGTCCGAATAGGCGCGCTGCGGCTGCTCCAGCCAGGTCGGCGTGATGTCCAGGCCTTCCGGGAAGGGCGAGGCGAAGGGGTGGTAGTAGAAGTGATCGGCGCCATGCGTGGCCGCATCCAGCCAGCCCTGGAACTTGATGCCGTTCTTGAAGGTGGTGTCGCAGGCGACGATGAGATCAGCCTCGGAGATGCCGAACTTGCGCAGCGAGGTCTTGATGGCCGGCACCGTGCCCTCGCCGACACCGATGATGGGGACGTCGGCCGATTCGATGACGGTGATCTCGACCTCGGGATCGGCGCACAGCTCATAGCCCAGGTGGTTGGCCGCCAGCCAGCCCGCCGTGCCGCCACCGATGATCGCGATGCGTCGGGTCTTCATGAGGCCTAGACCTTCCAGTACAGACGGCGCTTGTCCAGGACCGTGACGACGACGGCCCAGACGGCGACAAAAGCGATGGCGAAGGACAGCGACTGGCCATAAGGCCCGACCATGGGTTGCAGCGGCCCGAACACGGTGCGGTACAGCGGCTCCATCCAGCCGAAGCCGGCCAGCAAGACCGTGCACATCCAGGCCCCGGCATAGGCACCGATGGCGTTCAGTCCGAAGGCCCGGCCCCAGGGGCGGTGGCCCATGCGATCGATCCACTGATGCCCGGCAGCCAGTGCCACCGCGGCCAGGCCGCCGGTCCACAGCACGAAGGACGGCGTCCACAGCTGCTTGTTCCAGGGCAGCCAGCGCGACCACCACCAGCCCACCAGGGCCGCCGCGATACCGGTCAGCAGCAGGCCGCGCGTCTGCTCGCGCCGCAGCAGGCTGCCGCAAAGCAGGCCGAAGACGGTGGTGGCCAGCGCCCCCAGCGTGGACAGCAGGCCCTCGGGGTCGAAGGCGATGCCGGTCGCTGCATCCCATTCGTAGGCGAAGCGACCGAGCACGGCGGTGTCGATGCGCTGGTTCAGGCTGCCCACCTTCTCGAGCGTGGGGCTGCCGAACAGCAGCAGGCCGCCATAGCCGATCAGCAGGGCGAGCAGCAGCGTCCACTGCCCGCGCGCGCGCAGATGCAGGGCGACGACGCCGGCGACCGCAAAGCAGATGCCGATGCGTTGCAGCACACCGAGCACGCGGAACTCGGGCTTGTGCATCAGCCACCACGCCAGGGCATGCAGCGCCAGGCCCAGGCCGAAGATGCGCAGGCCGCGCCAAAGCACCGCGGCACGTGCCGGGACTGGGTCGGCGCCGGCATCCACCCGCGGGCCGAGGGCCAGCGCCGCGGATACGCCGACAATGAAGAGGAAGAAGGGGAAGATCAGGTCGGTCGGCGTGAAGCCATGCCAGTCGGCATGCTCCAGCGGCCAATAGACCGCCCCCCAGTCACCCGGGTTGTTGACCAGCAGCATGGCCGCCACGGCCAGGCCGCGCAGCGCGTCGACCGACGCGATGCGACGGCTCATGGCTGCATGGCGCCCAGGATCTCGCCGTTGTCCTGGCTCAACTCCCAGGCGAAGACGCCAGCCAGGCCCTGCTTCTTCGCAAACGCCACCTTGGCGCGCACGGCGCGCGGGTCGTCGTAGCCGACGAACTTGCCGTCGCCCACCATGGCCCAGGACTGGGTGCGCTTGTCGAAGTGGGCCTTCATGCCCGTCAGCGAGTCGATGTCCTTGAAGGGCACCGAACCGTCTTCGTTGGGCCAGGGCTTGGCGTAGCTGCCATCGGCCTTCACGCCCTCGAAGCCGCGGCCGTACATCGCGATGCCGGCCACCATCTTGGCGGGCGGCACGCCGTGGGCCATGAGGTCATGCACCGCCGCTTCCAGGCTGGTGTCGTCGCTCGGCTTGGCGCTGCGCAGGGCTGTGTGGTTGGCGGCCTTGCGAGTCCACGGGCCCGCGAAGTCGTAGGTCATCATGAAGACGAGGTCCAATGACTTCGCTGCGCGGCCCATCGGCATGCGATGCAACTGCTCGCGGCTGGTGTTGATGGCCACGGTCAACGCGTAGTGCTTGCCAGTCTCCTTGCCCAGGCCGTCCAGGCCCGTGCGCAGATCTTGCAGCAGTTGCACGAAATACTCGCCGTCGGACTTGCTGCCGAGCTGCACGCCGTTGGACGCGCCGTTGTTGCCGGGGTGCTCCCAGTCGATGTCCAGGCCGTCGAAGACCGGATGCGCGCGCAGCCAGTCGATCGAGTGCTTGACGAAGACCTTGCGGCCTTCGGTCGTGGCGGCCAGATGGAAAAAGGGATCCGAGCCGCCCCAGCCGCCCACGGAAGCCAGCACCTGCACCTTGGGATCGCGCGCCTTCAGGCGCTGGAAGGCGGCGGAGAAGGTGGCCTGGTCGTCATGCGGCGCGATGCTGAAGTTGGGCTTGCCGGTGCAGGCCACGGCTTCCTTGGCGCGCTGGCCTTCACCGCAGATCAGCAGGAAGGCGTACAGCAGATGCGTGACGCGCCCCGGCTGCAGTTGCTCGACGACGTCGACGCCGCGCTCGGCCAGGATGTAGGTGCCGACGACCGGTTTCGTTTGCGCCTGCGCCAGCAAACCGGACGAGGACAGGGCCAGCGCCAAGGCGGCGATCAGAAGCTTCTTCATAGATTGCATTCGCTGGTCAGGCCGGCGTCCGGCACGGTGTCGCGGTGGGACACGCCCTGTTTGCGCAGTTGGGCGACACGGGCCTGCATGGCGCTGTGGCTCAGCGTCTTGCCGGCCTCGTGCAGCACCCAGTCGACTTCGAACTCGTAGTCGCGCAGCGCACCGACGACAGCGCCTTCGGACAACCAGTGGTTGAAGCTGATCGCCATCGGCTTGCTCGGCACGTTGCGGCCGGTGTGTTCGCCGATGAGGCGGCCATTGACGTAGTGGCGGGTGCGGGTGGCCTCGACCTGAACGGTCAGCAGCTGCCAGCCGTCGAAGCTGCCCTGCAGGATGGAGGCCTGGTTGAAGGACTCCCAGGGGTCGATGCGCACCGTGTGCCAGCTGACGCCGTAGAGCCGCGTCTCCTTCTCGCCCCAGCCGCCATGCGGCAGGTATTCGAAGTCGACCTCGCTGAAGTCGGGGTCGTAATCGTGCTTGAGCGGACCTGCCAGGAAGAAGCTCTGGATGACGGGATCGCGTGAGCCCGCGGTATCGCGGAAGCGCACGCGCGCCGTCGTCGTGCCGACCAGGAATTTGCGCGGCGCGCAGAGCTGGGCCAGCGTGGTGTTCGCGGGCGTGCCGTCGGTCGACATCTTCAGCGTGAGCAGACCGCCGTCCAGCGACAGCTGGCTGGCCTTGAAGCTGGCGCCCGCCAAGCCGGGATGGCCCGTGCCTTCACGCAGCACCCAGCCGCTGCTGCGCAGCGCATGGAGGCTGGGTTGCGAGAAGTCGTCGAAGAACTCGCCGCCGGCCGCAAACGCAGGCGCAGCAGCCAGCAGCAACAGCGCGACCGCCTTCACGCCGGCACCGCCTCGCCGGTCGCGGCCTTGCGCGGCATCGGAACCCACAGCAGCAGCAGCAGGGCCGGCAGGCCGCAGGCGATGGTCCAGGCGAAAAAGTGCTGGTAGCCGACGGCCACCTGGATATCTCCGCTGATGGACTTGGCGAAGATGAAGCCCAACTGCATGACGCCCGAGCCCAGCGCGTAATGGGCCGTCTGGAAGCGGCCGGGCGCCACGGCCTGCATGATGTAGAGGATCATGCCGACGAAGCCGAAGCCATAACCGAACATCTCCACGCCGACCGCGGCGCCGATGTGCAGCATGTCCTGGGGCAGCACGCTGGCCAGGTAGTAGAAGGTCGCGTTGGGCACGCCCATGGCGATGACGAGCAGGGGCATGGCGCGCTTCAGGCTCAGCGCGCTGGTCAGATAGCCGCCCAGCACCGAGCCGACGAGGAAGGCGCCAGTGCCCACCCAGCCGTAGACGTCGGCCACCTGGCTGGTCGTCAGGCCCAGGCCGCCCTTGTCGCGGGCCTCGAGCAGGAAGAGCGGGCCGATGGTCTGCACCTGGCCTTCGGCGAGGCGGAACATGACGATGAAGAGCACGGCGCGCCAGATGCCCGGCTTCTTGAAGAAGTCGGCGATGACCTCCTTCAGCATGGCGGCCACGCCCGAGGCCGTCAGCTCGCTGTGCTCGGTGCTCAGCGTGCCGGGCAGGAAGCGGGCGTTGTAGGTCGCCAGCACGGCCACCAGGCCGCACAGCAGCAGGAAGACGAAGGACCAGGCGTTGAACACGCCGACCTGGCCTTCCAGATAGCCCGCCAGCTTCAGGATGACGCCGGTGATGAAGAAACGCGCGCCGTTGAAGAAGGCGCCCTGCCAACCGGCATAGGTGGCCTGGCGCTTGTTGTCCAACGACGCCATGTAGAGGCCGTCGCAGGCGATGTCATGCGTGGCCGAGGCATAGGCGATCAGGAACAGCACGATGATGGCCGCGCCGAACCAGTTCGACAGATGCAGGGCCAGGGCCATGAAACCCAGGCCCGCGGCGCCGAGGTACTGCATGGCGACGACGATGAGCTTCTTGCTGCGCGCCAGCTCCAGGAAGGGGCTCCACAGCGGCTTGAAGGCCCAGGCCAGGCCCAGCACGGCCGTCCAGCGTGCGATCTGGTCGTTGGCCACGCCGAGGTTCTTGAACATCAGGCCGGCGATCAGCATGACGACGAAGAACTGCATGCCCTGCACGAAGTACAGGGACGGGATCCACCTCATGGGCGTCTTGGTATCCATCACTGCAGTCCTTGCGGCGCGCGGCCGGTGGCTTGAGCACGGCCTTCCAGCCAGGCCTTGAGCCCCGCCAGCGCACCGGGCGAGAAGCCCCAGCTCAGCACCGTCGGGCCGGCCACATCCAGGGCCTGGTAGGGGTTCCACAGCGAGAGGTGCAGGTCGGGCTGCCACTCCGAAGCCGCCAGCCCGTAGCGGGCACGACGGGTGGACACCAGCACATTGACGCGGCCATCCTTGGGCACGCGCGCCCAGTCGAGCTGGGCGATGTCGTCCACCATCTGCACCTGGGC
This sequence comes from uncultured Comamonadaceae bacterium, assembly GCA_966111775.1. Classification (GTDB taxonomy): domain Bacteria; phylum Pseudomonadota; class Gammaproteobacteria; order Burkholderiales; family Burkholderiaceae_C; genus Pelomonas. The sequence goes on along the minus strand of CBHWBD010000095.1, from coordinate 856 downwards.
ATCGGTGAAGGACTCGAACAGCGCGACGGCCTGGCGGCCGGTGGGGCCGGCTTCCGACACCATGTCGGTGGGCACATCGCCCTGCACGATGACGCGAATCGGGGCGGAGAGCTGGGGCGGCCTGGCGCCGCGCAAGGCGGTCAGGCCGGCGGCCCAGGCTTCGGCCATCAGCGCGTGGTCGGCGGCACGGGCGGCGCTGTCGTCCACGGCACGGGCCGGGTAGGCGGCGGCCAGGCGATCAAGACGGCGGTTGGCCGTCTCGCCCTGCCCGGCCGTCAAGCGGCCGCTGGCGAAGGCGTCGCGCAGCGCATTGATGGCGACGAGCTGCTCGGCCTTGGAGCCCTGGGCCAGCACCATGTCGGCGCCGGCCTCGATGGCCATGACAGCCGACTTGGCATAGCCGAAGCGCTCGGCCACGGCCTTCATCATCAGTGCGTCGGTGATGACGACGCCGTCATAGCCCCAGTCCTGACGCAGGATGCCGCCGATCAGCTGCGGCGACAGCGTGGCCGGGCGGTCGGGGTCGATCTGCGGATAGACGATGTGGGCCGTCATCATGGCCGGCGCCTGACTGGCCAGGGCCTTGAAGGGGGCCAGCTCCAGTGCGTTCAGCTCGGCGCGCGTCTTGTCGACGGTGGGCAGGGCGTGGTGGGAGTCGACATGGGTGTCGCCATGGCCGGGGAAGTGCTTGACGCAGCAGGCCACGCCTTCCTTCAGCGAGCCGCGCATCCAGGCTGCTGCCAGCCGGCTGACCTCGACCGGGTCGTTGGAGAAGCTGCGCTCGCCGATGACGGGGTTGGCCGGGTTGTTGTTGACGTCCAGCACCGGCGCGAAGTTCCAGTTGATGCCCAGCGAC
>CBHWBD010000094.1:0-18626 GCA_966111775.1 uncultured Comamonadaceae bacterium | reverse complement strand
ACGCCCCGGTGGCCGGCACGCCGCTGTCGGTGCCCTTTCTGGCGCGCATGGCTTCAACAATAGCCAACGTGAAGTACTTCAAGCTGGAGATGCCCCAGGCCGCCAGCAAGATGCGCGAGCTGATCCGCGTCGGCGGCGCGGCCATTGAAGGCCCCTGGGACGGCGAGGAAGCCATCACGCTGCTGGCCGACCTCGACGCCGGCGCCACCGGCGCGATGACGGGCGGCGGCTTCCCCGACGGCATCCGCAAGATCTTCGATGCCTTCCATGCTGGCGACCGCGAGACCGCCGTGCTGGAGTACGGCCGCTGGCTGCCGCTGATCAATTACGAGAACCGCCAAGGCGGCATCCTGACCGCCAAGGCGTTGATGAAGGAAGGTGGTGTCATCCAGAGTGACGCACCCCGCCATCCCTTCCCCGAGATGTCGCCTGAAACGCGAGCGGGTCTGCTCGACGCCGCACGCCGCCTTGATCCCCTGGTCCTGCGCTGGGGCAAGTGATGCGCTGGCTGGCGGCGCTGCTGGCGCTGTGCCTGGGTTGTGCTTCCGCGCTCGCCCTGGAAGTGCAGGGCGACACGGCCGCCCACGACCCGACGCTGCTGATCCAGGGCGAGCGCTGGTTCGTCTTCACGACCGGCAAGGGTCTGCAGCGCCTGGAGTCCGCTGACGCTGGCAAGACCTGGCTCCGCCTCGCCCCCGTGTTCAGCGAGCCGCCCGGCTGGTGGGCCGATGCCGTGCCCGAGCACAAGGGCCTGGACGTCTGGGCGCCCAAGCTCTTCGTGCACCGCGGCCGCACTTGGGCGCTGTACTCGATCTCGACCTTTGGCAAGAACCACTCGGCCATCGGCCTGGCCAGCAGCGACCGGCCCGACGGCGACTGGCGCGACGAAGGCCTGGTGGTGCAGAGCGTCGCCAGCGACAACTTCAACGCCATCGACCCCGACTTCTTCGCCGATACCGATGGCAGGCTGTGGTTGAGCTATGGCTCCTTCTGGGATGGCCTGCGTCTGACGGAGTTGGACGCGAAGACGCTGCGCCCCACCGGCGAGACGCGCTTCATCGCGCGGCGCAAGGCTGGCCTGGAAGCGCCCACCATCGTTCGTCACGGCGACTGGGTGTATCTATTTGCCTCCTACGACCTCTGTTGCCGTGGTGCGGCCAGCACCTACAACATCAATGTCGGCCGCGCCCGCAGCGTCGAAGGGCCCTACCTCGACCGCGACGGCAAGGCGCTGATGGAAGGTGGCGGCACCCCGCTGCTCGTCGGCGGCACACGCTGGAAAGGCCCCGGCCACCAGGACGTCGTCGGCGACTGGCTGGTGCACCACGCTTACGACAGCGAGCGCGGCGGCAAGCCGCATCTGCGCATCAAGCGCCTGGACTGGTCGGCCGACGGCTGGCCCGTGGTCGCACCACAAGAAGAATGAATCGGAGACACCCACCGTGGCTGGCCTGAAACTGGAGAACGTCTGCAAGCGCTACGGCGCGGTGCAAGTCATCGAGAACCTGTCGCTGGACGTCGCCCAGGGCGAGTTTGTCGTCTTCCTCGGCCCCTCGGGCTGCGGCAAGACCAGCCTGCTGCGCATGGTGGCGGGCCTGGAGGAGGTGACCGGCGGCCGCATCTTCATCGGCGACCGCGACGTGACCCACGCCGCCCCGGGGCTGCGCAACCTGGCGATGGTGTTCCAGCACTACGCCCTCTATCCGCACATGACGGTGCGCGACAACCTCGCCTTCGGCTTGAAGAACATCGGCATCCCGGCGGACGAGATCGCCAAGCGCATCACCGAGTCGGCCCGCATGCTGGAGCTGGACACGCTGCTGGACCGCAAGCCCGGCCAGCTCTCCGGTGGCCAGCGCCAGCGCGTGGCCATCGGCCGCGCGGTGGTCAAGGAGCCTGGCATCTTCCTGTTCGACGAGCCCCTGTCGAATCTCGATGCGGCTCTGCGTGGACGCACGCGGCTGGAACTGGCGCAACTGCACCAGCGCCTGGGCGCCACCATGGTCTTCGTCACCCACGACCAGATCGAGGCCATGACCCTGGCCACGCGCATCGTCGTCATGAAGGGCGGCGCCATCGAGCAGGTGGCCACGCCCGCCGAGCTGTATCGCCGGCCGGCCACGCGCTTTGTCGCCAGCTTCATCGGCACGCCGGGCATGTGCTTCGTGCCGGTGCAGCGCGCGCCCGACGACCGTGGCCGCGCCGTCGTTACGGTGCCGGGCGGTCGATGGGTGACAACGCGCGTCGCCACCGAAGGCCTGCCTGGCCAAGGCCTGGTGCTGGGCGTGCGGCCCGAGAACCTGCGCGTGGCCGAGCAAGGCCCGCTGCGCGGCCGCGTCGAGCTGGTGGAGTTCCTCGGCGAGCGGACGCTGGCCCACTTGAAATTGGAAGGCGGCAGCCCGCTCATCGTCACCGTGCCGCCGGGCAGCTCGCCGCGCCTGGGCAGCCATGTCGCCGTCAGCGTGGACGTCGCCGAGGCCCATCTCTTCGACGAAAGCGGTCGCGCCCACCATGCGCAGGAGTCGCTTGCATGAGCGCGCCCACCGTCGGGCTGCGAGCCTCGCGCCCGGCCTACGCCCTCTTTGTTTTGCCCTTCGTGGCGCTCTACGCGTTGCTGCTGCTGTGGCCACTGGCCAAGGGCGTGTGGATCAGCTTCCACGACCACGACCTGCTCTCCGACGACAGCCTGTGGGTGGGGCTCGCGAACTACCAGGAGCTGTGGGGCGACGAGGTCTTCCACCAGGTCGTCTGGAACACGATTCGCTTCGTGCTGATCAGCACGCCCATCTTCGTCGTGCTGTCGCTGACGCTGGCGCTGGCGCTCAATCGCCAAGGCAAGCTCGCCACCTTGCTGCGCGCCACCTTCTTCTGCGCCTCGGTGTTCTCGGTCACGCTGATCACGCTGGTGTGGAAGCTGGCCCTTATGCCCGAGCGCGGCCTCATCGCGCAGTTCTTCGCGGCCCTGGGGCTGCCCGAACTGCCGCTGCTGACCAGCGACAACCTCGCGCTGCTGACCGTGGCCCTCGTTACCGTGTGGTGGATCATCGGCCTGCCGATGATCATGTTTTTGTCGGCGCTGCAGCAGATCCCGTCGGACATCTATGAGGCCGCCGCGCTCGACAACACGCCGCGCTGGCGCGTGCTGACCCACATCACTCTGCCCAGCCTCAAGCGCGCCATCGTCCTCGTCGCGCTGATCGAGGTGATCCGCCAGTTCCAGGTCTTCCCGCAGATCATGCTGATGACCAACGGCGGGCCCAACAACACGACGCGCTCGGTCGTGCAGTTCATCTACGAGCAGGCCTTCATGCAGCTCTCGCTCGGCTACGCCACGGCGGCCTCGCAGGTGCTGCTGGCCATCATGCTGATCGGGGTCTCCACCCAGCTATGGCTGGAACGTGACAAGGGAGGCCAGCGATGAACCCGTTGCTAAGACGCGGTTGGTTCGACCGTTTCGTCATGGTGGCGCTGACCCTGCTGGCCCTGGCCTGGATGGCGCCACTGCTGTGGGTGCTGGCCCTGTCCTTCAAGCCCAACGAATTCCTGCTGACGCGCACCGATGTCTTCCTCGCGCCGCCCTACACGCTGGCCAATTACCTCGACATCCTGCAGACCTCGCAGGTGTTCCGCTGGCTCGGCAACAGCGCCCTCGTCTCCCTGCTGCAGACGGTCGGCGTGCTGGTGCTGTCGTCGCTGGCCGGCTACGGCTTCGCGCGCTGCGAGTTCCCGGGACGCAAATGGCTGTTCGCCCTCGTCATGTTCGGCTTGGCCGTGCCGGCGCAGTCGGTCTTCATCCCGCTGCACCGCCTGTTCTCGGACTGGAATCTGCAGAACACGATTGCCGGCCTCACGCTGCCGGGCCTGGCCGCGCCCTTCGGCGTCTATCTGATGACGCAGTACTTCAAGGCCATCCCGACCGAGCTCGAAGAGGCCGCGCTGCTGGACAACGCCTCGCGCTTCAAGACCTTCGTGCGCATCATCCTGCCGCTGACGCTGCCGGCCCAGGCCACGCTGGGCATCTTCACCTTCCTGGCCTGCTGGAACGACTATCTGTGGCCCCTGGTCATCGCAACCCAGCCCGACATGTACACGCTGACCCGCGGCCTGGCGTCTACGCAGACCAACTTCGCGCAGTCGGAAGGTTTGGGCTTCCTGATGGCGCAGGCTGTGTTTGCCGGTATGCCCGCGCTGATGCTCTACCTCTTCTTCCAGCGCCATCTCGTCACCGCGGTCGCAGGGACGGGCAAGTCATGAAGCGGCTGGCTTCCCTCTTCTGCGCGCTCCTGCTCGCCGCCTGCGGCGCCAGCAAGGACAACTCAGGCAAGACCGAGATCACGCTGATGCGCTTCTTCGGCAGCTGCGAGGCGCAGTACGGCCAGGTGGCGAAGACATCCGAGGGCGTGGGCGAATGCGGCATCGTCACGGCCCTGGTCAACGAGTTCAACGCGACCCACCCCGACATCGTCGTCAAGACGCAGATCGGCGAATGGGGGCCCTACTACGACCAGCTCACCGCGCGGCTGGTGGCGAAGGACATCCCGACCGTCGCCGTCATGCACGAGTCCGCCCTGGGCGACTACGTGCGCCGCAAGTTGATCCTGCCGCTCGACGAAGACTTCAAGCGAATCGGCGTGCCGGTGGACGACTTCACCGAACACGCTCGCCGCGGCACGAGCTTCAACGGCCAGACCTATGCCCTGCCCTTCGACACCTGGGCCTGGCTCTGGCATATCAACACCGGCCTGATGAAGAAGGCCGGGCTCAGAGAGCTGCCGCGCTCGCCCGAGGAGCTGCTGGCCCAGGCGCGCCAGTTCAAGCAGCGCACCGGCAAGCCGTACTTCGCCTGGGCCGTGGCCAATGAGACGGCGGCCAATGACCGCACCTTCCTGACCCTGGTCGCGCAGCAGAACGCCAAGCTGTTCTCCGACGACGGCAAGACGATCGACATGCACCAACCCGCCGTCGTCAACGCGCTGACGCTGATGCAGACGCTCTACCGCGAAGGCCATGTGCGGCCCAACCTCGACTACGCCGCCGCCAACCAGGCCTTCCTGAATGGCGAGGCGGGTGTCGTCGTCGTCGGCACCTGGACCATCGACCAGTTCCTGCGCGAGTCGCAAAAGCCGGAGTCCAAGCTGCAGGGTGCGTATGTGGTGAAGCCCTTCCCGCAGCTCTACGACAAGCCGGCCGTGTTCGCCGACGGCCACTCCTGGGCGCTGTTCAAGGGCGGCGCCAAGGACGCCAAGGCGCACGAGGCCAGCGTCAAGTTCCTGAAGTTCGTCTGGGAGCGCAGCACCGAGTGGTCGCGCACCGGCCATCTGCCCGTCAGCAAGACCGTGGCCGAGAGTGCCGCCTTCCGAGCCCTGCCCATGCGCGAGGGCCTGGCCGAGATCACCCAGACCGGCGTCGGCATGCCCGGCAATGTGCCGACCCAGCGTGCCATCGAGCTGCTGATCGGCGAGGACGTGGCCAACGTGATGATCTCCGGCAAACCGGTGGACGAGGTGCAGGCCAGCGTCGAGAAACGCGTCAACAAAGCTCTGAAGAAAGCCCGCCGATGACTTTCAAAGCCTCACTCACCGTCGACTGCGACTTCCCTCTGGCGCCGCTGGACCGCCGCCTCTTCGGCGTCTTCGTCGAGCATCTGGGCCGCTGCGTCTACAACGGCATTCACGAGCCAACGCACCCCACCGCCGACGAGCACGGCTTTCGCGGTGACGTGGCTGAGCTGACGAAGGAGCTGGGCGCCACCATCGTGCGCTACCCCGGCGGCAACTTCATGTCGGGCTACAACTGGGAAGACGGCGTCGGCCCCAAGGACCAGCGCCCGCGTCGCCTGGACCTGGCCTGGTTCTCGACCGAGACCAATCAGGTCGGCACTCACGAGTTCATGCACTGGTGCAAGAAGGTGGGTATCGAACCCATGTTCGGCGTCAACCTAGGCACCCGCGGGCCGGACGAAGCCCGCCATTACCTCGAATACTGCAACCACCCCAGCGGCACGGCGCAGTCGGACCTGCGCCGCTCGCACGGCGCCGAGGAGCCGCTGGGCATCAAGTTCTGGTGCCTGGGCAACGAGATGGACGGCCCCTGGCAGATCTGCCAGAAGACGCCCGACGAGTACGGCCGCATCGCCAAGGAGACCGCCAAGCTGATGCGCTGGGTGGACCCGAGCATCGAGCTGGCCGCCTGCGGCTCGTCGGCCTACGACATGCCGACCTACGGCGTCTGGGAAGACCGCGTACTGGAGCATTGCTTCGAGTTCGTCGACTACCTGTCCCTGCACAGCTACTTCGTCAAGCCGCCTATCGGTCTAGGTTCAGACGCCAGCACCGAGAGCTTCCTCGCGCAGATCGAGACCAATGCGCGCTACATCGAAGACACGGTGGCGATTGCCGATGCGGTTGCCACGCGCAAGCGTTCGACGAAGCGATTGAAGCTGTCTTTTGATGAATGGAACGTCTGGTACCGCGCACGCCATGGCGAGCATCTGAAGCAAGCAGGTTGGCCTGAGGCGCCGCGGCTGCTTGAAGAGGTCTACACGGCCGAGGACGCGCTGCTCATTGGCGGAATGCTGACCATGATGATGAACCACGCCGACCGCTTGAAGGTCGCGTGCATGGCCCAGCTTTGCAATGTCATTGCCCCCATCATGACCGAGCCCGGCGGCGCGGCTTGGCGGCAGACAATCTTTCATCCCTTCGCGCAGGCAGCGCGCTGGGCCACTGGCGAGGTGCTGCACCCCGTCGTCGAGTCGCCCGGCTATGCGAACGCCAGACATGGCGAATTGCCCTATCTGTGCGCTAGCGTCGTCAATGACGCGGACACGGGCCAGACGGTGGTCTTTGCGCTGAACCGCAGCCTGACCGACGAGATGGATCTGTCCGTCACGTTGCGCGGCCTGGGTGCGGATCGCGAGCTGGTGAAGGCCGAGCAATTGCACTCGGCCGACCTCAACGCCAGCAACACCGCCGATGCGCCCGACCGCGTCGCGCCCCAAGCCTTGGAAGGCGTGTCCATCGACGGCGAGCAACTGCGCGTCAAGCTCAGGCCGGCCTCCTGGAACGTCATCGTCACGAAAGCGCAGCGCGCATGAACTGGACCAACCCCATCGTCGAGCAGCGCGCCGACCCGCATCTGAGCCTTGTCGACGGCCGCTACTGGTTCACCGCCTCGGTGCCCAGCTACGACGCCATCGAGATGCGCAGCGCCGACAGCATTGCCGGCCTCGCCTCCGCGCCGACGAAGGTGATCTGGCGCAAGCACGACAGCGGCCCCATGAGCTTTCACGTCTGGGCACCGGAGCTGCACCGCATCGACGGCCGCTGGTACGTCTACTTCGCGGCCTCGGAGCGTGACGACATCTGGAAGCTGCGCATGTATGTCCTCGAATGCGAGGGTGACGACCCGCTGCGGGACGCCTGGGTGGAGCGCGGCCAGATCGTGACGCCCGAGGAAGGCTTCTCGCTGGACGCGACGCCCTTCGAGCACCAGGGCAAGCGCTACCTCTGCTGGGCGCAGAAGAGCCCGCCGACGGAAAGCAATCTCTATATCGCCGAGATGTCCAACCCGTGGACGCTGAAGACCGAGCCCATCGTCATCACGCGCCCCGACCTGGCTTGGGAGCGCATCGGCTTCTGCGTCAACGAGGGTCCGGCCGTGCTGAAGCGCAACGGCCGCGTCTTCATCGCCTACTCGGCCGCGGCCACCGACGCCAACTACTGCATGGGCCTGCTGTGGGCCGACGAGAACGCCGACCTGCTCGACCCGAAGAGCTGGCAGAAGTCGCCCACGCCGGTGTTCAAGACGGACGAGGCCGTCGGCCAGTTCGGTCCCGGCCACAACAGTTTTTCAACGACGCCCGGCGGCAAGACCGATCTGCTGGTCTATCACGCCCGCAACTACCGCGGCATCGTCGGCGACCCGCTGAACGACCCCAACCGCCATGCGCGCGTGCAGACCTTCGGCTGGCGCGACGACGGCTTCCCTGACTTCGGCACACCCGTCGCCGACGGCCCCTATTCGTCATGATGAAACTCATCGCCTCGCTCCTGCTCGCCATCCCCGCTCTCGCTCAAGCGCTGAGCAGCCCCGACGGCCAGCTCCAGGTCGACGTGTCGGTCAACGATCGGCAGCAGCTCGTCTACGGCGTGCAGCGCGCCGGCCAGCCCGTGCTGCTGGCTTCGCGGCTGGGCCTGGTGCTGGAGCAGGGCGACTACGCCAACGGCCTCAAGCTCGTCGCCACCTCCAAGGTGACGGTGCACCGCGAGCAGTACACCCTCGTCGCCGGCAAGAAGAGCCGAGTGGACTACCGCGCCAACGAGCAACGCTTCACCGTCGCCAATGCCGCTGGCCAGCAGCTCGTGCTGACCCTGCGCGCCTCCAACGACGGCCTGGCGCTGCGCTACACGGTGGACGGCGCCGGTCGCAAGCAGTTCAAGGACGAGCTGACCAGCTTCACTTTCCCCACCGACGCCCGCGCCTGGCTGCAACCCATGTCCGTCGCCAAGACCGGCTGGAAGCGCACCAACCCGTCCTACGAAGAGCATTACCAGACCGACATCCCCGTCGGCACCGCGGCGCCTTCGCATGCCGGTTGGGTCTTCCCAGCACTGTTCCGTTCGGGCGCCAACTGGGTGGCGCTGACCGAGGCTGGCATGGACGGCCGCTTCCACGCCTCGCGCCTGGCAAGCGATTCGACGGGCGGCGTCTATCGCATCGGCCTGCCCGAGGCCAGCGAGGTCAACACCGGCGGCCATTTGCTGGCCGATGTCGACGGCTCGTTGACGACCCCCTGGCGCGTGCTCGCCATTGGCCCGCTGAAGACGATCATGGAGTCGACCCTGGGCACCGACCTCGCCGCACCCGCTGCTGTCCTCGACAAGGCCAAGCTGCAGCCAGGACCGGCGTCCTGGAGCTGGGCCATCCTGAAGGACGAGGGCACGGTCTTCGACGTGCAAAAGCGCTTCATAGCCTACGCCGCCGACATGCACTGGCCCTACACGCTGGTGGACGCCGACTGGGACCGCAAGATCGGCGACGCCAAGATGAAGGAATTGGCCGACTACGCCAAGACCAAGGGCGTGGGCCTGCTGGCTTGGTACAACTCCTCGGGCGCCTGGAACGACACCGAGTACAGCCCCAAGAGCGCATTGCTCACCCAGGCCGACCGCGCCCGCGAGTTCTCCCGCGTGAAGGCCATTGGCATCAAAGGCCTCAAGGTGGACTTCTTCGGTGGCGACGGCGCTTCCATGCAGGCCTATTACGTCGACCTGCTGAAGGAGACGGCGGCCGCCGGCCTGCTGCTGAACTTCCACGGCGCGACGCTGCCGCGCGGCTGGAGCCGCACCTATCCCAATCTGATGACGACCGAGGCCGTGAAGGGCTTCGAGTTCGCCACCTTCACCCAGGAAGACCAGGACAAGGTCGTGCGCCACGCAGCCACGCTGCCCTTCGCGCGCAACCTCTTCGACCCCATGGACTTCACGCCCATGGTGTTCGCCGACATCCCCAACATCAAGCGCGCTACGCGCAACGGCTTCGAGCTGGCCGAGAGCGTCGTCTTCCTGTCCGGCATCCAGCACTACGCCGAGACGCCCGAAGGCATGGCCACGGTGCCGGCCTATGTGAAAACGCTGCTGCGCGAGCTGCCGCGGCACTGGGACGAGGTGCGCTTCCTGGACGGCGAGCCCGGGCGATTCGTCGTGCTGGCCCGCCGCGCCGGCAAGCAGTGGTTCGTCGCCGGCTTGAACGCCGACGACACGCCGCGTGAAGTGAAGCTCGACCTCGGCTGGCTGGGCAAGCGCCAGGGCCAGCTCATCACCGATGGCGCCGGCGAGCGCGAATTCGCTGAAAGCCAGCTCGCCGCACCGACCGCTGCTGTGACCTTGACGCCTCACGGCGGCTTTGTCGCGCGCTTTCGATGAAAGCTTTTGGTAGCCTGCCGCCCATGCGAACCCGAGCGGACCATTCCACCTACAGCGCCCAGCCCGAGGGCAAGAGCCAGCACGGCCGCATCGTCAGCGAGCTGGGCCTGGCCATCGTCGGCGGCGAACTGCAGCCCGGCGACAAGCTGCCGCCCGAGGCCCAGCTGCTGGAGCGCTACGAGATCAGCCGCCCCGTGCTGCGCGAGGCGGTGCGCGTGCTCGTCGCCAAGGGCCTGGTCGTGTCGCGCCAGCGCGCCGGCGCCATCGTGAGGCCGCGCAACGAGTGGCATCTGCTGGACCCCGACGTGCTGTACTGGCTGATCCAGTCTCGCCCGCAGCGCGATTTCGTGCAGACCCTGCTGGAAGTGCGCCGCATCTTCGAACCCGCTGCCGCGGCCCTGGCCGCCCGTGCCGCAACCGACGAACAGTTGACCGAGATCGCCGCCGCCTACGAAGGCATGGCCGCCGCCAAGACGACGGCCGAGCTGCTGGAGCCCGACCTGGCCTTTCACCGCCGCATTGCCGAGGCCACCGGCAACGACCTGCTGGCCTATATCGGCAACATGCTGTCGCTGGCCCTGCGCGAATCCATCATCCTGTCCAGCCAACTGCCCAACACGCACGACCTCTCCCTGCCGCGCCACAAGGCCATCCTGACGGCCCTGCAGGCCCGCGACGCCGTCGGCGCCCGCCAGGCCACCCTGGTGCAGCTGGAAGAAACCGGCGACGACATCAACACCGTGCTGGCCGCCGACGGCCGCGTGAATCTGGCTTGATATGGCACGCGACGACGACGACGACACCAACGGCACGTCGCTGACCGACGCCAGCCCCAACCCCAACTGGTTTTTGCGCGCGCGCCTGAAGACGCGCCAGCTGCTGCTGCTGATTGCGCTGGACGACGAGCGCAACATCCACCGCGCCGCCGAAGTCCTTTGCATGACCCAGCCGGCCGCCTCCAAGCAGCTCAAGGACCTGGAGGACATGCTGGACGTGAAGCTCTTCGAGCGTCACCCGCGCGGCATGGAGCCCACGCTGTATGGCGAGACCATGATCCGCCACGCGCGCATGGCGCTGACGTCGCTGTCCGCGGCCCACGACGACATCGTGTCGCTGAAGAACGGCCTGGCCGGCCAGGTCGAGGTCGGCGTCATCATGACCCCCGCCATGGGCCTGCTGCCGCGTGCCATTTCGCGCATCAAGCTGCAGGCGCCCAAGCTGCGCATCGGCGTGCACATGGAGAGCAGCAAGCAGCTGCTGGACATGCTGCAGCGCGGCAAGCTCGATTTCATGATCGGCCGCATCGTCGAAGAGGAAGACGCCGCCGGCCTGCACTACGAGGAGCTGACCGTCGAGCCCGCCTGCGCCGTCGCGCGCGTGGGCCATCCGCTGCTCAAGGAAGACAACCTCAAGCTCGCCGATCTGGCCGACCAGCCCTGGATCCTGCCGCCCACGGGCAGCGTGCTGCGGCATCGCTGGGAGCTGATGTTCCGCCGCGCCGCGCTGGAGCCGCCGTCCAACAATGTCGACACCACGGCCCTGCTGCTCATCACCGCCCTGCTGCAGCAGACGGACTCCCTGCATGTGATGCCGGTGGAAGTGGCGCGCTATTACGCGTCCCTCAACGTACTGGCCATCCTGCCCATCGACCTGCCCTGCCATATGGACGCCTTCGGCATCATCACCCGCGAGGGGCATCTGATGTCACCGGGCGCGCGGCAGCTGCTGCATGAGGTGAGGTCGGCGGCGCGGGATCTGTACTGAAGGCGATCAGGTACTCACGGCGTTGGTGAACGTCAGCCGGTTGCCGAAGGGATCGGTCACCGACACATCGCGCGAACCCCAGGGCGTGTCCGTGATGCCGGGACGTGCATGGCCGTAGTGCCTGGCGCTGAGTTCGGCGTGAAACGCATCGATGTCGCTGACACGGATACGCATGCCGGCGCCGGGGCAGCAGTCGCCATGGTGCTCGGTCAGGTGCAGCACGCAGCCGTTGCGTGACACCTGCATGTACGGCGGCAGGCCCGGCGCGAAGCGATGCTCCCAGTCGATGGTGAAGCCGAGGAAGCCCACATAGAACTCGCGCGCCTTGGCGGCGTCGAAGCTGCGCAGGATGGGGGTGATCTGGTCAAAGAGCATGAGGGGCAGTGTGGTGGTTCGGCCGGTGCGCGCGCAAGGCCTCAGGATGGGGATGCTCCGCTAGAACCGCCGCAACGCCTTGCAGCCACTCACCTCGCTGCGGCGCCAGCGAACCCAGGGCTCGTTGCGGTCCAGCGTGGCATAGAAGGAGCGCACGAGCGACCCCGCCTGTCCGCCGAAGGAGAACTGGCCCTGCTGATTCATATACGGGCCCAGCCTGTCGATATCGGCAAGCTTCCACTCGCCTTTTTCGAGGCGAAGACGGAGGCGGTCGCGCCAGCTGAAGTTTTCGGCAGCCGTGAAATTCACAAGGGCCGTGGCCGTCGTCTCATGCACGCGGAGAACCTCGATCTCGATCTTCTCGGGAGGCTCGTACACCGAGCTGAGATACAGATTGCCCTCGGTGTAGGGCGGCTTCTCGTCCGGGAATTTCGTTCTGTAGACGTTGTAATAGCGGGCCGTGGCTTTCAGCAGGCAGAGCAACTCGTCGCTGACCAGGCTGGCCAGCTGCGCCTGCTCCTTCTCCAGCGGTGCGCCACTGGGGTGGGTCTGGGCGATCCAGTCCAGAAAAGCCGAGGCGGCACCGTGGGGGGAGTCCGCCGCCGTGGCCGTCGCCTGGAGGCCGACGGTCAGGGCGGCAAGGAGGAGCAGGCGCCTCACTTCTTGTCCACCACCGTGATCTCCCCTTCCGCTTTGCCGATGCCCCTCACCTCCGGTCGGTACATGTCCTCCGCAAACGTCGCCGGCACCACATACTTGCCCGGCGTCACCGCCCGCACCAGGTAGAACAGCTCCAGCGGCTGACCGAGCGACGCGGCGACCACGTAGCGGTCGTCGCGGTATTCGGTGTGCACGATGCGCTCGTTGGCATTGGCCTGGGCGATGTTGACGCCGTCCACCGTGAACTCGCCGGCCTTGGGGCCCTGGCTGAGGTTGAGGTTCTCGATCTCGAAGCCGGCCGGGATGCGGTCCACCACCAGGCCGTCCTTGATGGTCTGGCTGGCCCTGACGCGCAGGCGCACGATGAACATCTCGCCGGTCGTGAACTGGCGCGCCGTCACCGGTTTGCCCTCGGTCGTGAACATGGCGCGTTCCACCGCGATGCGGTCGGTGGCGGCGGGCAGGGGCTTGATCGGGTAGCCCTGGGCCGACACGTCGAGGTAGACCGGCGCGCCGCCCTCGTTCTTCAGCGTGATGCCGGACTTGAGCCGGGCTGGTTCGAAGCTCTGCTGGCCTGTGCCGCTGCCGGTCCAGGCGTCGGCCTTGCCGGCAATGCTCAGCGTGGTCTTCCAGAAGTCGTCCTTGGCGGCGCCGTTGGTGGCAGCCTGCACGGCCAGGAACAGCGCCAGGCGCTCCTGCGTCGAGTAGTAGTTGCGTCGGCTGAAGTCGTCGGACAGGTCGAACAGCAGGTTCTCGCGCTTGTCGTGGGCCACCTTGTGGCGCAGCAGCAGGGCATAGGCCAGGGCGCGGTCGCGCACGCGCGAGCCGTAGTCGCCCAGCCAGTGGCCCCACCAGTAGTTGTTGGGGTCGTCCGGCTGGAAGCCGTAGCCGCGCTGCATGGCGTCATCCAGCGCCACCTTGGCGCGGGCCTCGTCACCCATCAGCTTCAGGGCCAGGCTCAGGTGCACCAGGGGCAGCGGCGACAGCGCACTGCTGCGGTACTGGTCGTGCAGCTTCTTCAGCGTCGCCAGCGGCGCCTTCTGTTCGCGGGCCAGGATATAGCCGGCGTGGGCGGCCTCGGCGAAGCGCTGGTGCGCCATGCGCAGGACCTCGGCTTCGTGCCAGTCGACCACGCGGCCCTTGTCGTCGCGGCGGATGTCCTTGGGCGGCGTCGTCTGCTGGCCGGGGCTGCGCTGGAACTGCTCGAGCAGGTTGTCCAGCGAGCGCTTCAGCATGGCATCGGGCACGTTGAAGCCGGCATCGCGGGCGTCCTGCAGGAAGCCGGTCACATAGGACGTCAGCCAGGCTTCATACGGGCTGCTGGCCTCCCACAGGCCGTAGCCGCCCTGGGGTTGCTGCATGCCGGCCAGGCGGGCGAAGGCGCCTTCCAGCCGCTTGGCGCGCTCCTCGCGCGGCACGGGGGTCATGCCCCAGCGCTTGGCGGCCTCGTCGTCGATGAAGACCAGCGGGTAGGCGCTGGACGTCGTCTGCTCCAGGCAGCCATAGGGATACATCAACAGGCCCTTGACCTGGTCCTTGATGTCGATGGGCGGCGAGTTGGAAACGCTCAAGCTGAGGCTGGACGAGCCGGCCCAGTAGGCGTCCAGCAAGGCCCTGTCCAGCACCTGCGTGGCACCGGCCTCCAGGCGGATGCGGCGGCTGTCGCGCGTCAGCGGCGTGACGGGCTGCACCTGCAGCGCGGCTTCGCGCGTCAGGCTGAGGCCCGCGCCCTGGCCCGCCGTTACCTTGACCTGGATGGGTGCCAGGCCCCAGGCGTCCAGGGCCTCGGCCTGGAATTTCAGGATCTGGCGCTGCTTGTCGTTGAGCTTGATGGGCTCGGCATTGCCGGTGATCCTGAGCGGACCGCTGGCCGTCACGGTGACCTTGACCTGCTGCGGCGAGCCGCTGAGGTTGGTCACGTCCAGCGCAATGGTGGCCTTGTCGCCGGGCGACACGAAGCGCGGCATATTGAGCTCGGCCACCAGCGGCGCGGCGACGATGGTTTCAGCCTGCGCGGACGCATAGCTGTCGGCGCTGGAGACGACGGCCATCACGCGCAGCGTGCCGTTGAAGTCGGGCAGCTGCAGGGGCACGGTGGCCTCGCCCTTGGCGTCCAGCTGCACGGGGCCGCTGAACAGGTCCACCAGCAGCACCTTGCGCGGCATGCTCTGCGTGTCGCGCTTGCTGGCGTCGCCGCCGAAGCGCTGCTTGGCCGCATTGCCCTCCATCTTCTCGATGATGCGGCCGTAGAGGTCCAGCATGTCGGCGCCGTAGCGGTGCTTGCCGAAGAAGTAGTCCTGCGGGTCGGGCGTCTTGAAGCCGGTGATGTTGAGGATGCCGACGTCCACGGCCGACACGGTCACGATGGCCGCCTTGCCGGCCAGCTGCGGCACCTTGACGTTGACGGGCAGGGTGGTGGACGGCTGCATCTTGGCCGGCACGCTCAGAGCCAGCTTGGGCTTGCGGTCCTCGCGGTTCAGCGGCAGGTGCACCAGGCCCAGGGCGCGCGCCGGCGTCACCTTGTCGCCCTGGTTGCCGGGGCGGAAGGCAGCCACGGTCACATAGAGATCGTGGCGAGCCCAGTTGGCATCGGCCGAGATGGGAATCTCCACGTCGGTGCCGCTGGCCTTCACGCTGACGCGCTTGGTCCACAGCACGCGATCGCCTTCGACGGTGACGATGGCCTCGCCGTCATGCGGCGACTTGATGGCCAGCTTGGCCACGTCGCCCGGCTTGAAGGGCGCGCCCTGCAGCTTGAGCTGCACGCGGTCGGGGCGGTTGCCGATGTCGTCGGCGTCCTGGGCGCCGTAGCCGGCATAGAAGGCATAGCGCAGCGTCTGCTGGGTCTCGGGGTCTTCGATCTCCAGGCGGTAGCGGCCCCAGCGCACCGGCAGGTTGAGGGTGGTCTTGGCGGCCAGCTTCAGGGTGCGGGCCTCGACGAGTTCGTCGCTGCTGTTGAAGCCGGAATGCCAGCCGCGGCCGTCGTCGTAGCGCCAGTACCAGCGGCGCTCCTCGTAGGTCAGCGTCACCTTCAAGTCCTTGGCGGGCTTGAAATTGCCGGCCGCGTCCACGCGCACCACGTCGAAGCCGGCCAGGCCGCCCTCGGCTGCCACATTGCGGTCGAACAGCGGCCGTACGCCGACCAGGGCCGGCGCGGGCCACCAGGCGCGTTCCAGGCTGCGCACCACCGGGCGGCCGCCGGACTCCAGCAGGCTGAAGGAGCCGCGCACCCGCATCGGCGAACTGCGCGCCGCCAGATTGGCCGTCAGCGCGACCTCGGCCTTGCCTTCGGCATCCAGCTCCACGTCGGCGACGTCCTGGCGCGAACGCTCCTTGTCGTCGTCGAAGTCGCCGAAGATGAAGCCGGGCAGCTTCTGGCCCAGCGGGTTGGTCAGCCTCTCGGTCGCGACCGTGGCCTGCAGGCGGTTGCCGGCGGCCGGTGCGCCATAGAGATAGTCGCCCTGCACCTGCACGGGCAGGTTGACCTCGCCCAGCAGGGTGTCCTCGGCCGCGGTCAGCTTGAGCTTCATGCGCTCGGGCAGGAACTCCTCGACCTTGAAGCTCCATTGCGCGTCGGGGTTCTTGGCCGCGGGGTCGATGCGGGCCTGCACCGTCCAGCCGCCGGTGGGCGCGTCGGCCGGCAGGCTGACGGCCTGCTGGTAATAGCCGGTACCGATCTTGCCCGGCTGCACCAGCTGCTCGGCCAGCTTGCTGCCGTCGGGCTTCTTGATGGTCAGCGTGACGGGCAGGGGTTTGGGCAGAGGCTTGCCATCGGCATCGCGGGCCAGCACCGAGACCTGGAAGTTCTCGCCCGGGCGATACAGGTCGCGGCCGGCGTAGACGAAGAGCTTGTTGCTGCGCGAGGGATGGCCGGTGGCGTCGAACTCGCTCAGGTCCAGGGCCGCGTCGCGCAGCGACAGCACCGACATCTCCTTGCCGCCGCCGCGGCGCGCCAGCACCGCGCGGGCCTTCTCGTTGTTGCCGGTGAAGACGGCATGGCCCTCGCCGTCGGTCTGCACCTGGGCCAGGGCCTTGCCGGCCTCGTCGACCAGGCTGAGCTCCACGCCCGACAGCGCCGTGCCGCTCTTCAGCGAGGTGGCGAACACGTCCAGCTGGGCGGCGTGCCGCCGCAGATGCAGGCCGATGTCGGTGACGTAGTAATGCGTGACCTGGTAGTCCCAGCCGAAGCGGCCGGGTTGGTTCATGATGGCCACGTAGATGCCGGGCTCCTGCAGCTCCTTGATGCCTTCCACCGGCAGATAGCTGACGTTGCGGCGGTTGGGCCGCGCGTCGGTCGTGAAGCGGCTGACGTAGACGCTGTCGCTCATGGCGCGCAGCTGGTCCAGCACCCAGCCGCCCACGGTGCCCTTGAGGCGGCGCTGGTTGTCGCCATAGCCGTCGTAGTAGTAGCCGCCTTCCTCGTCCTCGTAGTTGGGCGTGCTGCTGCGCTCGCGCCGGCCGCCCACCTGCTCCAGGAAGGCCGACAGCGAGGCCGGCTTGATGCGCAGGAACTGCACATCCACCTCGGGCGTGTTGACGGTGACGATGGGCAGGCCGCCGTTCTGGCCGGCCGGCAGCACCAGGCCCTTGCTGGCGAAGTAGTAGGCGTCGGGCATGGCCTCGCTGGCCTCGAAGCAGTTCTGCGGCACGGCCAGCTTGGCCCCGGATTGCGCCGCCAGCTCGGCCTTCATCGTGATGCGGTAGCTGCGGTCCGGCTTGACGTAGGGCAGGTAGAGCACCCGCGGGTTGTCGCCCAGCACCCAGCGCGCATCGACGGGCTTGAGCGAGTCCTCTTTCGGGAAGGTCTTGGTGTCGCCCTTGACCGTGGGTGGGTTGCCCTCCTGGGCCGTCAGCAGCTTGTCGAAGTCCTGCTTGCGGTCCAGGGCCTGGGTGAACATGACGGCGATGGCCGGCGAGCCGTCGAAGAGCCGCGCCTTGCAGTCGCTGAAGGCAAAAGCCGCTTCCTCGGCGCCGATCTCAGCGCTGCTGGGCAGGCTGGGCCCGAACAGGGTCGACGCGGGCGACGACGATGACCCGGGTTGCTGCTTTTGCGAAACCCACCAGCCGCCACCGACGACGGCAGCCGCACCCACCAAGGCCAGGGCGGCCTTCTTCCACGTGACCATGCAGATCCTCCCTGCGATTTGCCAGGGAGTTTAGGCAGGGTTCAGCGCATGTCCACGGAAGGTTTCTTCTCGCCGCGGGCGCTGATCGAACCCATGCCCGACACCGAGCGCTGCACCGAGGGGTTGCCGAAATAGTCCACCGAGCCGATGCCGGAGATGTGGGCCGCCAGGTCGTCGGTCACCCACAGCACGACATTGCCGATGCCGCTGACGTTGACGCGGGCGCGCTGCGACTGCAGGCGCTCGGCGATGACCTTGCCCTTGCCGGAGATCTGCAGGGCCAGGTCGTCGACCCGGCCGCCGAGCTGGCCGTCGCCGGCGCCCGAGATGGTGAAGACGAGCTGCTTGGCCTGCAGCTGGTCCAGCCTCACATTGCCGGCGCCGCTGATGCTGAGCTTGAGCTGGTCGGCGTGCAGCGGACCGGGCGCCTGTACATCGCTGGCGCCGGAAACCGAGAGCTGGCGCAGTTCGCGCATCTCCACCTGCACAAAGATCTTGCTGCTGCGCCAGATCTTCCAGCCGCCAGTCGAGCGGATGACGAGCTGGCGGTCGGCCAGTTCGACCTCGACGCCCTTTTGCACGTCGTCGTCGCCGGCGATGAAGGCCTGGTCGCGGTCGCCCTGCACGACGATGACGCGGGCGGCGCCGGCCAGCTCCAGCTTGTCGAAGGCGCCGGGGGCGTAGACGCGGCCCGGCTCGGGCGGCAGCGGCGGCACCGGGCGGGCCATGGGCGCCGGATGCGGCATGGGCCGGGGCATGGCCTGGGGCGTCGGGG
>CBHWBD010000093.1:0-18891 GCA_966111775.1 uncultured Comamonadaceae bacterium | reverse complement strand
CCGGCGCCTGCCGGAGCTGGCCGTCACCCAGGCCCAGCTTGACCAGGCCCGCGCCGCCGAGCGCCTGGCCGGCATCGACCTGACCCGCCAGCAGGAGCTGCTGGCCAAGGGCTTCGTCGCCCAGGCCCGCGTGGACGACGCGGCCACCGTGCTGGCCCAGGCCCGCGCCCGCGTCGTCGAACTGGACGCCGCGCTGCAGGTGGGCCGCCTGCCGGCGCGTGAGGACGAACGCAACGCCGCCCGCGCACTCGCCCAGGCCGCCGAGAGCGGCCGCGCGCAGACGGCCTGGCGTGTCGAGCAGAAGCGCCAGAGCGCACCCATGCCCGCCCGCGTGCAGGACGTCTTCCTGCGTCCCGGTGAATGGGTGGGCGCCGGCCAGCCGGTACTGGCCCTGCTGCCGCCGGCCAACCGCAAGGCGCGCTTCTATGTGCCGCAGTCGGTGGTCGGCGGCCTCAGGCTGGATGCGCCCGTCAACCTGCATTGCGACGGCTGCGGCGCGGCCATCCCCGCGCGCATCAGCTTCATCGCCAACGGGCCGGAGTACACGCCGCCGGTCATCTACTCCAACCAGCAGCGCGACAAGCTGGTCTTTCTCGTCGAGGCCCGGCCGGTGAAGGCGGAAGATGCGGAGCGCCTGCATCCCGGACAGCCCTTGGACGTGACGCAATGAGCGACCTGGCCATCGACGTCAAAGGCCTGAGCAAGTCCTACGGCGGCCGCAGGGTCGTCGACGGCGTCGACATGCGGGTTGCCACCGGCCGCATCGTCGGCTTCCTCGGCCCCAATGGCAGCGGCAAGACCACCTCGCTGCGCATGCTATGCGGCCTGCTGACGCCCGATGCCGGCGAGGGCCATGTGCTGGGCCTGGACTTCCGCCGCCAGGCGCCCGAGGTCAAGCGCCAGGTCGGCTACATGACGCAGAAGTTCGGTCTCTACGAAGACCTGTCGATCCGCGAGAACCTGGACTTCATCGCGCGGCTGTTCTCGATGGAGAACCGCAAGCAAGCCGTCGACGCGGCGCTGGAGCGCCTGGGGCTGAAATCGCGCGAGAAGCAGCTCGCCGGCGCACTGTCGGGCGGCTGGAAGCAGCGCCTGGCGCTGGCGGCCTGCCTGCTGCACAAGCCCAAACTGCTGCTGCTCGACGAGCCCACGGCCGGCGTCGACCCCAAGGCGAGGCGCGAGTTCTGGGACCAGATCCACCAGCTCGCGCAGGAAGGCATCACCGTCCTCGTCTCCACCCACTACATGGACGAGGCCGAACGCTGCAACGAGCTGGTCTACATCGCCTATGGTCGCGTGCTGGCGCGCGGCACGGCGGCGTCCATCGTCCAGGAGGCCGGCGCCGAGGATCTGGAGGACGCCTTCGTCAAGCTGGTCGGGCAGGCCACCGACAACTTCAGCGAAGCCGCCTGATGCAAGCCCTGGCCCGAACCTTGGCCATCGCGCTGAAGGAAGTGCAGCAGATGCTGCGCGACAAGCTGACCTTCGCGATGGCGGCGGGCGTGCCCATCATGCAGCTGGTGCTGTTCGGCTATGCCATCAACACCGACCCCAAGGGCCTGCCGACCGCCGTGGTCAGCCAGGATGCCAGCCCGATGGCGCGCAGCCTCGTCGCGGCCCTGCAGACCAGCGGCTATTTCCATGTCGTCGAAAGCGGCGTCGCGGAGTCGCGTGGTGACGAGTTGCTGCAGCGCGGCGACATCCAGTTCCTCGTCGTCGTGCCCGACGAGTTCGGCACCCGCATCGTGCGCGGCGAGAGGCCCGCGGTGCTGATCGCCGCCGATGCCACCGACCCCTCGGCCGCCGCCAATGCCATCGCGGCGCTCAGCCAGCTCGGCCAGACGGCGCTGAACCGCGACCTGCGCGGCACCCTGGCCTCGCGGGCACCGCAACCCCTGCCCTTCGAGGTGCGCATCCAGCGCCGCTACAACGCCGAAGGCCTGAGTCGCTACAACATCGTGCCCGGCCTCGTCGGCACCATCCTGACGATGACCATGGTCATGCTGACGGCCCTGGCCATGACGCGCGAACGTGAGCGCGGCACGATGGAGAACCTGCTGGCCACGCCGGTGCGGCCCTTCGAAGTCATGGTGGGCAAGATCCTGCCCTATGTGGTGCTGGGCTATGTGCAGCTGGGTGTCATCCTCGGCGCCGCCTGGCTGCTGTTCAGCGTGCCCATGGTGGGCAGCCTGCCCCTGCTGCTGGCCATGATCGGCGTCTTCATGCTGGCCAACCTCGGCGTCGGCTTCACCTTCTCGACCCTGGCCAGGAACCAGCTCCAGGCCCTGCAGCTGACCTTCTTCTTCTTTTTGCCGTCCATGCTGCTGTCGGGCTTCATGTTCCCTTTCCGCGGCATGCCGCAGTGGGCGCAATACCTCGGTGAGGCGCTGCCGCTGACCCACTTCCTGCGCATCGTGCGCGGCGTCATGCTCAAGGGCTCGGGCGCGGCCGAGCTTGCCCCAGAGCTGTGGCCCATGCTGGCCTTCCTCGTCGTCGCCGGCAGCGTGGCGCTGCTGCGCTACCGGCAGACGCTGGACTGATCAATAAACCGGATCGGGCAGCTTCTCCTTGGCGACCACGCGCTGCGTCGCCGGCCGCTCGAACACGCGCTTCAGATAGGCGCCCAGGGCCGGTCGCGTCTTGGCGGGGTTGTGCTGCATGCGCGTCCAGCGGCACAGCATGAAGGCCAGCGCGTCGACGGCGGTGTACTGCTGGCCCAGGAACCAGTCGCCGCCATGGCGGGCCAGTTCGGCGTCCATCTGGTCCAGCATGGGCGCGACCTGGGCCTCGGCGCGGGCCTTGACCTCGTCCGCGTTGCTGGCCATGCGGTCCGGGTAGAAATAGTGGATCAGCATGGCCTGCAGGGTGTTGGTCAGCCAGACCATCCACTTGTAGTACTGGGCCCGCTCGGCCGTGCCGGGCGCCGGGCAGAAGCCCGGGTGGCAGTCGGCCAGGTGCATCAGGATGGCGGCCGTCTCGTAGAGCACCAGGTCGCCGTCGACCAGCACCGGAATCAGGCCGTTGGGATTGAGCTTCAGATAGGCCGGCGACTTGTGCTCGTTGTTGGCGCGGTCCACCTGGCGCAGCGTGTAGGGGATGCCCATCTCCTCGAGCAGGATATGGGGTGCGAAGCTGGCGTTGCTGGGGTAATAGTGCAGTTCGATCATGGCGGCGACAGGCAGGGGACAGGTGAAGCAGTGAACTTTACGTGGCCGCAATGCCCGGGCAGTCCACCCGCGCGACGCTGGCGGCGTTGGCCATCCACCCCTGACTTCGGGTTGAAGACGATGAAGACTTCTCTGCTCCACACCACCGCCGCGGCGGCCCTCGCGCTGTGCGCCGCCTTCTCTGCCCCGGCTGCCCATGCCGCCGTGCACGCCAGCGTCAACATCGGCATGGTGTTCGACAACCGCTACCACCACGACCACTACTACCCCGCGCCCGGCTATGTGGCGCCCCATGTACCCTATGGGGCCGTCATGGTCGGCGCGGGCCCCGGCCGCTACTGGTTCCATGGCGGCGTCTGGTACCGGCCCTATGGCAGCAGCTACCGCGTCGTGCTGCCGCCCATCGGCCTCGTCATCCCGCTGCTGCCGCCGGCCTATGTGACGCTGACCCTGGGCGGCCTGCCCTACTACTACGCTGGCGGCGTCTACTACCGTGCCGTGCCCGAAGGCTATGCCGTCGTCACGCCGCCGCCCGAGGCCGCCACGGCCCAGGTCATGCCGGCGCCTGCGCCCCCGCCGCCCAAGGCCGAGCCCATCATCTACCCGCGCAACGGCCAGTCGCCGGAGCAGTTGGAAAACGACCGCCGCGAGTGCAATCGCTGGGCGACCTCGCAACCGAATGCCCAGGCCGACGCCAGCGTGTTCAACCGCGCCGTCGAGGCCTGCATGGACGGGCGCGGCTACACGATGAAGTGATTCAGACGGCGCAGCCGGCCTCGGGACGAGCACCGGCTGCGCGGTAGCGCACCGCCGTCATCTCCGCCAGGATGCTCAGCGCGATCTCCGGCGGCGTGCGCGCGCCGATGTCCAGGCCCACCGGGCCATGCAGGCGGTCGAGCTCGGCGTCGGTCAGGCCGAAGTGCTCGCTCAGCCGAGCGCGGCGCTTGCCCTGGTTGACGCGCGAGCCGATGGCGCCAACGTAGAAGGCGGCGCCCTTGAGCGCCTCCATCAAGGCGAGGTCATCGAGCTTGGGGTCATGCGTCAGCGCCACGATGGCTGTCGCGCCGTCGGGCTTGAAGGCGATGACGACGTCGTCGGGCATGTCGCGGGTCAGCGCGACGCCGGCAATGGCGAAGCCGTCGGCGTATTCGGCGCGCGGATCGCAGACGGTGACGGCATAACCGAGGGCCAGGGCCATCTTCGCCAGGTAGTCGGTCATCTGGCCAGCGCCGATGACCAGCAGCCGCCATTGCGGGCCGTGGTGGCTGACAAGTTGCGCGTCGGTCAGCGTCAGTGTGTCGGCGCCGGGTTCGGCGGCGGCGAGCGTCGCGGCACCGGTCGTCAGGTCCAGCGTGCGGCGCACACGCTCGCCGCGTTCCAGCCGCACCAGCAAGTCGTCGACGCCGGACTGTGGCCCCAGCGGCTCCAGCATCAGCTCCAGCGTGCCGCCGCAGGGCAGGCCAAAGCGGCGCGCTTCCTCGGCGCCAACGCCGTAACGCAACGGCGTCGGACGGGCCAGCTGCAGGAAACCGGCGCGCAGCTGGGCGACGAGGTCGTCCTCGATGCAGCCGCCGGACACCGAGCCTGTAATCAAACCGTCATCCCGCACCGCCACCAGCGAGCCCACCGGCCGCGGCGCCGAGCCCCAGGTGCGCGTGATGGTGCCCAGCACGACGCCACGTGACTCGGCCCGCCAGCCGGCAGCCGTGCGCAGCACGCTGAGATCGAGGTTGTCCATGGCCGTTCATCCCCAACTTGAATTTCCACTAGGGTAATCGTCAATCACAAGCCCTTGCAGCCGCCCGAGCATCGTCCCTACAACCCCAGGAGACAAGCGATGAAGATCCAGCTCACGGTCAATGGCCGTGCGGTCAGCCGCGACGTGACGCCAGACCAGCTGCTGGTGCAGTGGCTGCGCGAAGACCTGGCCCTGACCGGCACCCATGTCGGCTGCGACACCGCCCAGTGCGGCGCCTGCACCGTCCACCTCAACGGGCGAGCCGTCAAAGCCTGCAGCATGCTGGCCGTGCAAGCCGACGGCGCCAGCATCACCACCATCGAAGGCCTGGCCGCCAACGACGGCACGCTGCACCCCATGCAGGCCGCCTTCAAGGAATGCCATGGCCTGCAATGCGGCTTCTGCACGCCGGGCATGGTGATGAGCGCCGTCGACCTGGTGCAGCACCACGACTGCTCCAGCGAAGCCGCCATCCGCGAGGGGCTGGAGGGCAATATCTGCCGCTGTACCGGCTACCAGAACATCGTCCGCGCCGTGCAGGTTGGCGCCCAAGCGATGAAGGGGGCCTGACCATGAACTCTCCCAAGGAAGGTTTCATCGGCCAGAGCGTCAAGCGCCGCGAGGACGCGCGCTTCCTGACCGGCCGTGGCCAGTACACCGACGACATCGTGCTGCCGCGCCAGACCTATGGCGTCTTCGTGCGCAGCCCCTATGCGCATGCGCGGCTGAAGCGCGTGGACACCACCGCCGCGAAGGCAGCCGAGGGCGTGCTGGGCGTCTACACCGGCGAGCATTTCCGCGAGGTCGGCGGCCTGCCCTGTGGCTGGCTGATCACCAGCACCGACGGCCAGCCCATGAAGGAGCCCAAGCACCCCATCCTGGCCGACGGCAAGGTGCGCTATGTGGGCGACGCGCTGGCCCTGGTGGTGGCCGAGACTCTTGGCCAGGCCAAGGCCGCGGCGGCGCTGGTGGAGGTGGACTACGACGAGCTGCCTGCCGTCGCCGATACCGCCACGGCCGCCGGGCATGCGGGCACCGTGCATGACGAAGCGGCCGACAACCGCTGCTACATCTGGGGCTGCGGCGACAAGGCCGCGACCGATGCCGCCATGGCCTCGGCAGCCCACGTCACCCGGCTCGAGTTCCGCAACAACCGCCTGATCCCCAACGCCATCGAGCCGCGCGCCGCCAACGCCAGCTACAACCCGGCCGACGACGCCTATACCCTCTATGTCGCCAACCAGAACCCGCATGTCGAGCGCCTGCTGATGTGCGCCTTCGTGCTCGGCATCCCCGAGCACAAGCTGCGCGTCGTGGCCCCCGACG
The DNA here is from genome assembly GCA_966111775.1 of uncultured Comamonadaceae bacterium. Classification (GTDB taxonomy): domain Bacteria; phylum Pseudomonadota; class Gammaproteobacteria; order Burkholderiales; family Burkholderiaceae_C; genus Pelomonas. Next base: position 12,660 of record CBHWBD010000093.1, on the reverse strand, counting down.
TCGGCGGTGGCTTCGGCTCCAAGATCTTTCTGTACGCCGAGGAGACGGCCCTGGTCTGGGCCAGCAAGCAGCTGGGCCGGCCCATCAAGTGGACGGCCGAACGCAGCGAGAGCTTCTTGAGCGACGCCCACGGCCGCGACCATGTGACAAGGGCCGAACTGGGCACCGACAAGGACGGCCGCTTCGTCGCCATGCGCGTGCACACGACGGCCAACCTCGGCGCCTATCTGTCCACCTTCGCCTCCTGCGTGCCCACCATCCTGTACGCGACGCTGCTGGCCGGCCAGTACAAAACGCCCAGCATCTACGCCGAGGTCACCGGCGTCTTCACCAACACCGCGCCGGTGGACGCCTACCGCGGCGCCGGCCGGCCCGAGGCGACCTATGTGGTCGAGCGGCTGGTGGAGACGGCAGCACACGAACTGGGCATCGACCCCGCCGAGATCCGCCGCCGCAACTTCATCAAGGAGTTCCCGTACGCGACGCCGGTCGGCCTCACCTACGACACCGGCGACTACGACGCGACGCTGACGCAAGTGCAGAAGATCGCCGACGTGGCGGGCTTCGCGGCACGCAAGGCGGTCAGCGCCTCCAAGGGCCTCAAGCGCGGCATCGGCTATTCGACCTATATCGAAGCCTGCGGTCTGGCGCCTTCGAACGTGGCCGGCGCCTTGGGCGCCCGCGCCGGCCTGTTCGAGGCGGGCGAGGTGCGCGTGCATCCGACCGGCAAGGTCACCGTCTTCACCGGCAGCCACTCCCACGGCCAGGGGCATGAGACGACCTTCGCGCAGATCGTGGCCGACCGCCTCGGCATTCCGCTGGAGGACGTCGACATCCAGCATGGCGACACCGGCAAGATCCTGTTCGGCATGGGCACCTATGGCAGCCGCTCCCTCGCCGTGGGCGGCAGCGCCATCCTGAAGGCGGTGGACAAGGTCATCGCCAAGGGCAAGAAGATCGCCGCCCATCTGCTGGAAGCCGGCGAAGGTGACATCGAGTTCAAGAACGGCGAATACCGCATCGCCGGCACCGACCGCGCCATCCCCTTCGCCCAGGTCTCGCTGACGGCCTATGTGCCGCACAACTACCCACTGGACAAGCTGGAGCCCGGCCTCAACGAGAACGCCTTCTACGACCCGAGCAACTTCACCTATCCGGCCGGCAGCTATGTCTGCGAGGTGGAGGTGGACCCGACGACGGGCCGAGTGCGCATCGACCGCTTCAGCGCGGTGGACGACTTCGGCAACATCGTCAATCCGATGATCGTCGAGGGCCAGGTGCATGGCGGCCTGGCACAAGGCATTGGCCAGGCGCTGCTGGAGCACGGCGTGTACGACGCCGACAGCGGCCAGCTGCTCAGCGGCAGCTATATGGACTACGCCATGCCGCGCGCCGACGACCTGCCTTCGTTCAACGTGCAGACGGCCAAGGGCACGCCCTGCACCCACAACCCGCTGGGCGTGAAGGGCTGCGGCGAGGCCGGCGCCATCGGTTCGCCGGCGGCGGTCATGAACGCCGTCTGCGACGCCATCGGCGTCAAGGACCTGCCCATGCCGGCCACGCCCTGCACGGTGTGGACGGCAATGCAATCCGCCAAGTGAGGAGATGACGACGATGAACTACCAAGCCGCATCCTCTCTCGCCGCCGCCCGCCTCGGCGCGGACGAAAAGTTCCTGGCCGGTGGCCAGTCCCTGCTCGGCGCCGTCAAGCTCGGCCTGGCCGCGCCCAGCGGCCTGGTCGACGTGAGGCGACTGCCCGAGCTGCAGGGCATCAGCGTCGACGGCAAGGCCGTGCGCATCGGCGCGGCGACGACGCACGCGACCGTCGCCGCCTCGGCCGAAGTGCAGCGTGCCATTCCCGCACTGGCCGACCTCGCCGGCCGCATCGGCGACCGCCAGGTGCGCAATGCCGGCACCCTGGGCGGCAGCCTGGCCAACAACGATCCGGCCGCCTGCTACCCCGCCGCGACCCTGGGCCTGGGCGCCACCATTCATACGAATCAGCGCCAGATCGCCGCCGACGATTTCTTCCAGGGCCTGTTCACGACGGCCCTGCAGGACGGTGAGCTGATCACGGCCGTCAGCTTCCCCGTCCCGAAGTCAGCCGGCTGGCAGAAGTTCAAGCAGCCGGCCTCGCGCTTTTCGCTGGTGGGTGTGTTCGTCGCGCGCCTGGACGGCGGCGTGCGCGTCGCCGTCACCGGTGCCGGTCCGGGCGTGTTCCGCTGCAGCGAGCTGGAGGCCGCATTGACAAAGGACTGGAGCGCAGCGGCGGCAAGGGCGGTCAAGGTCAGCGCCGATGGGCTGAACACCGATCTGCACGGTACCGCGGCCTATCGCGCGGCGCTGATTCCGGAACTGGCCGCGCGGGCTGTCGCGGCCGCCTGATCAGGCATCGCGGCGGCGGCCTCGGTCGCTGTCCGCGAGTTCGTCCCAGCGCGAACCCACGGGCTCGCCCCGCTTCCTGGCGGGCGGCTTGTCCTTGCGCTTGCGCTCCGGCCAGTCACACCCATCGCAACCGTCACAGCCATCGAAAACATCGCAGGCGTCGCAGCCGTCGCCCGGCGCATCGCAACCGACGTCGCAGTCGCCACGCTGCGCCGCCAACGGGCGTGGCCCCGGCAGATGGAATTGCCGGTGCACCTCGCCGCAGCGCTTCAGCCGCTGGCGCAGCAGCACGACGCCGGTGAACAGCCCGTGGCGCCGGATGACCCGTGCGCCCAGCGTCGAACAGCTGGCACCGCCGGTGTGCGCCCCGTAGGCACAGCAAAAGCCCTTGTAGGGCGACACATGGCGCTGGTACACGCCGATGGCAGCCAGGGCCAGCCTGCGCATCAGTCGGCGGGCCTTTCGGTCTCACGCGCGGCCACCACGGCTTCACGCCACAGCTTGGCCGGGATGAAGGTACGCAGCTGCTCCATCGCCTTGTCGATCAGCGCCGGGTGCAGGCTGTGGTCGATGTGGGGCAGCAGGTCGGCCGTCACGTCGGCGCCGAGGTCGACCAGGGCCTGGGCCGCGTCGACGACATGGCGATAAGGGAAGCGCTGGTCGGCCAGGCCATGCAGCAAATGCACGCAGACATCCTGCGGCGCATGCCCGGGTCGCGCCAGATAGCCGCCGGCAAAGGCCAGCACGCGACCCACCAGCTGGCTTTCAGCCTGCACGGCTTCCAGGGCCAGCAGGGCGCCGTCACCCACGCCGGCCAGGGCCACGCGCTGCCAGGGCAGGTCGAGCTTGCTGGCCTCCATGCGCAGACGGTCGACGAGGTGAGGCAGCGCGGCGTCGACCCCCTCGGGACTGGGCTCGGCGCCCGTCCACCAGCGACAGCGACCCTCGGCGTCGCGCAGCGGCGGATGCAGATTCAGCGTCAGCGCCTTGGGGTATTGGGCTTGCAGGGCCGCGGCCAGCGACGCCAGGGTGTCGGGGCCGTCGGGCGCGATGCCGCTGTCGGGCAGCAGGGCGAACAGCAGTTCAGGTGCTGTTGCATCTTGGGGGAAGCTCATGACGGTATTTTCGACCTTGGCCGCTATCCTGGGCTGCTGTTTCTCCCACCCGGGCCCGTCTCGATGGAACTGAAAGTCAACGGCCAGGCCATGACCCTGCCCGACATCGCCAGCGATCCGGCCATGCCGCTGCTGTGGGCGCTGCGCGACGGCCTCAACCTGACCGGCACCAAGTTCGGCTGCGGCATCGCGGCCTGCGGCGCCTGCACGGTGCATGTCGACGGCCAGGCCACGCGTTCCTGCGTGACGCCGCTGGGCGCCTGCCAGGGCAAGGCCATCACGACGATCGAAGGACTTAGGGCTCCCACGCCTGCGAGTACGCAGGCTGCCCCCCGAGGGGGCGCCGCCGGGCTTGGGAGCGGCCCGGCGCCCGGCGAGGGCGACAAGGACCATCCCCACCCCCTGCAGCTCGCCTGGCTGGCCGAGCAGGTCCCCCAATGCGGCTATTGCCAGAGCGGCATGCTGATGGCCGCCGCCGCCCTGCTGGCGAAGAACAAGAGCCCCAGCGACGCCGACATCGACGCCGCGATGACCAATCTCTGCCGCTGCGGCACCTACCCGCGCGTGCGCGCGGCGATCAAGCAAGCCGCAAAAGGTCTGAAGAAATGAAGCGCCGCACGCTGCTGCTGACCGGCGCCGGCGCACTGGGCGCCCTCATCGTGGGCTGGGGCGCCATGCCACCGCGCTCGCGCCTGGGCGATGCCCACACCTTGCCAACGGTGGACGGCCAGGTGGGGCTGAACGGCTGGATCAAGATCGCCAGCGACGGCACGGTGCTGCTGGCCATGAACCGCAGCGAAATGGGCCAGGGCGTGCATACGGCGTTGGCGCAACTGGTGGCCGAGGAGCTGGACGTGCCGCTGGGCCGCGTGCGCCTCACCGAGGCCGGCTTCGATGCCATCTACGGCAATATCGCGACCTTCCTCGGCAACGTCCCCTTCGGCCCGCGCGACCACGAGCGCAGCGTCTACAAGTTCTCCAACTGGATCACGGCCAAGGTCGGCCGCGAGCTGGGCCTGAACCTGACCGGCGGCTCCTCGTCCACTGCCGACGCCTGGGACACGCTGCGCCTGGCCGCCGCGACGGCCCGTGCCCAGCTGCTGGGCGCCGCGGCCCTGAAGCACAAGCTGCCGGTGGACGAGCTGACGGTCAAGGACGGCAGCATCCGCCACGCCAGCGGGCCCTTGAGCCACTACGGCGAGCTGGCCGCCGAGGCCGCGCGGACGCCGCCGGGCGAGGTCAGGCTCAAGGACCGCAAGCAGTGGACGCAGATCGGCCAGGCCCTGCCGCGCAACGACCTGGCCGCCAAGGTCGACGGCAGCGCGCGCTTCGGCCTGGACGTGCGCCAGCAGGGCCAGGTGTTCGCCGCCATCCGCCACTGCCCGATGCTGGGCGGCGGCATCGGCCCGGCCAATGTCGACGCCGTGCGCGCCCGCCCCGGCGTGCTGCGTGTGGTGGCCCTGGGGCCCGTCGCCGGCTCGACGGCCGCCTACGCCGTCGTCGCCCGCACCACCTGGCATGCCCGCGAGGCCGCCCAGGCCCTGGACGTGGCCTGGCAGGATCCGCCCAGCGACCGCCTCGACTCCAGGGCCGTCATGGCCTCCCTGGAGGCCGAGGCGCGCCGCGCCCATGAGGCCGGCGGCGGCTTCGCCTTCCTGAAGCAGGGCGATGCGGCCGGCGCCCTGGCCGGCGCGGCGACCAAGCTGGAGGCGGTCTACAGCGCGCCTCATCTCGCTCACACCACCATGGAGCCGATGAACTGCACGGTGCAGGTGCTGGACGGCCGCGTCACCGTCTGGGCGCCGACCCAGGTGCCGGGCTTCGCCCGCGACGTGGCGGCGCGCGTGGCGGGCGTGCCGCCTGAAGCAGTGACGGTGCACGTGACCTATCTGGGCGGCGGCTTCGGCCGGCGCCTGGACGTCGACTTCATCGCCCAGGCCGTGCGCATCGCGATGGAGATGGGCGGGCTGCCGGTGCAGCTGGCCTGGTCGCGCGAGGAGGACATGACGCACGACTTCTACCGCCCGGCCGAAGTCGCCGTGCTGCAGGCCGGCCTGGATGCGCAGGGCCAGCCGGTGGCACTGGCCATCACCGGCGCGTCCGACGCCATCGTGCCGCGCTGGGCCGAACGCGTCATGCCCGGGCTGGCGCCGACCATCGACCTGCTCAACCGCAACGGCTTCCCCGACGGCCGCGCACCGGCGGCCCTGCTCAAGCGCGGCGACGCACCGGACAAGACGGCGTCGGAAGGCCTGTTCGAGCTGGCCTATGCCATCCCCAATGCCCGCATCGCCCACCAGTCGACGCGCAGCGGCGTGCCGGTGGGCATGTGGCGCGCCGTCGGCCATTCCCACCATGCCTTCTTCAAGGAGGGCTTCATCGACGAGCTCGCCCATGCTGCCAAGGCCGACCCGGTGGCCTATCGGATGAAGCTGCTGGAAGGCCTGCCGCGCCACCAGGCCGTGCTCAAGCGCGCCGCCGAGGCCGCCGGCTGGGGCCAGCCCCTGCCCGCGGGCACGGCGCGCGGCGTCGCCGTGCACGAGAGCTTCGGCAGCATCGTGGCCCAGGTGATCGAGGTGACGAAACAGGATGGGAAGCCGCGCGTGAAGCGCGTCGTCTGCGCCATCGACTGCGGCACCGTGGTCAACCCCGGCATCGTCGTGCGCCAGATGGAGAGCTGCATCGTCTTCGGCCTGACGGCGGCGCTGTGGGGTCGCATCGACATCGTCAATGGCGAAGTGCAGCAGAAGAGCTTCCCCGACCACCCGCTGATGACGATGGCGCAATGCCCCGTCATCGAGGCCCATCTGATGCCCGGCGACGGCCCGCCCACCGGCGTCGGCGAGCCCGGCCTGCCGCCGGTGGCGCCGGCCCTGGCCAATGCCTGGTTTGCGCTGACGGGCGAGCGCCGCCGCCACCTGCCGCTGCTCTCCTGAATCATCCCGGCAGATATTGCCGGACAGACCGCAACACCCCCGCGGCATAACTGCCCGCGCATATTCGCCACCGCAGTGCGCCCGGCCTCGCCCAAAGTCTTCCTGGTCAGTAATCAATCCTTCAGCGGGAAACTCCGGTCCGGCGTTTCGGCGCGTTTTCCTTCGCCAAGCTGACGGGTGTAAAGACTTGTATTGACATGTCTTTTGGCACGGGGGCCACAAGCCGCGGGCCAGCTCGCCCGACCGGTCAGACTGTTGGCCATCTGCAACGAAATGCGTCAGAAACTGGCCATGTAAAGGGTTTGTTAAATACGGGATGACCCTAGATCAGCCTTCATCAAGCTGACCTGGGCAGCCCCCATCCCTAACATGAAGTTTCGAGCCTGATGGCCGCGCCTCCCCACCCGGGTGGCGCTGGGCTCGGAACACCCTTTGATGGACCATTTATGCCCACGCCTTTTTCCTCGTTCAACCCTGCCCGCAAACCCATTGCGCTCGCAGTTCTCGGTTTGATCCTCGCGCAGCATGCTGCCGCGCAACAAACCCCAGCCGCCGATAACAAGTCGACGACCGCTGCAGAAACTCCCGCCCCGAAGGCGGAGCCGCAAAAGCTGGAAACGGTCTTCGTCACCTCCGGCTCGCGCATCAAACGCGACAACTACAGCACCGCGGCCCCCCTGCTGGTCGTGAAGTCGGAAGACGCCGCGCTGGCCGGCTACAGCTCCACCACCCAGATCCTGCAAGGCACGGCCGTCACCGGCGGCCAGGGCCAGGTCAACAACGCCTTTGGCGGCTACGTCACCGACGGCGGCCCGGGCGCCAACACCATCGGCCTGCGCGGCTTCGCCCCGACGCGTTCCCTGGTGCTGCTGAACGGCCGCCGCATGTCGCCCTCGGGCACGCGCGGCTCCGTCGGCGCAGCCGACCTGAACACCCTGCCCAATTCCATCGTCGACCGCATCGAGGTGCTGAAGGACGGCGCTTCGTCCATCTACGGCTCCGACGCCGTGGCCGGTGTGATCAACATCATCACCAAGAAGGACCTGACCTCCATCACCGTGGATGGCTCGATGTCCCGCACGGGTGACGGTGGCGCCAACACCTACAACTTCTCCGTTGCCGGTGGCTTCGTCACGGACCGTACGCGCTTCCTCGCCTCGTACAACTACAACGAGCTGAGCAGCATGACGCTGGCCCAGCGTGACTGGACCACCTGCAACACCGACTACCGCCGCACCAGCGTCAACGGCGTGGTGGGCGATTGGGGCAGCGGCGACACCATCGACCCGCTGACCGGCAAGCCCAAGTGCTACCCCATCACGGGCACGGGTTCCAACGGCGTGACCATCAACACCATCGGCACCAACACGATGGCCGGCGTCGGCGCCGTGGGCTCCACGGGCGGCACCTTCAACCGCTGGCGTCCGAACTCGGGCGTGACGACCGGCCTGGTGGGCTTCGAGGGCGTGGGCGGTGGCCAGACCACCAACACCAACATCCGCGACACCTTCGACCCGCGCACGCTGAACCGCACGCTGATCTCGCCGGTTCGCAACCACAACCTGTATGCACAGGGCGGCGTCGACCTGCAGGCCCTGGGTGATGCCGAGCTGTACTACGAACTGCTGCTGAACCGCCGCGAGTCCTCGCAGGTCGGCTATCGCCAGCTGTCGCTGGACTACATCAAGGGCAGCCCCCTGATCCCGTCCAACCTGGCCAGCAGCACCTTCTCGGGCCCGGTCAACACCAGCAACGGCAAGAACGTCGGCGTGCGTGCCTTCATCGGCTTCGGCAACGACAGCAGCAGCCAGACCGTGGACTTCGTGCGCACGGCCGTCGGCCTGCGCGGCGCCATCGCGGCCATCAACTGGGACTACGACGTCTCGTGGACCCACGCCGAAAGCCGTGGCGCCTACAACCAGCAGTCCTTCCTGACCGACCGCCTGGCCAACAGCCTGAACGTCGTCGCCAGCGGCAGCGGCTTCGCCTGCGCGAACGGCGCCGCCGACTGCGTGGCCGCGCCCAAGCTGACGTCCGCCGTCATCGGCGGCCAGCTGCCGCAAGCCTGGGTCGACTACGTCTGGCAGAACGTCACGGGCCTGACCAAGTACAAGGAAGACGTCGTGACCGCTTCGGTCACCGGCTCGCTGTTCAAGCTGCCCTACGGTGACGTGAAGGGCGCCTTCGGCGCCGAGTTCCGCAGCAACAAGATCGACGACACGCCGTCGCTGGACTCGCAGAACAACAACCTCTACAACCTGACCTCGTCCACGCCGACGCGCGGCAGCGACAAGGCCACGGACTTCTTCGGCGAGCTGGAAATCCCGGTGCTGAAGAACGTGCCCCTGGCCAAGGAATTGACGCTGAACGCCTCCACGCGTTACGCCGACTACAAGTCCTACGGTTCGGATTCGACGTACAAGTTCGGCGCCGTCTGGTCTCCCGCCAGCTGGATCACGCTGCGCGGCACCAACGGCACGTCCTACCGTGCTCCGGCGCTGTATGAGCAGTTCCTGGGCGCCACGACCGGTTTCCTGAGCAGCGCCGGCGACCCCTGCAACAGCTGGGACGACCCCGCCAAGGCCGGCACGCCGCGCGCCATCAACTGCAAGTCCGAAGGTCTGCCCGCCGGCTACCAGGCCACGTCCAGCATCACCGTCGTCAACGCCGGCGGCCGTGCGGCCGGCCTGAAGGCCGAGACGTCCAAGAACGCCTCCTGGGGCATCGTGCTGCAGCCCTCGCTGCCGACGGGCTTCGGTTCGCTGTCGCTGGCCGTCGACCGCTTCGACCTGAAGGTGGACAACGGCGTGTCGCGCGCCGGCACCGCCAACATCCTGCAGCGCTGCTACGACAGCGTGGGCTTCCGTCAGGCGGGCGGCTTCTGCCGTCTGGTCGACGCCCGCAACCCCAGCTCCAACGCGCTGACGGTGAACGACAGCTACGTGAATCTGGCCACGGACATCGTCCGCGGCTTCGACTACACGGCCCAGTACGTCAACGAGATCGGCAGCGGCAAGCTGAAGATGGACCTGTCGCTGACGCAGTACAAGTCGCAGGCCAGCAAGCTGTTCGCCGAGGACGCGCTGGATGACAACAACGGCAACGTCGGCACGCCGAAGTGGTCCGGTCAGCTGGACGTCAAGTACACGCTGAAGAACTGGAGCGTCTTCTACGGCCTGGAGTGGATCGACAAGACGTCGAGCTACGACTACTACGGTGAAGACCCGGCGACCAGCCGCTTCAAGCTGGACACGCCGGCCTACTTCCTGCACTCGATGTCGCTGACCTACAGCGACACCGTGAGCAAGTGGAAGGCCACCCTGGGTGTTCGCAATCTGATGGACAAGAAGCCTCCGGTGATTTCCTCGGGCGTGTACAACCGCGTGGGCAATGCCCCCCTGTACAGCGGCTATGACTACATGGGTCGCCGCGTCTTCGTGAACGTCTCGAAGACCTTCTGATCGATCTGACGGTCTGATGCCCTGGCAACTGCGGTTGCCAGGGCTTTTCTTTAGGTGCAATACCCATGAAAACCTGCTTGAACAAGCTGGGCCGGCTGCTCACGATCGCAGCCGCCGCCGCCCTGGCCCACCCGGCCCGGGCCGCCGATGCGCCCCCCATCCGCGTCCCCACCATCGAGACGCTGGCGCAGTTCCCGGGCATGACCGGTTTCCGGATCTCGCCCGACGGCAAGCACATGCTTGCCATCCAGAGCCAGGGCGACAACCGCAACATCCTGGTCTGGAAGCTGGCCGACCTCGCGGCCAAGCCGACCGTCATCGGCGCCAAGAACATGCAGATCAGCGGCGCCTCGTTCTTGAAGAACGACATGCTGCAGGTCACGATGACGCAGCCCTACGACTGGCGTGGGGACGAGATCACCAAGACCTTCATCTCCAAGCTGCTGTTCACCGACCTCGAGGGCAAGAACTGGATCGAGCCGACGGTGTCGAACGAGGCGCCCCGCTCCGAAGCGGCCAGGAAGGTCGCCGCGCTGGCCAACCCGACGGTGCTCAACCGGCTGCTGTCCGACCCCGACAACATCATCGTCCAGAGCGGCTCGCGCACCGAAGGCCGCGACATCTACCGCTACAACCTGCGCAGCGGCAAGGCCTCGCGCATCATGCGCCTGGGCGAGTGGGACAACACCGTGCGCGTGAACGGCACTGGCCAGCCCTGGGCCAAGTCGCGTGCCGGCATCGACGCGGAAGGCGCCTTCGTCGCCATCGATCTGCGCAGCGCCGACGGCGAATGGGTCGAGCATTTCCGCAGCTACGTGAAGAACCGCGACGTCGTCGACGTCGTCGCCTTGGGCAGCAAGCCGGGCACCGCCATCATCCGCAGCAACGTGGGTCGCGAGTTCACAGGCCTGTACGAGTACGACATTGCCACCCGCAAGGTCGGTGCAGCGTTGTTCGAGCACAAATACTTCGACGCCACCGGCGTACGCTCCTTCCGCGACGACGACGCGCCGTCGAGCGAGGGCTTCGACGGCTACACCTTCGATGGGCAGCTGGGCGGCGATGAGCACTGGGAGAACCCCAAGATGGATGCGGCCGTGCGCGGCGTGGCGCAGGCCCTGGGCATCAAGGAGATCAACCAGGAACTCGTCGGTGTCGGCAACGGCGAGCGCGCGACGATCAAGGCTTTCGACGGTGTGCAGGTGCGCCTCATGGCCTACGTCGGCGGTGAGACGCCCACCTACCTGATCCGCGTCAGCGGCCTGGCGTATCCCACCGAGCACTATCTGCTGCGCGGCCAGAGCATCCAGCTGCTGGCCAAGGAGTACCCCGAGGTCGACAAGCGCGCGCTGGGCACGGCACGCTTCGTCTACTACAAGGCCCGCGACGGCCTCAACATCCCGGCCTATCTGACCGTGCCCAGTGCGCAGCTGTGCGGCCCGGGCCCCTACGCCACCGTCATCCATCCGCACGGCGGCCCGTGGGCGCGTGACACCATGGACTACGACCGCTCGGGCTGGGTGCCGCTGCTGGTGTCGCAGTGCCGCGTCGTGCTGCAGCCGCAGTTCCGCGGCTCGGCGGGCTGGGGCCGCACGCTCTGGTACGCCGGCGACCGCGAGTGGGGCCAGAAGATGCAGGACGACAAGGACGACGGCGCCAAGTGGCTGGTCAGCGAGAAGCTGGCCGACCCCAAGCGCATCGCCATGTTCGGCTTCTCCTACGGCGGCTACTCGGCGTTTGCCGCGGCGGTACGGCCCAACGGGATCTACAAGTGCGCCATCGCCGGTGCCGGCGTGTCCGACATCGAGCGCATCGGTGCGCGCCTGTTCACCAACCCGTTCTTCCAGTCGGCCCAGGAGCCCACCATGCGGGGCCTGAACCCGCTCGCCAAGGCGGACAAGATCGAGATCCCGATCATGGTCTACCACGGTGACCGCGACCAGACCGTGCCGCTGATCCAGTCGGAACTCTTCGTCGACAAGGCCAAGGCCGCCGGCAAGCCCGTGGAATACCACGTGCTGACGGACTACGCCCACGGCCCGGCCTGGACGCGCAAGACCAACGCCGACCAGCTGAACCTGATCAGCAACTACCTGGCGTCGGGCTGCGGCAAGGGCGGCCTCTGATCGGCTGAGCCGATCGCGCAACAAAAAACGGCGGCCCGCGGGCCGCCGTTTCCGTTGCTGCCCGGCTTACAGGCAGCAGAGCGGCCGTCGCCTGCCCCTGTCTTGCGCCCCCCTCAAACCTTGATCGAGAAGGGGTTGAAGTTGGTGTCGCGGTCGTAGTGGTCTTCGCCCTCGGCGCGCTTCAGGAAGCCGACGACCTTGGCCGTCAGCGGGTACATGACGGCCTCCCAGATGGTCTTGAAGAGGTACTGGGTGACGATGACGGCGAAGAGCTGGTCGTTGGGCCAGATGCCGTAGAAGGCGATCAGGAAGAAGACGCCGGTGTCGACCAGCTGGCCGACGACGGTGGAGCCGACGATGCGCGCCCACAGGTATTTGCCGGCCGTCGCGATCTTCATCTTGGCCAGCACGAAGCTGTTGGCGAAGCTGCCGCAAGCGAAGGCGATCATGGAACCGGCGACGATGCGCCAGGTGTTGCCGAAGACGGCGTCCAGGTGCGGTTGATAGGCCGCCATGAAGTCGTTCTGGGCCGGCGGCAGGTTGACGACGACGAAGGCCATGAAGGCCGAGAACACCAGGGCGCCGAAACCGGCCCAGACGACGCGGCGGTCGCGGCCATAGCCGTAGACCTCGGTCA
>CBHWBD010000092.1:0-19089 GCA_966111775.1 uncultured Comamonadaceae bacterium | reverse complement strand
CGGAAGCGGTCCTCGCCCTTCAGCGCGTCGACATCGCGCGCCAGGCCCGGCAGCACCTCACCGGCCAGCGGGCGGCCGCCATGCCAGAGGGCATCGGCCACGCCCACGCGCAGGGCACCGCTCTTCGGATGCGCAGCCGTTGCGCGTGTGGCCAGTTCGCCGACCGCGGCGCCATCGCCTTCGATTGCCAAGGCATTGAGCTGGGCCGTCAGCGCGCGCTCGTCGGTCGGCGCCAGCTTGAGCGCCCGCGCGAACAGCGGCCTGGCCTCGGCCAGCTTGCCGTCTTCGAGCTTCTGGTTGCCGGCATTCACGAGCGCCACCGGCAGGCTGGCGCGCGTGTCGCGCTGGGCATAGAAGCGCTGGATGGCGGCGCGCAGGGCCGGGTCCATCGCGATGAGGCGCTCACGCACGATCTCGCGGCCGTCGTAGGCGTCACGGCGGGGCGAGGCCTCGGCATTGGCGCCCTCGGCGAAGTACTCCCAGACCGAACCACCGGCATAGCGGGACAAAAAGCCATTGCGAGTCTTGGCCTCGCGCGCCTTGGCCTGCTGGTACAGCGCCTCGATGCCGCGCGACTGGTCGGCCGTCAGCACGCCGTGGACCTGGTGGGTCAGCTCGTGCAGCACGGTGTTGTATTTGGCGAAGATGCTGCGCTCGACGTCCTCGATGCCGGTGACGGTGAAGTGGCCGCCCATGCCGCGCACGTCGTCCCACAGGCGCGAGTCGTAGTCGATGCGGGCATCCTTCAGCGCATGGGCCTCGGGCGTCTCGGACAGGCGCATCCACATCGGCTTGATGAAGTGGGTGGCGCCACCTTCGACCAGTACGGGGATGAAGGCCTTCCACGGCGCGACGGACAGGGCGACGCGCTTCTGGTGGCGCGGCGACAGATCCTTCCAGTTCAGCACATAGCGCTCGATGCCAGGCACCCGGGGCATGGGCGTGGCGGCGAAGCGGCGCTCATAGTCGGCGCGGTGCACGTCGATGAGAAAGCGTTGCGACTCCAGCGACTTGGCCGCGATGGCATGGGCGCGGCCGAGCTGGGGGCAGCGCTGCAGCACGGCCAGGCTGATCGACAGCGCAGTGTCGAAGTCGCCTTTCTCGAAAGCATCCGACGCGCGCTTCACGTCGGCCATCAAGGGCGCAAAGCCGTCGCCCAGGCGCGCCGCGAGCTGGCTGTAGTTCTCGCGCACATAGCCGTTGCCGAGCAGGTAGTGGGCAGCCTCGTGGTGGCGGTTCAGCGCGACGGCGCCCTCGGCCGCTGCGATGGCGTCCTCGGTGCGGCCGAGGCGAATCAGCGTGTCGGCCAGGGCCGAAAGGCCGTCGGCGGTGCGGGCCTCGGCGAGGCCCTTTTCCAGCTGGGCCAGCGAGGCGTCGAACTCGCGCAGCTGGTAGTGGCGCTGGCCGAGGCCGCGCCGGGCCTGGGCGCGGTCGACAGGACGAGAGGCCTTTTCCAGTGCCCGCTCGAAGCAGGCCTTGGCGCGGTCGAAGTCGCGGCGGTCCAGGGCCAGGCGGCCGGCGGCCAGCAGGTCGATGGCCTCGGCCTTGCCGTCCGTCAGCACGGCCTGCGTGCGGCGGTCGATGGCGGCGCCGTCGTCGCGGGCGACCAGCCACTGATAGAGGGCTTCGCGCTCGGCGGCGTCAGGCTGCTGCTTGCGCAGCAGCGCTTCCATGTCGCCGCGCACGGCGGCGTACTGCTGCTCGGTCAGCAGGGCCTGCAGCCGCGCGGCATCGGTGGCCGCGTGGGCGGCATTCAGGGTCAGGCAGACAGCGAGGGCAAGGGCCAGTCGACGCCAGGGCATTCAGGCAGCTCCATTTTGTGGAGCGCCGATGCTAATCGTCCGAGCTGAATCCCGAAGCCTTGACGACCGGCCCCCAGTAGTCGCGCTCGGCGGCCAGGCGCTTGCTGTAGTCGGCCGGCGCCAGGCTTAGCGGCTCGAAACCGAGCTTGCCCAGGGCCTCGATGACGCTGGGCTCGCGCACGGCGTTGCGGGCGAGGTCGGCCAGCTTGTCGACGGTGGCCTGCGGCGTCTTGGCCGGCACGAAGAGGCCATAGGTCTCGACGCCGACGATGCCCTTGAAGCCCTGCTCCTCGAAGGTCGGCGCGTCGGGCACGAAGCGCGAGCGGGCCTTGTCGGTCACGCCGAGCAGGCGCACGCGGCCGCTGGGCAGATGAGGCAGAAAGTCGCCGATGGAGAAGCAGCCCGAGGCGATCTGGCCGCCCATCAGGTCCTGCATGCCCGGTGCCGCGCCGCGGTAGGGCGCGTGCGTCAGCTTGAGGCCGGCGGCGTGCTCGAACTGGTTGCCGAGGAAGTGGGGCATGGCGCCGGCGGCCGGCGAAGCATAGGCGGCCTTGTCGGGGTTGGCCTTGGCCCAGTCGGCGAACTGGGCCAGCGTCTTCACCGTGGCCGGCACCATGGGACCGACGCCGAAGCCGCAGGTCGACAGGGCCAGCGGTGCGACGGCGATGACATCGGTGGCCGGGTTGTAGGCGAGCTTGCGGTAGGCGTGCGGGTAGATGGTGAACATCGACGACGGGCTGATCAGCAGCGTCTGTCCATCCGGCGCCGCGTCCTTCAGCGCGGCGATGGCGATGCGGCCGCCGGCACCGACCTTCTGCTCGACGAGCACCGTCTCGGCCAGCTTGCCGCGGCCGAATTCGGCGATGCGGCGGGCCGTCGTGTCCACCGAGCCGCCGGCCGGGAAGCCGACGAGGATGCGCGGCGGCTGGCCCTGCGCTCGCACGGCAAGCGGCAAGGCGGCGAGGGAAGCAATGACGTGGCGGCGGTCGATCATGGTTGACGTCTCCTGGGCTTGTTGTCGGGTGCGGTGCTCTGTGCGGTGGCGACCCATGCCAGGCGTTCCAGCCCGGCCTTGAGTGCGGCGCCCTGCTCGCCGAGGGCGGCGACCAGCGCGCGGTCGTGTCCGGCGACGACGGCTTCCAGCTTGACGAGGCGGCGCCTGCCGGTCGGCGTCAGGTAGAGGCCCCAGGCACGGGCGTCGTCGGGCGCATCGCGGCGCTCCGCCCAACCCTGGGCTGTCAGCCAGTCGGTCAGGCGCAGGGCGCCGCTGCGGTGCAGACCCATGGCCTGGCCGAGCAGGCCCTGGCGCATACCCGGGTTGCGCGCGATCAGCACCAGGGCGGCGAAGCGCTGCGGGCTGACGTCCCAGTCGGCGGTGGCCCGGTAGAAGTCGAGATAGAGGGCGTTCTGCGCGCGGCGCAGCGCATAGCCGAGCAGGCCGTCCAGCGCGCCGTAGTCGACGCCGGGCACGGGCAGCATCAGGCCTTCAGGATCGGGGCTGTCGGTCCGCTTCACCATCCCAGGCTAGTTTTAGTTGCCTACTGCAACAATCTCGCATACCCTGAGTTGATGCAGATCATCATTGCTGGCGGTGGCATCGGCGGGCTGACGGCCGCCCTGGCCCTGCGCGCACGCGGCCATGAGGTGACCGTGCTGGAGGCCGTGCGCGAACCCCGTCCGCTGGGGGTGGGCATCAACCTGCTGCCTCATGCGGTGGGGGTGCTGGACGAGTTGGGCCTGCTGCCGGTCCTGCGCGACATGGCCGTCGAAACTTCGGCCCTGGTGTTCGCGAATCGCCATGGCCAGGCCATCCATCGCGACCCGCGCGGCCTGGCGGGTGGCTACAGCCATCCGCAGTTCAGCATCCACCGCGGCGAGTTGCAGATGCGGCTGTGGCGGGAGGCCGGCGCCCAGGTCAGGGTGCTCAGCGGCCAGCGCGTCGTCGGCGTGCGCGACGGCCATGTCGCGCTGATCGAAACGGCAGACGGCCAACGCGAGCAGGCCGCCGACCTCATCGTCGGCGCCGACGGCATCCATTCGGCGCTGCGCAGGCGCCTGGCACCCGACGAAGGCGCCCCCTGCTGGCGCGGCGTCATGATGTGGCGCGGCACGTCATGGGCACCGCCCTTCCTCGACGGCCGCACCATGGTGCAGGCCGGCTACAGCCAGGCCAAGTTCGTCGTCTACCCGATAGGCGCGCCGAGAGCCGACGGCCTGCAGCTCATCAACTGGATCGCCGACCGCCGCGTGCACGAACCCACGCCCGGTCTGACCGCGCCCGACCGGGCCGACTGGAGCCGCGCCGGCAGGCTCGAAGACCTGCTGCCCACCTTCGGCCGCTGGCGCTTCGACTGGCTGGACGTGCCGGGCCTCATCAGCGGCGCGGAGCAGATGCTGGAATGGCCCATGGTGGACCGCGACCCGCTGCCGCAATGGCGGTTGGGGCCTTCAACACTGCTGGGCGACGCGGCGCATCCCATGTACCCCATAGGCAGCAACGGCGCGACCCAGGCCATCATGGATGCGAAGGCCCTGGCCGAGGCGCTGTCCAACCACGCCGACCTCGACACGGCGCTTGCGGCCTACGAAGACGAGCGCCGCTCCCTGTGCGCCCGCATCGTCGAGATGAACCGCCGCGAAGGGCTGGACGCCATCCTGGATCGCGTCGAGGCGCTGGCGCCCGAGGGCTTTGCGCGGTTGGAGGACGTCATCGACCCGGCCGAGGTGGCCCGCGAGATCAACAGCTACAAGGCCGCGGCGGGACATCGGACGCAGGCAAGCCGATAGGCGGGCCGCCGATGGGCACGCGCCTGGCGGGCGGGTTCAGTCCGTGGTCTTCGCCAGCCGAAGCGCGAGCTTCATGAGCGTGGGGACGCGCTTGCGGCCATGCATGGCGCGCAGGCCACGACCAGCGGCCTGGCCTCGGCTTCGAGGGCAGTTGCCTCCTGCTCGAGGTCGCTCCAGGCTTTCAGGGTGCAGACCAGAGCCATGTCACCCGCTGAATGCCCGATGTCCGGATCGGAGGCAAGGCGTCGTCTGAATCTGCATGGACGCAGACGCGGTCCAGCGTCACCCGCCCAAGCCCGATCCGTTCAACCCACCTGGGAGAAGAGAAATGCCAACGACACTTCGCTTCGGGGCGTGCCGGCTAAGGCTGGCCGCCGGCATGGCGGCTGTTCTCGCGGCCGGCAGCCCCGGCATTTCGACCGCCGAGACTTTCAGCCTCTCGGCGTCGATGCAAGCCGGAACCAATCCGAGCGGGCAGTGGGAATATGGCGAGACCGCTGGATTCGGCGGCGCGTTCACGCGCTATCTGCCGGCATCGAGGACGACGAACCACGGCGTCGCCATCTGGATGGGCGCGAATCCCTTCGCGTCGACGCCAACGGTCTATTTCAATCCGACTGCCGCGGCCGTGAGCCTCGGCACGCCGATTTACGAATCGCACACGGCCGGTTTTCACCCGGGACTCGGCGACCGGGTGAGCACGGTGCGCTTCACTGCCAAACGCGCCGGCGCACACCTCGTCGAAGCCGCGCTGTTCGGACAAGACAGCCGCGGCACAACGACCGAAGTCGGCGTCTTCGTCAACGGCCTTCAGCAGGGCACTCTCGTCCCGGTGAATGGATTCGGGCCGACCAGCGTTCAATTGCTCAAGCGCACGCTCTTGGCACAACCGGGCGACCATATCGACGTCTCGGTCGGCAACCGCGGGAACGTCTCGAACGACTCGACGCAGATCGACCTGCGCATTACCGACCCCGGCGATGCCTATACGCCGACCCTGCGCGGATATGCCGATATCCACAACCACGCCTTCGCGAATCTCGCTTTCGGCGGCAAGTTCCTGTACGGCTCGGCTCATGGGCCGGAAAGCGCGGTACTTTCCGTCGACGGCGATATCGCCTCGCACGGCCTGATTCACGGCAACGAAATCATCGGCGCCGGAATGGACGGACGCTGGGGGCTCTTTCTCGGCAACAACGGCGCGCCGAATCTGGGTGACTGGCCGACGCACCGCGATACCGACCACCAGAAGGTCTACAAAGACTGGCTGGCGCGCGCCGTCAAGGGCGGCATGCGACTGATGGTGATCTTCGCCGTCGACAGCCCCAAGCTGTGCCTGAGCGTCGGCAATGACGGCCGCAACTGCGGCGACGAAGCGCCGACGCTCGAAGCCCAGTTGCGCGAGGCGCGAGCGATGCAGGCCGAAATCGACGCCGAGGCCGGCGGCAACGAACTCGGCTTCTTCCGCGTCGTGAAGACGCCTCTCGAGGCCCGCATCGCGATCGGCAGGGGCCAACTCGCCGTCGTGCTCGGCGTCGAATCGTTGAACTCGCTCGGCATCCAGGCGTCGTCGGCCCGCATCGCGCAATTGCACGCACTCGGCGTGCGCCATGTGTTTCCGATTCACCAGGCCGACAACAGCGTCGGTGGTGCCTCGTTCTTCGAGGCGCGGGTGCAGGGGCAGACCAACCATGCCGATCCACCGTTCCTGAACTTCGATGTGGACTACCACTTCGCCAAGATTGCCGGGCGCTACCCGATCACGACCGAAGACTGCCCCGAACTGGAAAAGTACGGGCGCTGCAACGTGTTCGGCCTGAACGCGAACGGCAAATTGATCGTCGAGGAATTGATGCGCGCCGGGATGCTCGTCGATGTCGATCACATGTCGCGCAAGTCGTTCTCAGACACCCTGGACATCGCCGAACGCTTCGGCGCGCCGGCCGTCGCCAGCCATGCGGGCTTCAACGACGTGAACCACAGCGGCGGCCGCTTCACCGAGCTTCTGCCGCTGCCGCACCCGCGGCCAAGCGACCAGGACCATGAAGGCCAGCTCACGGCGGCCAAATACCACCGCGTTCTCGATTCCGGCGGCATGGTCGGCGTGATCCTCGCGCAGGGCCGCGACATCCGCGACGTGCAGACCTATCAGCGTGCCCCGGGCAAGGCGACGATCCCGCACCGCTGCGGCCGCAGCAGCGAGACCTTCGCACAGGGGTATCTGTACGCCGTAGATCAAAGCGGCGGGCAGGCCGTGGCTTTCGGCACCGACATCAACACGCCCTCCCTGCTGCAGCCGAGCCCGCGCTTCGGTCCCGGCGCCTGCGGCGGCGGAACCGACACCTCGCTGCCCGGCTGGGGGCCGCGGTTGGCGTATCCCTTCGCCAGCCAGTTCTCCGCGGGCATGACGATGCCGCCGATGACGGACGGCCAGCGCACCTTCGACTTCAATACCGACGGCTTCGCGACGATCGGCCAATTCCCGGATCTGATTGCCGACTTGAGCGCACTCGGCGTGCCTGCGCAAGATATCGAGCCGCTGTTTCATTCGGCCGAGGCGTACATCCGGATGTGGGAAAAAGCCGAAGCCGCAGCCCTCTCGTCCTCGATGCTGCGGCGGCCGGTGGTCACGGTTTCGCCGAGCCCCTTCAAAGCCGACCAGCCCGTTGCCATCAAGGTCACGGTTGTCGACGCCTATTTCGGAACGCAGGCCAGCGGCGGGGCGGTTTGGGTGAACGGCGTTGCCAAGGGCGCGCTCGGGGACACCTTCACGATGACATTCAAATCGAGAATCGTGAAGAAAAACTGCCACATGGTCACCGACCCGCCGGACGCTCGCCAACCCAGGCCCAAGCCACACCAGGATTGCGAGCAGGGCAAGGTGGCCGACGCCGTACGAATCGACGTGAAAGGCGTGCCGCAGTTCCTCGATGCCGATCCGCTGTTCGTCGACGTGGCAACGGATTGAGGCAGTCGTCAGAAGGCAGCCGCCGCCGGATGAGGGGCACTTCTGGTTCGACTTCATCGCCGGCACCCGCGATAGCGGCCATGCCAGCCATGCCGCGGGTGCATGCCGCTTCAGGCTTTCAGCATCTCCGCGGCAATCAGCCGCACCGGCGCATTGCCATAGCTGAGGAATTGCTCGTGGAAGGCCTTGAGGTTGAAGCCGGGGCGTGACTTCAACTGCTCACGCAGCGCAAAGATCTCGCTGTAGCCGCTGAAATAGCTGGTCAGCTGCACCGAGGTCAGCTGCACGCGGCGCCACTTCTCCTTGGCCTCGCGCTCGGTCTGGAAGGCCTGGCGCACCAGCAGGTCGGTCGCGTCGGCCTCGCTCATGCCGAGCACATGGACGCTGTAGTCGAGCACGGTGTTGGTGACCGAGCGCAGATGCCATTTGCCCCACATCAGCGTCATCTCGGGCGAGGCGCCGTAGCCGCTCTCGATCATCATGCGCTCGCCGTAGACGGCCCAGCCCTCCACCATCGCGCCATTGCCGAACAGGGCCTTGACCTTGCTCGGTGCGCGGTTGGCGTGCACGAGCTGGGTGTAGTGGCCGGGAATGGCTTCGTGGATATTGAGGATCTGCAGGATCCAGTGGTTGTACTCGCGCAGCGAACTCTCGGCCTCGTCGGCCTTGAGATCGTCCAGCGGCGTGACGTTGTAATAGGTGCGGTCCTGCGGCCGGTAGGCGCCGGGCGCCTCGATGCTGGCACCGGCCACGCCGCGCTGGTATTCGGGCGTCTCGCGCACGGCCAGGGGCTTGCTGACGTCCTGGCTGAGCAGGTCATGGTCGCGCACCCAGGCTTCCAGCTGCGGGATCTGGGCGCGGATCTCGTCGACGAAGCGCTCGCGGGCCACATGGCGCTCGCTGAGCTTGGCGATGACGCGGCCGATCAGCGCGAAGCGGTCGGCCGGCGGGGCCTCGCTGCCGATGACCGTGGGCCACAGCGCGGCGGCCTGGGTCTGCATGCTGGCCAGCACCTCTTCGCGGCGCGCCTGCGCCAGCTCGTAGGTTTCCCTGGCCGTGCGGGCCGACTGGATGTCGTGGGTGAACTTGGGTTCGTAGAGCTCGGCGCCGAGGCGGAAGCCACGCGTCGGCTTGAGTTTCTTCAGATGCGCCACATAGCCGTTGACGGCGGCGCGTGCAGCGGCAAACGGCTCGTTCATGTTCAGGCCAATCTCGGCGTAGCGCTTGGCGACGTCATCCAGAACGCCCAGCACGCCGGGTGCCTGCTGGATGGCCAGCTCGGCGTGCTCGCGCGAGACGCCGGAGAGACTGGCCTGGGCCGCACGGTAGTAGGCCGGCAAGGCCGCGACGCGCGGCTTCAACGCCTTCAGTCTTGCAGGCAAGGGTGCGTATTCGGTATTGAGCAGCAGGTCCAGCGGCGCGGCCGGGTTGTGCTCGGCCGGGTTCCACGACCATTCACGCAGCGTGTCCAGGCGCCAGAGATCGCTCTGCAGCTTGGCGATGAGCATGCTGCGGTCCATGCGCTGGCTGGTGTTCAGCGGCGCCTCGGGCTGGCGCTCGAACTCGGCCTGCCACTGCTTCAGGAAGGCCCGCATGCGCTCACGCTGCGCGTTGCTGGGCAAGGTGACCTGGGGCGCGAACTCGAAGCGGCCGGCAGCGACGGCGGCATCAGGGTCCTGGCGCCACAGCGCCTCGAGGAACTTCTCGGTCAGCTTGTCGAAGCCGGCGTCCTGCGCGAACGCCAGACCGTGAACCAGTGGAACGGAGGCGAAGGCCAGATTGATTTGGCGACGAGTGAATGACATGGGGAAAGGCTCTTGATGAAGCGGCTGGCGAAGGCTGCATCGTCGCTCAGATGGGCTACCCCATCCGAATCGCAACGAAGGCCGCTTGTCAAGGCCAGGAAAAATCCAGGTCGGGTCGATGGCGTCGCAGTTGGGCTGCCGCGCGCTCGACAGCCCATGACTGCTCGGCAGTCGGGGCGTACCGGCTTCGCTGCAAGGACAGCCCCAGTGCGTCCAACTCTGCCAGGGCGACATCGCGATCCACCGGCGTCTGGGCCAGCAATTCAAGCGTGAGCGGCACGCGGATCCAGGCCGACCAATGCGACAGCACACGCAGCACAGCCTGCATGGCCCGTGGCTCGCGGCGCACCAGGTCTCGCAGCTCCGGTGCCGTCAAGGCGGCTCGTCCTTGCCGCAGGGCGTTCAGCGCCGCTCGCTGCACCTTGGGCGATGGATCGGCCAGCGCCCGCAGTGCGAGCGCATTGCAATGGTCGGGTTCGAAGTGAGCAAAGCTTTGAACGCAGGCCTCTTCGCGCATTCGCGCGGCCGGGTGGGCGCACCCCGAGACCAGATGCCCCGGCCACGACGGTGCACGCAATGCGCGCAGCACCTGCAGCGCCACAAGCTGCCGAACCACTGCATTCGGCTCGCCCAGCAGCGTCTCAGCCCGCCGCAGCACTAGTTGCTTCAGCTCATCCCCGGCGTGAAACAGCAGCCAGTTGCGCGTGCCGCCGTGACGGCTAAAAGCCAGCTCCAGGGCCTCGTCCCCGCCAGGAAATTGACCTTCGGCCTGCAGATCCCGCAGGACCTCCAATTGCAGGCCTGGAAAGTGCGCGCGGGCCAGGGCCTCACAGACGCCAGGCTGCGCCAGCCAATCCGCCGACAGAGTCTTCAGATGCCGCAACGCCTGTCGAGCCATTCGCGCGTCGGCGCCCTGCAGCGCCAGTAGCAAGGCCTGCAGCCTTTCATCCGGCGGGCCGTGCCACCAGCTCTGCAGCGTCAGCCAGCGCCGCGCCGGCAGCGCCATATGGGGTGCGCAGGCCAGCAACGCGGCCCGGCGCGCCGGGTCCTGCAGCAGGAATTGCTCGATGGCTTCACGAAGCGCAACCCCATCCCGGCCCCAGCGGGCGCCACCCATCAGGCGCGCCACATCCGGCAATGCGAGCAACCAGGCTGGAGTGAGATCGTCTCGCAGCAGCGGCAGCAGCGCCTTGGCAGCGGCAGCACGAACCTGTGGCACCCAGTCGTTCAGGCGCGCCAGTACGAAAGGCAGCGCACGACCCTGCAGTTCCGCCGGCAGCCGCTGCAGCTCGCGCAAGGCGGACTCGCGGCAACGCCCGTCGCTGTCCACGCAACGCGCCTGGAACGCCAGCCAGGGGTCTTGCGGCGCTGGAGTTTTCAGCCAGCTTTCAAGCCAGGACATGCCATGCGCCGGAGCTGCGGTTCAACGCAGCGCCCCTTCCAGTGCATCGACAAACATCTTGGCGACGTCGAAGCCGCTCTGATCCGTGATCTCCTGGAAGCAGGTCGGGCTGGTCACGTTGATCTCGGTGACGTTCTCGCCGATGACGTCCAGGCCCACCAGCAGCAGGCCCCGGGCGGCCAGGATGGGGCCGAGGTATTCGGCGATCTCGCGGTCGCGCGCGGTCAGCGGCCGGGCCACGCCCTTGCCGCCGGCGGCGAGGTTGCCGCGCACTTCACCGCCCTGCGGAATGCGGGCCAGGCAATGCGGCACCGGCTTGCCGCCGATGATGAGGATGCGCTTGTCGCCCTCGGCGATGGCCGGGATGAAGCGCTGCACCATGACCGTCTGCGTGCCGTCCTTGTTCAGCGTCTCGATGATGGCCCCGAGGTTCAGCCCGTCGTCCTTGACGCGGAAGATGCCCATGCCGCCCATGCCGTCCAGGGGCTTGAGGATGATGTCGCGCTGCTCGGCGTGGAAGGCGCGGATCTCGGCCGGGTCGCGCGTCACGAGCGTGGGCGAGATGAACTGCGGGAACTCGAGGATGGCCAGCTTCTCGGGGTGCTCGCGCAGGGCGCTGGCCTTGTTGAAGACGCGGGCGCCTTCGCGCTCGGCATGACTGAGCAGATGGGTGGCGTAGAAGAACTCGCTGTCGAAGGGCGGGTCCTTGCGCATCAGCACGGCGTCGACGTCGGCCAGGGCGACGTCGGCGGTGGACTCGACCTTGAACCAGTCGTGGCCGTCCTTCTGGCTCAGGCCGGTCAGCGTGATGTGGCGGGCGCCGCGCGCCGTCACGCGGCCGCCGCGCAGCCAGACGAGCTGGTTCACCTCGCAGGCCAGGATGCTGTGGCCACGCCTGGCGGCCTCGCGCATCATCGCGAAGGTGGAGTCCTTGTAGGTCTTGAAGGTGTCGAGCGGGTCGGCAACGAAGAGAAGCTTCATGGGGCGGGCCTGTCAATTCAGCGCCGGCCAGTGTTGCACAGCGCTGCCTTCAGCCTCTGACGTAGGGGCTCAGGGCCGCCTCGGCGGCGCTGGCGATGCCGCGCCAATGCTCGCGCCTTTGGCGGGCCCTGGCGCGATGCTTGGCCTTGAGCTCGGACAGCGACGCGACGGTGACGGGCACCCGGATCTCCACGCCGTGCCGCTCGAGCGGCAGGCCGCCGAAACCCAGCCAGAAGTCGTCGTAGGAGCGCCTGAAGCCGGTCGCGTAGCAAGCCTCGTAGGCGATCTGGTGCGTGTCGCGTACGCCGACGATGCGGGTCTGGCCCAGGGCGCGCGCGAGGCCGTTCAGCGCGGCGAAGGCGAAATAGGCGGGCGAGTTCTGCGGGAACTCGGCGCGAAAGCGCGCCAGCGCGGACGCGTCCGGGCGCACCGACTGGTTGCGCGTCGCGAACAGCACCGGGCCCGCCCCCGCATCGGGCCCGAGCCGGCTGGCCTCGATCCAGGCAAAGGACAACTCGTGCAGGGCCTCCCCGCGATGGCCCAGCAGCAGGCTGAGCGGGCCCTCGTGGCGGGTCGCGGCATTGGCCCGCAGGCGCAGGTCATGGCCTGCCGGGTCACGCCACAGCAGCAGGCCTTCGCCATGCAGGGCCGGCAGCAGGGTTGGCGTGAAATGGGCCTGCTCGAACTGGAAATGGTCGAGGGCGCAGGCCAGGCGCTCGGCGCCGCCGAAGCCGCGCGACAGGAAGTGGCGGTGGCTGATGAAGAAGAAGGCATCGGCCCCCGGCTGGGCGGTCATCAGCCGCGCAAAGGCGGGAATGGCGAAGAGCCGGGCCAGGCCCTCGCGTTCGCCAAGCATCCGGCCGCCGCCGAACAGCACCCGCAGGCCGTCGGGCAGCCCCTCGGCCTGGGTCCGCAGCCAGGCATTGCCGGCAACGCGGCTCAGCAGTTGCAGGCTGCTCGGCAGCTCAGGGATCGGCCAGTCAGGCGCGGTGGTGGGGGGCACGTCTCGAAGGGAAAGCCGCCTGGGCGGCAATGATTGACAGCTTCGAGAAAGATTATCGACAGATACAGGGCATGAAAGCGCTGCCACGCCCCTCGATCCGAGGGCGGGGAAGTCCCCGGGGCGGGATTTGCGTGACTTAAGGCGCGCCGCTTACACGCGGGCGCGGCGCCAGCGCGCGGCGACGGTGGCCACGCCCCCGGCGACCACGCCCCAGAAGGCAGCGCCGATGCCGAAGAGGCTGATGCCCGACAGGCAGACCAGGAAGGTCAGGATGGCGGCGTCGCGGTGGCCCTCGTCCTTCAGCGCCGCGGCCAGGGCGCCGGCAATGGTGCCCAGGAGGGCCAGGCCGGCGATCGCCGCGACCAGTTCGCGCGGAAAGGCGGTCAGCAGCAGGGCGACCGCGCCGCCGGCCAGGCCCAGCAGCACATAGAACAGGCCGGCGCTCACGCTGGCCGTGTAGCGCCGCGCCGGGTCTTCATGCGCCTCGCGGCCCATGCAGATGGCGGCCGTGATGGCGGCAAGGTTGAAGGCATAGCCGCCGAAGGGCGCCAACAGCGTCGTCGCGGCGCCGGTCACGGCGATGGAAGCCGACACCGGCGTCTGGTAGCCGCTGGCGCGCTGGGCGGCCACACCGGGCAGGTTCTGCGAGGCCATGGTGACGATGAAGAGGGGCAGGGCCACGCCGATGGCGGCATGCCAGCTGAAGGCCGGCGCCGTCCAGACCGGCAGCGCGAACACCTGGGAGGTGTCGACGCCGGCGAAGCTCAGGCGCCCCTGGGCCAGGGCGACGACGACGCCGGCGATCAGCACGCCGGGCACCGCATAGCGCGGCCAGACGCGCCGGCCGACCAGATAGGCCGCGGCCATGGCGAGGACGAGCAGCGGCGCCGTCTTCACGCTGCTGACGGCGTCGAGGCCGAAGCGCGCCAGCACGCCGGCCAGCAGGGCCGAGGCGATGGCCACGGGAATGCGGTCCATCAACTTCTCGAACCAGCCGCTGGCGCCGGCCCAGGCGATCAGCAGGCCGCAGACGATGAAGGCGCCGATGGCCTCGGGCATCTCCACGCCCGAGGTCGAGGCCAGCAGGGCCGCGCCGGGCGTGGACCAGGCCGTGAGCACGGGCTGGCGCGTCCACAGGCTCAGGGCGAGGCTGGTCAGGCCCATGCCCAGGCCCAGGGCCCACAGCCAGGAGGCGGTCTGGGCCGGCGTCGCCCCCAGGGCCACGGTGGCCTGGAAGATGATGGCGACCGAGCTGGTGTAGCCCACCAGCACCGCGACGAAGCCGGCAACAACAGTGGACGGCGAAAAATCTTGCAGCAGGCGACTCATGCGGTCAGCATAGCCGTCACCTCAATGACGAAAGTGCTGAGCGGATGTGCCGTTTCCTCGCCTACTCGGGCGACGCGATCTTTCTGGAAGACCTGGTCTGCAAGCCGCGCCATTCGCTGGTGCGCCAGAGCCTGCAGGCCGAGCAGGCCAAGTCGGTGACCAATGGCGACGGCTTCGGCATCGGCTGGTATGGCGAGCGCGACACGCCGGGCGTCTACCGCGAGGTGATGCCGGCCTGGAGCGACGACAACCTGATGGCCTTGTGCGCCAATGTGCGCTCCCATCTCTTCATGGCCCATGTGCGGGCCGCGACCGGCGGCGGCGTGTCCAGGCAGAACTGCCACCCCTTCCACCTCGGCCGCTACCTCTTCATCCACAACGGCCAGATCGGCGACTTTCCGCGCCTGCGCCGCGGCATGGAGGCGCGGCTGACGGACGAGCTCTACGACCTGAAGCGCGGCGCGACCGATTCGGAGCTGCTCTTCCTGCTCATCATGGCCCGCGTGCAGGACGGTGCCACGGTCGAGGCCGCGACGCGCGACGTGCTGCTGGACACCGTAGCCGAGATGCAGGCACGCGGCATCACCACGCCGCTGCGTTTTTCGGCGGCTCTCGCCGACGGCGAGCAGCTCTGGGCGGTGCGCTGGGCCAGCGACGACAAGCCACCCAGCCTCTACCTCAAACCCCAGCCGGGTGGCTGGGCCATCGCGTCGGAGCCGCTGGGCGACGATGCCGAGGCCTGGTCACCGCTGGCCAAGGGCGAGATGGTGCATGTGCGTGACGGGCGCATCGAGCGCCGCCTGCTCTGCGGCGCTAGCGACGCCTGAGCAGGGGCAGCAACAGCGCTCCCGCGGCCAGCACCGCCACGCCGATCACGGCACCGGCCTTCACATAGACCAGGCTGGCCCACAGCACATAGGCACTGCAGGCGCAGAACAGCAGCGGCAGCCAGGGATACAAGGGCACGCGGAAGGGTCGCGGCTGGTCGGGCTCGCGCCGACGCAGCACGATGAGGGCGGCACCGCTGAGCACCAGGAAGAACCAGTAGACCGGCGAGAGGTAGTCCACCATGGTCGAGAAGCCGCCGCGCGTGAAGTCGCCCAGGCCCACCAGCAGCAGGGCCATGGCGGCGGTCGCGACGACGGCAGCACTCGGCGTACCGCGCCGCGCATTCCACTGCGCCAGCTTCCACTCGGCCGCGAGGTCACGCGCCGCGGCATAGGTGGTGCGCGGGCCGGCGATCAGGATGGCGTTCATGACCGACAGGGCCGTCAGCGTGACGACGCCCACCATGACCAGCTCGGCACCACGCCCCAAGGCCAGGCGCATGGCCTCGGCCGCGGGCGCCTCGCTGTGGGCCAGGCCGGGCAGGCCCAGCACCCGCACATAGGCCCAGTTGGCGAGCAGATAGAGGGCCATGACGACGCCCAGGCCCAGCAGCAGCGCACGCACCATGCCGCGCTGGCTGTCGCGCATCTCGGCGGACAGCGTCGCCGCATCGCTCCAGCCGCCATAGGCCAGGAAGACAAAGACCATGGCGGTGCCCCAGTCGGTCGTGGCCGTCGCCGCGCCCTGGGTCGCGGGAGGCTGAAGCCCCAACTGCGCAGCGCCCGCCCCCAACAGCAGCAGGCCGCACAGCACCAGCGTCGTCAGCCCCAGCTGGGTCCCGAGGCCGACGCGAACACCCAGCAGATTGAGCCCGGTCAGCACCACGATCAGCGCGGCGGCCAGCAGCGCACTGGCATGGGTGCCCAACCAGGGGCTGAGGTCCACAACCTGGGACAGGTAGTCACCGAAGACAAAGCCCAGCAGAGCCATCGAGCCGGTGTGGATGACGGCGAAGCGCGACCAGGCGAACAAAAAGCCCAGGCGTCGGCCATAAGCGCGGCTCAGGAAGTGGTAGTCGCCACCGGCGTCAGGAAAGGCCGCCGCCAGTTCGGCAAAGCACAGCGCGCCGACGAAGGACAACACACCGCCCAGGGCCCAGGCCAGGTAGAGCTGGCCCGCCTCCGGCAGCGACTGCGCCACCATGGGCGAGGTCTTGAAGATGCCGGCACCGACGACCATGCCGACGCACAGGGCGCCGGCATGCCGGGCACCCAGGCGCGGCTCGGGCCGCATCAGATCTCGACCTTGGAGCCCAGCTCGACGATGCGGTTGGTCGGCAGGTGCAGGAAGTCGGCTGCCGCGGCCGCGTTGCGGTGCATGCTGGCGAACAGCTTCTCGCGCCACAGGGCCATGCCCGAGCCTATGGTCGGAATGATGATGTCGCGGCTCAGGAAGTAGCTCGTCTCCATCTCGTCGAGCTGCACACCGTGCTTCTTCAGCAGGGCCAGGGCCTCGGGCACGTCGGGCTCGTTCTTGAAGCCGAAATGCAGGGCCACCTGCCAGCAGCAATGGCCCAGGGCCTCGACCTCGCAGCGCTTCTCGAAGCCGACCCAGGGCACCTCGTGGTGCTTGACGGTGACGAAGACGTTCTGCTCGTGCAGCACCTTGTTGTGCTTGAGGTTGTGCAGCAGGGCGTTGGGCGTGGAGCCCTTCTCGGACGACAGGAAGACGGCCGTGCCGGCAACGCGCGTCGGCGGGTTGATGAAGACGGCGTCGAGGAAGGTGTTGAGCTCGATGGCGTCCTCGCGCAGCTTGTCGGACAGCTGCTTGCGGCCCTGCTTCCAGGTCAGCATCAGCGTGAACATGCCGATGCCGATCAGCAGCGGGAACCAGCCGCCGGCGGCGATCTTCAGCAGGTTGGACGCCAGGAAGGTCACGTCGATGAGGAAGAAGACGCCGGTGGCCGCGACGCAAAGCGCCAGCGGATACTTCCAGCCGTAGCGGATGACGAAGAAGGTCATCACCGTCGTGATCGTCATGTCGATGGTGACGGCCACGCCGTAGGCCCCGGCCAGCTTGGTGGACGAGCCGAAGAAGACGACGGCGACGACGACCAGGGCGAACAGGCCCCAGTTGATGAAGGGCACGTAGATCTGGCCGGTGTCGCGCACGCTGGTGTGCAGGATGCGCAGGCGCGGCAGGATGCCGAGCTGGATGGCCTGCTTGGTGACCGAGAAGGCTGCCGTGATCAGGGCCTGGGACGCGACGATGGCAGCCGCGGTGGCGAGCAGGAAGAGCGGGATCTCGGCCCAGCCCGGCGCCAGCAGGAAGAAGGGGTTCTGCACGCCGGCCGGGTTGTCCAGCAGCATGGCACCCTGGCCGAAATAGTTGATGACCAGGGCCGGCATGACGACGCCATACCAGGCGATGCGGATGGGCTTCTTGCCGAAATGGCCCAGGTCGGCGTACAGCGCCTCGCCGCCGGTCACGACCAGGACGACGGCGCCCAGGGCGACGAAGGCCACCCAGCGGTACTCGAGGCAGAAGTTCAGCGCATAGACCGGGTTGACGGCCGCCAGCACGCGCGGGTTGTCGAAGATGTGCGGCAGGCCGAGGGCCGCCAGCGTGATGAACCACACCATCATGACCGGCCCGAAGGCCTTGCCGATGCCGCCCGTGCCGAAGCGCTGCACGGCGAACAGGCCGACCATGACGATGAGCGTCAGCGGCAGGATGGCGTCGTGGAACTGCGGCTCGTAGACGTCGATGCCCTCGACGGCGCCCAGCACCGTCATGGCCGGCGTGATGACGGCGTCGCCAAAGAAGATGGCGGTGCCGAACAGCCCGACCAGCAGCAGGGTGCGGCGCAGCGGCGGCTTGTCGTTCACGGCATTGGTGGCCAGGGCCAGCATGGCGATGAGGCCGCCTTCGCCGTTGTTGTCGGCGCGCAGGATCAGCAGCACATACTTGATCGAGACGACGACGGTCAGGGTCCAGAACAGCAAGGACAGCACGCCGAGGATGTTCTCGGGCGTGGTGCCGACATGGCCGCCATGGAAGACTTCTTTGAGGGCGTACAAGGGGCTGGTGCCGATGTCGCCGTAGACCACTCCGAGTGCCCCGAGGGTCAGACCCGCCATCGCCGAAGGGCTGCGGGCCGCGTGGGAAGAACTCACTTCACGAAGGCCAGCGGCTTGGGCTGGCGTTTGTTCGAAAGTGGGGATTCTGCGCCCGGTTTTGGTGTTTTGTGCAGCGCAGCAAACCTGCAACTCCGGCTTGACTCCTTATGCGTCCAGGCGTAGCGACAGCTATTTCTTCGCCTCGAGGGCGGCAGGCGTATTCGCAGCCGCAAGGCGGGCTGCTCCTCCAGCGACTGCCATGGATCCGGCTTTGCCGGTCCATCGGCAGTGCCCCCTTGAGGGGGCGGCCGCTAGGCCGTAGGGGGTGGGAGAGTCAGGCCGCTTCAGCCTCGGCCTGCGGGTCCGTCGCTTCCAGCTCGTAGCTGGCCGCCAGCATGGCCAGGCGGCCGATGACGCCGTACATATAGAAGCGATTGGGCGCGCTGGCACCGGGCTTCTCGCCGGGCCGGGGCAGATGAGGTGACTCGGCGAAGGCCAGCGGCACATAGCTCGCGCCGGGGGCGTTCAGGCTCTCGTCGATGCCGCGGTGGGCATGCACGCGGTAGTAACCCCCGACGACATAGCGGTCCATCATGTAGACGACCGGCTCGGCCACCGCCTCGTGCACGCGCTCATGCGTCGGCACGCCTTCCTGCACGATGACTTCCTGACCGAGGTTCTCGGGCAGGCGATCGGCCAGGGTCTCGATGTCCTTGGCATCGCGCACCGTCATGACGCCACGGCCGTAGCTGCCGACGTCGCTCTTGATGATGACGAAGGGCTTCTCGTTGATGCCGTATTCCTTGTACTTGCGGCGCACCTTGGTCAGCTGGGCGTCGGCCGCCGTCTGCAGCGCCTCCAGGCCCTTCTTGCCGTGCAGGTCGACGCTCTGGGACATCGGCGTGATCAGCCAGGGGTCCATGCCCAGCAGCTTGGCGAAGCGCTTGGCGACCTCGTCGTAGGCGCGGAAGTGCTGGCTCTTGCGCCGCACCGTCCAGCCGGCGTGCAGGGGCGGCAGCAGGTATTGCTCGTGCAGGCCCATCAGCTGCGGCGGCGTGCCGGCGG
>CBHWBD010000091.1:0-19100 GCA_966111775.1 uncultured Comamonadaceae bacterium | reverse complement strand
GGCCAGGCCATCACCGACTTCAACATGATCGAAGACGGCGACAAGGTCATGGTCTGCCTGTCGGGCGGCAAGGACAGCTACGCGATGCTGGACATCCTGCTCAACCTGCAGCAGCGTGCGCCCATCAAGTTCAGCCTCGTCGCCGTCAACCTCGACCAGAAGCAGCCCGGCTTCCCCGAGGAGGTGCTGCCCAACTACCTGCGTTCGCGCGGCGTGGACTTCCACATCGAGAACCAGGACACCTATTCCATCGTCAAGAAGCTCATCCCCGAGGGCAAGACGACCTGCAGCCTGTGCTCACGCCTGCGCCGCGGCATCCTCTACCGCGTGGCGGGCGAGTTGGGCGCCACCAAGATCGCCCTGGGCCACCACCGCGACGACATGGTCACGACGCTGTTCCTGAACATGTTCTTCGGCAGCCGCATGAAGGGCATGCCGCCCAAGCTGGTCAGCGACGACGGCAAGAACGTCGTCATCCGCCCGCTGGCCTATGTCAAGGAGCCCGACCTGGTGCGCTGGGCCGAGCACCGCGAGTTCCCCATCATTCCCTGCAACCTGTGCGGCAGCCAGGAGAACCTGCAACGCGTGCAGGTCAAGGCCATGATCAACGAGTGGGAAAAGCGCTACCCGGGCCGCATCGACAACATCTTCACCGCCATGGGCAGCATCGTGCCCTCGCACATGATGGACAAGAAGCTCTTCCCCTTCGAGACCATGAAGGCGACGGGCGTGGCCGATGCGGGCGGCGACATCGCCTTCGACGACGATGAATCTTGCGCCACGCCGTCCACCACGGCTTCGGTGATCACGCTGCAACGCTAGGGCGACGCAAAACAGGCCACTCACTCGTCGGGCATCTCAGCTTTGGGCGGCCTGCTGCGTTGCAAATCCTCGTCGGGCAACCAGCCCGACTCCGGTTTGCGCCTTGCATCCCATCCCAAACCTGAGCGCCCGCCGTCGCGGTGACCTGTTTTGCGCCGCCTTTACATGAGGGCAATCTGGCGGGGCCAGAATGCCTCCATCACCAAGATGGAGGTGTCCCATGAACCGCCGCCTGATTCTTTCCACGCTGGCCGCCGCCTCGGTCGTCGCCATCACCGGTTGCACCGGTCCGTACACGGTCTCCGCTGACGTCTCCAGTTATGGCAGCTGGCCGGCCGACCGCAAGCCCGGCAGCTATGCCTTCGATCGCCTGCCTTCGCAGCAGCAGAGCGAGGAGGCCGCCAAGCGCCAGGCCACGCTGGAAGAGGCCGCAAAGGTCGCCCTGGAAAAGGCCGGCTTCAAGCCCGCGTCCGATGCCAAGAGCGCCGACGTCCTCGTGACCCTCGGCGCCCGCGTCACCGCCTATGACCCCGTGCCCTGGGACGACCCGCTGTGGTGGCGCTGGCGCGGCCGCCTGATCTCGCCGCGCTATGGCTATGCCCCGGGTTGGGGTGGCTTTGGCTGGCGCCAGGATCCCTTCTTCGACCGCCGCTACGACCGCGCCGTGGCCCTGCTGATGCGCGACCGCGCCAGTGGCGAGGCCCTGTTCGAGACCCATGCCAGCAACGAGGGCATGACCATGGGCAGCGAGGCCGTCATCGCCAATCTGTTTGACGCCGCCCTCGCCGAGTTCCCCAAGGTCAACCCCAAGTCGCACCGCGTGGCGGTGCAGGGCATGCGCTGAAGCTGGCGCCCGCCTGCCCATAATCGCGACTTCGTCAATAAAACGTAGTCGCAAGGCAGGCATGGCGCTGAACATCGTGATCATGGCGGCGGGCAAGGGCACCCGCATGAAGTCCGCAACGCCCAAGGTGTTGCACAAGCTCGCCGGCCGTTCCCTGCTCGGCCATGTGCTGAAGAGCTGCGAGCCGCTGACCGCCGCCGCCCGCATCGTCATCACCGGCCATGGTGCCGACCAGGTCGAGGCGGCCGTCGCCGGCGTCTCCTTCGTGCGCCAGATGCCCCAGCTCGGCACCGGCCACGCCATCCAGCAGGTCGTGCCCGCCCTGGTGGGGGAAGGCACCACGCTGATCCTCAACGGCGACGTGCCCCTCATCGAGACCAGCACCGCCAAGGCCCTCATCGACGCCTGCGCCGGCCATGCCCTGGTGCTGCTGACCGTCGACCTGGCCGACCCCAGCGGCTACGGCCGCATCATCCGCGACCCCGACGACGGTGGCGTGCTGGCCATCGTCGAGCACAAGGACGCCACGCCCGAGCAGCGCCTCATCCACGAGGGCTACAGCGGCATGATGGCCGCGCCCACGGTGGCGCTGAAGCGCTGGGTCGGCCAGCTGACCAACGACAACGCCCAGGGCGAGTACTACCTGACCGACATCGTCGCCATGGCCGTCGCCGAGGGCCTGCCGGTGCTGGGCATCAAGGCCCACAACGAGATCGAGGTGCTGGGCGTCAACGACCCGGTGCAGCTGGCCCAGCTGGAGCGCGCCTTCCAGCTCCGCCAGGCGACGGCACTGATGCATGCCGGCGTGCGCCTGGCCGATCCGGCCCGCTTCGACCTGCGCGGCACGCTGAGCCATGGCCAGGACGTCGAGATCGACGTCAACTGCGTCTTCGAGGGTGACGTGAGCCTGGGTGACGGCGTGCGCGTCGGCGCCAACTGCGTCATCCGCAACGCCAGCATCGCCGCCGGCGCCCGCATCCACGAATTCACCCACATCGACGGCGAGGCCGCCGGCGCCAGCGTCGGCGAAGGCGCGCTGATCGGCCCCTTCGCCCGGCTGCGTCCCGGTGCCCAGCTCGGCGCCGAGGTCCACATCGGCAACTTCGTGGAGGTCAAGAACTCCACGCTGGCCAAGGGTGCCAAGGCCAACCACCTGGCGTATCTGGGCGACGCCACCGTCGGCGAGCGCGTCAACTACGGCGCCGGCGCCATCACGGCCAATTACGACGGCGCCAACAAGCACCGCACGACCATCGGCGACGACGTGCATGTGGGCTCCAACTGCGTCATCGTGGCCCCGGTCAAGCTGGGCAACGGCGCCACCATCGGCGGCGGCTCCACCATCACCAAGGATGTCGAAGCCGGCAGCCTGGCCGTGGCGCGCGGCAAACAGGTCGCCATCGCCGGCTGGACCCGTCCGACCAAGAAGCGTTGAATAGAAGCCGTCCCGTGACTTAGTTCCGGCGATTGCGTCACGACGCCGGGAATCGGGGGACGCCTCCCGACCCGGCCCGCCGTTACGATGGCCCCGACTCAAGAACGCCGTAGTACCTCATGGCCCACGAACTCGACTTTGCCGCGCTCTCGCTGGACGATGCCGTCCCGGCCGATCTCGGCGCCTATGAGATCAGCCAGGCACGCAGCGAGGCCGACGCCCGCAACCGCGCCCTGGAACTCAAGGCCCAGGCCTGCGACAACGCGGCGCAAGCCTGCTGGTATCTGGCCCGCAGCCTGGGCGCCGCGCGCGACCTGCCCCAGGACGGCGAAGCCAGCCTGGAGCTGCTGTTCCAGCTGATCGGTGCCCTGGCCGACCTGCCCTCCGACATCGCCGCCGCCCCCCTGCCCGAAGTCGTCGGCGGCCGCGAGGACGGCATCACCGAACTCTGCCTGCAGCTCGAGGCCGCCCGCGAGGTGACCGAGGAAGCGCTGATCGACGCCGAACTGGCACCGGCTCGCAGCCAGCACTGCCACTGAGGCTCGACGCCTCAAAGCAAAAGGCGCCCCGAGGGGCGCCTTTTTCATGCCGGCAGCAGCTTACTGCTGCAGGCTGGTCGCCTGGCTGACGACCGTCGGAGGCGGCAGGGTCAGGCGGTTGTCGACAGCCTTCACGCCGGTGGCCGACGAAGCGACGACGGTAGCGCGTTCACGCGTCTGGCTGTCGGGCGCCTGGCCTTCCAGCTTCACGACGCCGTGGTCGGTGCTGACGGCAATGGGCACCGCAGACAGCGCCACGTCGGCGGCCAGGGCCATGCGCACCTTGGCGGTGATGCCGCTGTCCTCGGCCTGCGGCACGACCGGCTGGGGCACGGGCTGGGCCTGGGCCAGGGGCGGCGTGCCCGTGGCAGCCGAGCTGGCGGCCGTGTCAGGCGTGGTGGAGGCGACTGGCGGGATGGCAGCCGGCGGTGCCACGATGGGCTGCGGCGCCGTCACCGGGCCGGCCGAAGTCGGCGGCATCACGAGGGGCGCCGAGCCGGGCGGCACGCTCAGCGGCTGGGCGTCAAGCGGCGCGGCAGCGACCGTCGTCGGCGGTGGCAGGGTGGGCGCCGGCGTGGTCGGCGCGGCGCGCTGCACCAGATCCGGACGCGGCGAAGGCGTCGGGGCCTGGGCCAGGGTCCGCGACTCGGCGGCCGGGCGGCTGGTCGTCACCGGCAGCCCCAGCTTGGCCGGAGCCGGCTCAACAGCCTCCGGCTTGGCGGGCGCGGCAGGCGTTGCGTCGGCCACGGCGGTGGTGGCGGCCGTGCTGCTGTCCAGAACCTGCGATGCGGCGGGCGCCTCGGGCGCCGGAGTGGCTTCGGCCACCTGCGTCGGCTGTTCGGCGCTGCCCACCACGAGAGCAGGCGGCGTCACGGGCGCCGTGCTCGGACGGTTGATGGCCCAGATCGCGACGGCGGCAATGATGGCGGCGCCGGCACCGGCCGGGATCATCCAGCTCATCTGGCGGTCACGCTGGAGGGCGGCTGTCGGGGCAGGAGCCGCTTGGGGGCGCACATAGGCCGGCTCGGCGCGTGGCGCTGCAGCCGCCGTATTCAACGGTGCGTGGATGTCGATCTTGGCGCCGGCACCGCTGGGCTTGAATCGCGCCGGGCCCACGGCCGGCCTGGCCTGGGCGGCGGGCTTCAGGGCGTCAGGCAGATGATCGGGCCGGGTCTCTTCCAGGTGGCTGGCCCAACCCTCGGCGTGCATCGATTTCGGAAATTTCATCTTGGCCTCCAGATCGTCGTTGTCGACGTTTGCGGTGGAGACCACTTTGAGGTGACTCGGGCCCGGGCCATGCCGGTGCAGGCTCCCTCGTCTTGTAGGACAGCGGGCGGGGGATGTATGGATTTGTGAGAGCTGTCGGCTTGCCGTGTCAGAAACCGCGTACCGGCAAGGTCTCGTCACGCTGTAGCCAATTGCGTGGCGAGTAGCGGCTGGCGCCGTCGGTCACGTGCAGGGTGTAGGCATGGCGCGACCTGGCCGAGCGATTGGCCGCCGAGTAGTGCGGCAGCAGGCCGTGAAAGACGACGAGGGAACCGGCCTCGACTTCCAGCGGGATGGCCTGCCTGGAATCCGCCGCCGGCCAAGGCGTCGCGTCCACCTGCTCCATCCAGGCCCTGCGGCCTTCGCGCACAAAGCGCTCGCGCAGCACGCCGCGCTGGCCCTTGTGGCCGCCCGGCTCCGTCCACAGGCAGCCGTTCTGCAGCGTCGCGTCTTCCAGCGCGAACCAGAAGGTCGTCACCGTGATGGGGTCACTCTCGAAGAAGCTGGCGTCCTGGTGCCAGCGCACCTCGCCACCGATGCCAGGCTGCTTGAAGATGAACATCGATTGCCAGACCTGGGGACTGGCCAGGCCGAGTTCGGCGGCCACGCCGCGCAGGGCCTCGCCCTTGGAAAAGGCGCTGAAGACGGGATCGAGGTCATGCATGGCATGGCCGATCTTGTTGATGGCCAGTTCCTTGGGCACGCGCAGCTTGCCCTGCGCGTCGAAGGCCTCCTCCTCGAAGAAGCAGCGCATCTGGTCGCCGCTGTCGATGAAGTAGTCGTCGACATGGCGCTGCTGCTCCTCGGTCGTGAAGACGGGCCGCTGCTCGCCGGGGTCGAAGGCGTCGACGAGGTCCAGGGCGCGCTGGCGCAGCGCGGCGATGTCGGCGGCCGTCTTGAAGCCGGGGATGACGAGATAGCCCTGGTCGGCGTAAAGGGTGGCGTCAATAGTCATGAGGATGCGTCCGAAGTTGTGCGGATTGTGTGGCTGGCGCGAGGCGCCCACAGTCCGCCCATCTCAATCTCCGGGAGACTCCCGATGAAAGCGCTCAAGGTCCTGCTGATGGTGGTCGTCGCGCTGGCATTGTTCATCGGCGTGGGCGGCATGCTGCTGTCGCCCAAGTACACGGTCACGCGCACGACGACCATCAATGCCGCACCGGAGAAGATCTACGCCCTCGTCGCCGACCCGCGTGGCTGGAAGCAGTGGAGCGCCTGGAACCAGCGCGACCCCGCCATGGCCATCGACTACAGCGGCCCGGCCTCCGGGCCCGGCGCCGTCTGGGCCTGGAAGAGCAAGAGCCAGGGCGACGGCCGCATGACCTTCACGACGGCCGAAGCGCCCAAGCGCCTGGCCTACGAGCTCTACTTCCCCGACTTCAACACCACCTCGACGGGCGACTTCCGCCTCGACGCCAATGGCGGCGCCACCCAGGTGACCTGGTCCATGGACGGCGACATGGGTGCCAACCCCATCAACCGCTGGATGGCTCT
The DNA here is from genome assembly GCA_966111775.1 of uncultured Comamonadaceae bacterium. GTDB lineage: Bacteria > Pseudomonadota > Gammaproteobacteria > Burkholderiales > Burkholderiaceae_C > Pelomonas. The sequence continues at coordinate 12,700 of CBHWBD010000091.1, read as the reverse complement.
GTTCATGGACAAGATGGTCGGGCCGGACTTCGATGCGGGACTGGCGAACCTGAAGGCGCTGGCCGAGAAGCCCTGAGCAACCCGCCCGCCCCCAGCAGGATGGCTGCCGCGCCCAGCCACTGCAGCGCCGCCAATTCATGCCCCAGGGCCAGCCAGTCGACGAGGATGGCCACCACGGGGTAGAGGAAGGACAGCCCACCCTGCAGCGCCGTCGGCAGGCGCTGCACGCCGGCATACATCAGCGCATACATCAGGCCCGTATGAAGGGCGCCCAGCACCACCAGCGGCATCCAGCCAAGCGCAGTCCGCGGCAGTTGGCCGAAGTTGGCGAAGGGCGCCAGCATCACCAGGCCCACGGCCACCTGGATCAAAGCGATCAGCGGCGCCGGCATGCTGGCGAGGCGCTTGGTGACGACAGCCGCCACGGCCCACAGCGCAGCCGCGCCCAGGGCCATGGCCACGCCCAGGCCGAAGTCGCCGCCGACATAGCCGGCATGGGGCTTGGCTTGAACAATGAGCAACATGCCCGAGAAGGCCAGGCCCACCCAGGCCAGCCGCGCGAGGCTCAGGCGCTCGCCGAAGCACACCACGCCCAAGCCCATCAGCAAGAAGGGCTGCAGGTTGTAGACCGCCGTGGCCACGGCCACTGAAGCCCGGCCATAGGCACCGAACAGCAGCACCCAATTGAGCACGATGGCCACGCCGCCCAGCACCGCCAGCCCCAGTTCGCGCGCACTGGGCCGGCGCCACAGACCCAGCGCCGTGCAGATCAGGGCCAGGGTCAACAGACCGAAGCCGCAGCGCCAGAACACGACGTCCAGCGGCGCCAGGCCGGACAGCAGCACGAAATAGCCGATGGAGCCCAGCAGGCTCATCGCGCTGCCCATCTCGAGGGCGCCGCGGGTGGTGGGGGACAAAGGACTTCCTTGCAATGACGACGGCGCCATTTTTTCAAGGCATCCTCCATCGATACATGCAATAAAGACGGCCATACGACGAGTCGGCAGAATCAGCGACGGCAATTTATCACTTCAGCCTCATCATGATCGACGACACCGACCGCCTGCTGCTGGCCGCCTTGGCCGCCGACGCCCGCGCCCCGTTGAAGGACCTGGCCGAAGCCATCGGCTTATCGCCGCCCGCCACGTCCGAGCGGCTGGCGCGGCTGCGCGAGCGCGGCGTCATCCGCGCCTTCACCATCGACATCGATCCGCTGGCCCTGGGCTTCACGTTGCAGGCCATCGTGCGCGTACGGCCCATGCCGGGTGCGCTGGCCCAGGTGCAGCAGCGCATCGAGGACATGCCCGAAGCGCTGGAGTGCGACAAGGTCACCGGCGACGACTGCTTCGTGCTGCGCCTGGCCCTGCGCTCCATCGAGCATCTCGACCAGGCCCTGGATCGGCTGGCGGACTGCGCCCAGACCAGTTCCAGCATCGTCAAGGCCCAGCCCCTGCGCCGCCGCGTGCCGATGCTGAAACTGAGCCAGGACCGGGCGTAGTGCCTGCGCATGACGCCGCGCCTGACGAAGGACGGGCAGCCTGCCAACTGCCAGGCATGGCGAGCGGATCCCCAATCGGCAGCCGCCTCTCCCCCCGAAAGCGGCGGAGGCGCCGATTGACCCGGGCGCAGGAAGGGCGCACGGTCCGCAAGCCCTCTTGGAAAGGAAACGCCATGACGTCCCTCCTCCTTCGCGCACGGGTCTGGCTCGCTGCGCTGCTGCTTGCCCCCACCCTGGCGCTGGCTGCGCCCTACGAGGTCATCGGCGCCATCGGCACCCACCAGACCGGCGGCCCCTTCATCACCAACCTCGGCAACGGCACCTCACGCTGGGTCACGCCGCTGGACTGGACCAACAACAACGCCTTCGCCACCGGCCCGCTGTTCTTCATCGCGACCATGCAATGGGTCAACGGCTCGCCCGTTAATGCCAATGCCATGCAATGGGACAACGCCGCCGGCCTGTTCCGCCAGGGCAACCAGACCGCCGAGGCCGACAACGAGGACCGCTTCATCAAGCTGACCGACACCGACATCAGCTTCGCGGCCCTGAACCCGGTCTTCGGCATAGGCGCCGGCGACAGTCTCGCGGCCTTCGCCCTCGGCCCCTTCGCCCCCGGCCAGACCAACAGCGCCGACATCAACTTCGTGCTGAGCGCTTCCATCGGCGAGATGTGGTTCAACGGCTTCATCGTGCAGCAGAGGCTGCCCCTGCCGGGCAGCCTGCCCCTGGTGCTGGCCGGCTTCCTCGCGCTGTCGACGGCGCGGCGCGCCCGGCGCTGAAACCCGTCAGCCCGGTTCCGACACCAGGGCCAGGGCCAGGGCCGCTTCGGTGACGGCGCGGCCCAGCGGCGTGGCTGGGTCGGGGCGGCGCAGGCGCGGCTGACCGCCGCTGAGGTCCAGGCTGCCGACGACCGTGCCCTGGTACAGCATCTCGTAGCCCACCGCCGCGGTCTGCGGTTGCGCATTGCCCTCGAGCAGATGGACTGAGCGCAGGCCCACCGTCAGTTCGCCGCGCCGGTAGGCGCCCTCGCGGCTGAGCTTGCCGCGGCGCATCTGGCCCTCGCCGATCTGCAGCATGGCGGCCGGCGCACTGCCCCATTTGCAGCTCAAGACCCAGGGCTTGCTGTCGGTCAGGCGGCCGTTGGCGCTGCTCTCCTGCGCCCAGGCCTCGCAGACCGTCGAGCTTTCACCCGCCGGGCCCTGCCAGCTGAAGTTCAGCGGCGTGCGCAGATGGGCCGGCAGGGGTTCAAACAGCGCCAGCCGCTCGGCACCACGCTCGTAGCGCACGCGCTGGCCGTTCAGCGAGAAATCGCCCTTGCGCGCCCAGGCCGGCTTGCCGAAGCTCTCCTCGGCCACGCCGGCCACCGACGGCGCCTGGACCATGTGCGCATTGCGCCCGTCACGCCCACGCACCGGCTGCCCATCGCGTACCGTGGCGCAGCCGACGAGCAGCAAGGCCAGCATGGTCGGAGCGGAGACGGTCAGAAGGCGATGGCGCATGGGCAGGGACCCTGGTGGTGGCGGATGTCGCAACTCTAGGGCCGGGCTCGCGGGCTAGCTGTTACCCGGCGTTGCTTCCGTTAAACGCCACACCGGCTGTCGGCCGCCGCTGCGGCTGGTCGCATCGCCGGCGCCGCTGGTCGCAGTCGCGTCGCCTGCCGGCCCACGCGGCGGCAAGCTGCGCCGCGGTTCCGTCACACTCCGCCACCATGCCCAGAACAACCCCTGCCTCGCGGCGTCTGATCCTCGCCGCCCTGGCCCTGATGTCCGAGGCCTTGCACCTGGGCTGGGAGGCCCGGCACGGCGGCATCGCCACCCACCATCTGCTGCAGCGCCCCGACCTGCCCGGCCTGTCCAACGCCTGGGGCCTGCTGCTGCTGCCTGCCCTCGCCGCCTGGGCGGCCGGCCGCCTGCCCGCGGCATCGGCACCACGGCGCGAGTGGCTGCCGGTGGCGATAGCCTTCGCCCTGCCCTTGCTGCTGGGCGCCGCGCTGTCGCTGACTTTCCAGCTGAACCTGCCAGCGCTGACCGAAGCCGTCTTCTTCAGCCTGCTGCTGCTCGCCCTGCTGCTGCCGGCCAGCCGGCCCGAGAGCCTGCTGGGCTTCGTGCTCGGCATGAGCTGGACCTTCGGCGCCATGCTGCCCACCGTGGTTGGCGGCGTCATCGCCGGGCTGTCCTGGGCGATACGCGGCGTCGCCCGTCGCGCCTGGCATGCCGCGAGGCCGGCATGAGCGGCGCCGTCACCTCGCGCGAGCTGCGCATCTCCGGGCTCTGCTATCTCGCCATCATTGCCCTGGGCCTGTACAGCGAGGCCTGGGTGCGGGGCAGCCTCGTCGTCGCCGGCGACGCCGCCGCGACGGCGCAGGGCATTGCCGCCCACCCGCTGCTGTGGCGCAGCGGCCTCGTCGCCGACCTGCTGATGCAGGTGCTGGACCTGCCCATCATCGTCATGATGTGGCGCTTGCTGAAGCCGGTGAACGAGCCGCTGGCGCTGACGGCCACCGGCCTCAACCTCGTGCAGACCTGCGTGCTGGTGGCCAACCGCGTGCAGGCCCTGGCCGCACTGGACGTGCTGACCAGCCCCTCCATGGCCGCGGCCTTCCTGCCGGGGCAGCGCGACGCGCTCGCGCTGTTGGCCGTGCACCTGCATGGCCAGGGCTTCGGCATCGGCCTGATCTTCTTCGGCTTCGCCTGCGTGCTGCGCGGCTGGCTGATCGCCCGCAGCGGCGCCCTGCCGCGCGTGTTCGGCTGGCTGATCGCCCTGGCCGGCGTCTGCTATCTGGTCAACAGCTTCGCGCTGCTGCTGGCACCGGCCTTCGCGGCGTTGCTCTTCCCGGCCATCCTGCTGCCGTCCTTCGTCGGCGAGCTGGCGCTGTCGCTGTGGTTGATCGCGGGCAAACACCGCCTTGCGAAGACCGCCGGCGGCCCCATGTCCGGCGCCTCCGCACTTTCTTCGTCATCATGAGCGAGTCCCCAGTCCCGACCCTCTACGACTGGCTGGGCGGCCTGCCCGCCCTGCAGCGACTGACCGAGCGCTTCTACCAGCGCGTCAAGGACGACGCCCTGCTGGCACCCGTCTTCGCCCACATGCACCGCGAGCATCCGGCCCACGTCGCCGCCTTCCTGGCCGAAGTGCTGGGCGGGCCGGCGACCTATTCCGCCGCGCACGGCGGCCATCCGCACATGGTGCGCCAGCATCTGAACCGCCATCTCAGCCATGCCCAGCGCCGTGCCTGGGTGGCCCTGCTGCTGGACACCGCCGACGAACTCGGCATGCCCGACGACCCGGAGTTCCGCTCGGCCCTGGTCGGCTATCTCGAGTGGGGTTCGCGCCTCGCCGTACTGAACTCCCAGCCCGGTGTGGCGGTGGACGTCGACGCCCCCATGCCGAAGTGGGGTTGGGGTGAAGTCAAGGGGCCCTACCAAGGCTAGGATCGCGCGACTTCAAAAGGAGACCCCATGAAACGCGTGACCGGCATCGGCGGCATCTTCTTCAAATCCAGCGACCCCAAGGCCCTGGCCGCCTGGTACGCCCAGCACCTCGGGCTGAACGTCGAGGCCTGGGGCGGCGTGACCTTCGAGCCCGCGGTGCCCGGCGAGCCCGGCGCGGGCTCGACGAACTGGTGCCCCTTCAAGGCCGACACCGGCTACTTCGCGCCCAGCACGGCGTCCTTCATGCTCAATTTCCGCGTCGCCGACCTGAACGGCCTGCTCGCGGCCCTGCGTGAAGAAGGCTGCAACGTCGTCGGCGATCCGCAGGACTCCGAGTTCGGCAAGTTCGGCTGGGTCATGGACCCGGACGGCAACAAGGTCGAACTGTGGGAGCCGCCGGCCGCGCCCTGAGCGAGCGCCGCGCGGCTACTGGTTGATCGGCGGCTGCGCCGGCTTCTCCGTCTCCGGCTCCGAAGCCGCCGCCGGCGCGGCGGGCGGCAGGCCGATGCGGGCGATCGCCAGGTCGCCGGCGAACTCGGAATAGAACCAGTTGCCGTCCTCCTGCACCAGCCCCTCGGCCGGCGGTGTCAGCTGGGTGTTGGGCTGGCCCTTCAAAGCCACCGCCATGGTCGCGGCCCAGACCGGCAGTGCCAGGCCGCCGCCGCTCTCGCGCTCGCCCAGCGAGCGGGGCTGGGGATAGCCGATCCAGACGGCGCCGGCACGCGTCGCCTGGAAGCCGCAGAACCAGGCATCGACGGCGTCGTTGGTCGTGCCCGTCTTGCCGTAGAGGTCCCATCGCCCCAGCAGCGCGCTCGCCCGCGCGCCGGTACCCTCGCGCGCGACGGCGGCGAGCAGCTGCGAAGTCATGAAGGCATTGCGCGCGCTGACGGCGGTCGTGAAGCGCGGGGCCTCGGCCTTCCAAAGCAGCTGGCCCTGGGCGTCCTGGATGTGGTCGATGAGCCAGGCCGTCGGCAGCTGGCCGGCATTGGCGAAGGCGGCATAGCCCTGGGCCATCTGCAGCGGCGTGACGGAGCCCGTACCCAGGGCGATGGTCAGGTTCAGCGGCTGCTTGCTCTCGTCCAGCCCGAAGCGCGCGGCCCAGGCGCGGGCTCGCTGCGGGCCGAGGGCCTGCACGAGATGGATGGTGACCATGTTCTTGGAGCGCGCCAGACCCTGGCGCAGCGTCAGCGCCTCTTCGTACTGGCCGTCGTAGTTGCGCGGCGACCAGTCGCCCACCTCGACCTGCTGGTCGCTGACCAGGGTGCCGGCCCAGGCGCCCTGCTCGATGATGGCCGAGTAGATGAAGGGCTTGAAGGCCGAACCCGGCTGGCGCCAGGCCTGGGTGGCCGAGTTGAACTGGTTGCGTGCGAAGTCGAAGCCGCCCACCAGGGCGCGGATGGCACCGGTCGCCGGGTCCAGCGTGACGACAGCGCCCTCGGCCTGCGGCGTCTGGCTGAGCTGCCACTGCTTGCCCGACTCCAGCACCCGCAGCACGGCGCCGCGCTTGAGGTTGGCGATGGGACGCAGGGCCTGGCCCTTCCAGCTGATCTTCTCGCCATCGGCCATCACCAGCTCGGCGGCATTCTTGTCGACCTTGAGCAGCACCGCGGTGCGCAGTTCGCCGAGGTCCGGGTGGGCATCGAAGGCGGCGTCCAGCGCCTCGTCGAACTCGTCGCCCTCGGGCAGTTCGACGGTCGCCTCGGGGCCGCGGAAAGGCTGGCGGCGCTCCAGCTCGAACAGGGCGTGGCGCAGCGCCTCCTGAGCGGCCGCCTGCTCCGCATAACGCAGCGTCGTGTAGACGGTCAGGCCGCGCGTGTAGGCCTCCTCACCATAGCGCGTGACCATCTCGGCGCGCACCTGCTCGGCGGCATGGTCGGCCACGCCGGACAGGCGCTTGGGCCGGCGCACGTCCAGCGCCTTCTCGCGCGCCGCGTCGGCCTGGGCCTGGGTGATCTGGCCCACCGCGACAAGCCGCCCCAGCACGACGGCCTGGCGGCGCTTGGCGCGTTCCGGGTAGAGCACGGGGTTGAGGCGGTTCGGGTCCTTGGGCAGGCCGACGAGGACGGCGATCTCGCCGACGCTGAGCTTGTCCAGCGGCTTGCCGAAATAGCGCTCGGCCGCGGCCCCGAAGCCATAGGCCTTGTTGCCCAGCGAGATCTGGTTCATGTAGATCTCGAGGATCTGCTCCTTGGTCAGATTCCTCTCGATCTTGATGGCCAGCAGGCCTTCCTGGGCCTTGCGCGCCAGCGTCTGGCGGTTGGTCAGGAAGATGTTGCGGGCCAGCTGCTGGGTGATGGTGGAGGCGCCCTGCAGCCGCGTCGGGTGCAGCAGGTTGTGCAGCATGGCGCGGGCGATGCCGCTGTAGTCGATGCCGGAGTGGACGTAGAAGTCGCTGTCCTCGACGGCCAGCAGCGCATCCTGCAGCGGCTTGGGGATGTCCTTCAGCGGCACGAAGCGGCGCCGCTCGGCACCGAACTCGCCCAGCAGCTGGCCATCCTCGCTGAGCACGCGCAGCGGCTGGTGGGGCTGGTAGTCGGTCAGCGCATCCAGGGCCGGCAGCTGGGCCCAGATCAGGGCCGCCACGATGGCGCCCAGCAGCACGAGGGCCAGCGGCACGCCGACCAGGGCGGCCAGCCAGGGACGTTGGAGGAGGAACTTCAGCATGGCGCGCATCCTAGGGGCAAGCCGCCCCATGCCCGTGTAGGCCGCCGGCGCTTATTTGCCGGCCGCGGCGATGGCCTTGTGCAGGTCCTCGCGCTGCTCGCAGCCGCCGGGGCAGAGCCTTTCCAGCACGGCCAGGCGTTCGCGCGCCTTGGCCAGGTCGCCCTTCATCACATAGAGCTCACCCAGGTATTCGTTGGCGCCAAGGTGCTTGGGATCGATGCGCAGGGCCTGCAGGTATTCGGCCTCGGACTCGGCCAGCTGCGGCGTGGCCTGCTTGCGCAGGGTGTAGCCCATCAGGTTGTGCCAGTCGGCGCTGGCGGCCTGGGGCTGGGCCCGCAGCGCGCCCAGGGCGCCGACCCAGTCCTTGGCCGCGATGAGGCGGCGCGGCGCGGCCAGCGGATCGGCCGCGGCGGGCTTGATCTCCGCAGGCGGGCTCATGTCGGCAGCCCAGGCGGAGCTGGCCAGCAGCAGGACGGTCAGGACGAGGGCGCGCATCGGCGATCTCCAGCACACGAGGAGGCCCTAGCTTAGGGCTAGCGTCACCTAACGACCCAGCCTGCCGAAAGTCACAGGGCTGCCGTTGCCGTCGGCCGCGGCATGCGCTTCGTCGGGCCGATCCCGCGCTTCGTCCGGCGGCGGCTGACGCGGGGCCCGCCGATCTCTAACTTTGAGCCCAGCAACGCCCAACCCAGGAGATCCCATGAAAGCCATCCTCCCCCTGCTGCTGCTCGCCGCCGCCCCCGCCTTCGCGGCCCCCGCCGCCTGCCCCCAGGTCGCCGAACAACTCAGCGAATACCTCGCCAGCGCCAAGCAGCGCGTCGGCAACGACGGCGAGGTGCGCGTCGCCTTCGACGTCGATGCCAGGGGCCGCGCCCAGATCGTCGCACTGGACGGCACGCGCAGCTACCGCACGCCGGTGCGCATCGCGGTGGACTCGCTGGACTGCCAGCGCGGCACGCCGCAGCGCTACGTCCTTAACATCCGCTTCGTCGACCCCATGACCGTGATGGCCGCCGCCCCGGCTCCCGCAGCCTCTGCCAACCTCGCCCAGGTCACCGAGACGCGCTGACCCCCTGATGCCCCTGTCCTCGCCACGCTTCACGCTGCTGAGCCGCCCGGCCCTGGCCCTGGCGGCCATCGTCTGCCTAGCGCTGGCGGGCGGGCTGATGCTGCCGGAGCTGGTCAACTGCAAGTTCGCGAGCGAGGACAACGTCTGCCACGCCCGCAACCTGCCGGGCGCGCGCGCCTGGCTGGCCGTCGGCTTCATGCTCTATGTGCTGTGGCTGGGCGCGGCCCTCAGCCACCCCTGGCTGCCGCGCTCGCCACGCGGGCGGCGCTGGGGCCTGGCCGCGCAGATCGTCGCCCTGACCCTGCTCTCCACCTGGGTCGGCCTCCTCGTGCACCGTCGCTTCGGCGGGCCCAACATCAATTTCCACGCCTACAGCCTGCAGGTCCAGGCCACCATCACCGCCTGCGCCTGCCTGGCCCTGGAATACCACCAGCGCGGCCGGCGCCAGCAGGCCGACGCCGACTCCCTGCACCGCGACGAGGAAGAGCAGGCCCGCCAGCTCGATGCCGCCCGTGCGGCCCTGCTGCAGGCCCAGGTCGAGCCTCACTTCCTGTTCAACACCCTGGCCCATCTGCGCCGCCTCGCCCACACCGACGCCCAGGCCGCGCGCTCGATGCTGGCCGAACTGCGTCGCTACCTCGCCGCCGCCCTGCCCGAATTGCGCCAGGCCGAGACGCCGCTGGCCCGCGAGCTCGAGCTGGTGACGGCCTTCCTGGCCCTGCACCAACGCCGCATCGGCCTCGAGAGGCTGACTCTGCGCTACGAAGTCGCACCCGGGCTGGGCGACGTCATCGTGCCGTCCACCTGCCTGCTGACCCTGGCCGAGAACGCCATCAAGCACGGCATCGGCCCGCAGGTGGAAGGCGGCGAGATCTGCGTGCGCGCCCAGCCCGACCCCGACGAGCCCGACCTGCTGCGCCTGGAGGTGGCCGACACCGGCGCCGGCATGGGCAGCAGCAGCGGCAGCGGCACCGGCCTGGCCACGCTGCGCGCCCGTCTGGCCTCGGCCTACGGCAGTGCGGCGCGGCTGAGCCTGCATCTGAACCAACCGCGCGGCCTCGTCGCCCGGGTTCAACTGCCATGGCGCTGAACCCCGGCCTGCATGTGGGATTGAGGCCCGGCGACCTCGGCTGGATGCTGCTGGTCGGCGCCGCCACGCTGGTGGCCAACGGCACGCCGCTGAGCAACACCATGTCCCTGCCCGACATGATGAATGCGCTGACCTACAACGTGCTGCAGTTCGGCGTGCCGGCCGTGTTGCTGTTGAGGCTGGCCGACGCCCTCGTCGACGCGCAGCGCCTGCCGGCCTGGGTGGCCTACCCGGCCGTCGTGCCCATCACCGTCATCGGCGGCGTCTGGTTCATCGCGCCGGCCCTCTACCCGGTGCTGGGCAAGGTCGACTGGTGGGACTCCGCCAACGACTTCGCGCTGGCCAGCACCACTTTCGTCTGGCATGCCCTGGGCGTGGCCGTCTACGTGCAGCTGCGCTTTTCGCTGCGCGCTCAGGCGCGGCTGCAGGCCCTGCAGCAGGCCTCGCTGCAGCGCGAGCGCCAGCTCACCGCCACCCAGTTGCTGGCCCTGCAGGCACGCGTCGATCCGGCCCTGCTGTCCGAGCGCCTGGCCGCCATCGAAAACGAGCTGGACACCGAACCCCGCCGCGGCCAGGCCCGGCTGGCCGCCCTGATCGAGCTGCTGCGCGCCCTGCAGCCTCACGTCGAAGCCGAGGTGTCCACGCTGGCGCGCGAGATCGTCGCCCTGCGCGCCTATGCCCGGCTGGTCAGCACCGACGCCCAGCACACCGAGAGGCTGCATCTGGCCGGCCTGGCCGAGCCGCCCGACTGGCCGCTGGCGCCCATGGTGCTGCTGCCGCTGGTGCGCCCGCTGCTGGACGAAGGCACGACGCTGTGGAGCCTGTCGCTGCACACCGGCCCGGGACTGGCGGAGCTGACGCTGCGCGCCCTCGGCCCCGATCTGAACCAGACCCGCCGGGCCGCCGAAGGCGTGCCCCTGTCGGAGCTGGCCCGGCGCCTGCAGGCCGTTCACGGCGATGCGGCCTCCCTGGGCCTGTTCATCGAAGATATGCCGCTGTTCAAGCTGACCTGGCCGATCCCGACGTGAAGCCGACATGACCCGCATCCTGATTGCCGAAGACGAAGCCCTGCTCGCCGCCGAGATCCGCGAGGAGCTGCTCCGCCAGTGGCCCGAGGCCCAGGTCGTCGGCATGGCACGCGACGGCCACGAGGCGCTGCGCCTCGTCGAGCAGCTGGCGCCCGAGGCCTGCTTCCTGGATGTGCAGATGCCGGGCCTGTCGGGCCTGGAAGTCGCCCAGCTGATCGGCCGCCGCGCCCATGTCGTCTTCATCACGGCCCACGAGCGCTACGCGGTGCAGGCCTTCGACGAAGGCGCCGTCGGCTATCTGCTCAAGCCGCTGGACCCGGTGCGCATGGCCAAGACCCTGCTGCGGTTGAAGGAGAGGCTGGCACTGCCGCCCGCCGACCTGGGTGGCCTGACCGCGCGCACGACGCCATCGGTGGCCGTGGAGCCGCTGCGCTGGATCACCGTGCAGCGCGGCCGCGAGCTGCAGCTCATCACGGTCGAGGACGTCGCCTATTTCCGCGCCGACCACAAATACGTCGCCGTCGTCACGGCCGACAGCGAAGCGCTGATCTCAGTGCCCCTGAAGGAACTCGTCGCCCGCCTGGACGGCGAGCACTTCTGGCAGGTGCACCGCTCCACCATCGTCAATGCCCGGGCCATCAAGTCGGTCAGCCGGTCCTTGAGCGGCAAGCTCAGCATCGCGTTGAAGGACAGGCCGGAGACGCTGGAGGTTTCGCCGGCCTACGCCCATCGGTTCAAGCAGCTGTGAGGCCGGACCGAGAACAGCCCCTGCGGGTTGTTCGACGCCCGCCGAACGCCTGCCGGCCTACGAGCCGGCGGGCATAAGCCGGAACAGTTCCGCCGCATTCCCCCACGCGATGCGCTGCGCCACCTCTGCCGGCAACTGCCCCAGCCAGCCGCGGTAGTCGGCGAACAGGCTCTCGTAGTGCTGCCAGCGCGGCGTGACCCAGGTGTCGGAGCCGATCAGGAAGCGCCCCGGCTGCTGGGTGAACAGAGAGCGCCAGTCGTCGCTGAGGCGGCCGTCGAAGCTGAGGCCGGGTCGGTAGGACAGCTCGCCGCGCAGACCAGCATGCTTGGCCAGCAATTCGCGCACGCGCGGCAGAGGTTCACCGGAGATGCCGCTGTGCGCCCAGATCAGCGAAGCGCCCGGCGCGTGGCCGAGCAGCTTGTCGACGGCGACATCGTCCACATGGGCCAGCACGGTGAGGCCGCGCTCGCGGGCCAGCTTCATCAGCGCGACGGCCGTCGGGCCGTCGGCGTTGGCGCTGTCGTAAAGATGGAACTCGCCCAGGCCGCGGAAAGGGCCGGCCGGGCTGCCCTGGTCGAGCAGCTCCAGCACCATGCGCCGGATGCTGTCGTCCTGGAACCAGCCGTTGTAGTCGGCGCGGTTGCGATACAAGCGGATGAAGGGCACCCATTGCGGCCCGGCTTCGGCCACCAGGCGCAGCGTGCCGTCATTGGGCCGGCTGTTGACCAGGGCGCCGCGCACGCCGGCGCGGCTCATGCGCGCCAGCACGTCGGCCGGCGGGTGGGGTGCCTGGGCGTCGTCGTTGTAGTGCAGGTGGGCGTCGAACAGCGGGCCGGCGTAGTCGGCCGCCCGGGCCGGCATCGGCAAGCCCGCCAGCAGCAGCGCACGCCGTTTCATCAAACAGCGCGTTCCGCCGCTGCGATGAGGCGGCTGATCCGGGATACGGACAAGCCGAGCTGGCCCGCCAGATCCGTCATCGCCACGCCGCCCTCGGCATGCGCCAGCCACAGCGCCTGCTCGCGAATGCCGCCGGCCCGCTTCATCCATTCCGTCCAGCTCGTGCGGGCGACGCGCCGCGGCGCGAGGGCGGCGGCCGGCAGGCGGGCGGCGGCGTCGGCCACGCCCCGGAAGAGATGCTCGCGCAGCCGCCCCCGCCCCAGCTGCAGGCC
>CBHWBD010000090.1:0-19204 GCA_966111775.1 uncultured Comamonadaceae bacterium | reverse complement strand
CGGCGTCGAAGGTGGCGGGATCGTCCAGCCCGGCCAGGGCCAGCTTGAAGCGGGCCTGGCGTTCGCGCTCGGCCGCGTCGAGCTCGGTGTAGAGCTCCAGCGGCAGCATCAGGTTCTCGCCCACGGTCATGCTGCTCCACAGCGCGCCGGCCTGGAAGGCGACGCCGATCTCGCGCCGCGGCGGGTCGTCGCCATGCACGTCGCGCTCCCCGCCACCGCCGGTCCAGAGCACGCGGCCCTGCTGCGGCGTCTGCAGGCCGATCATGTGGCGCAGCAGCGTGCTCTTGCCACAACCACTGGCGCCGACGATGGCCAGCACCTCACCGGCCCTGACCTCGAAGTTCAAGCCATGCTGCAGCGCCTTGCCGCCGGAATGCAGGCTGAGGTCCTCGATCCTCATCAGCACCTCGTCCATCAGATGTCCAGTCGCTGGAAGATGACGGTCAGCGTGGATGCGGCGATCACCATCCAGACAATCGCTTGCACGACGGCCGCCGTCGTCGCCTCACCCACCGCCTGGGCGCTGCGGCCGGCGTTCAGGCCCTGGCGGCAGCCCGCAAGCGCCACCAGCACCGCATAGACGCTGCCCTTGAGCAGGCCGACGAACAGATCCCCGCCGGCCAGCGCCTCACGCGTCGTCGCCAGGTAGGCGGCCGGCGGCACGTCGTAGAGGAAGACGGCCACGCCCCCGCCCACCAGCAGCCCGGCCACGCCAGCGCACAGCGTCAGCAGCGGCCCGGTGACCAGCAGGGCCAGCATGCGCGGCAGCACCAGGTGCTCGACCGGATCCACGCCCAGCGTCGTCAGCGCGTCGATCTCCTCGCCGGCGCGCATGCTGCCGATCTGGGCCGCGAAGGCCGCGCCGACGCGCCCGGCCAGCACGATGCCCACGACCAGGGCCGCGATCTCGCGCACCACGCCGATGGTGACGAGGTTGGCGATGAAGCTCTGGGCGCCGAAGCGCTGCAACTGCTCGGCCCCCATATAGGCCACGATCAGCCCCACCAGCGAGCTGACCAGCAGCACGATGGGCAGGCTGCGCGGGCCGGTCTGCTCGATCTGCCACAGCCAGTCGCTCAGGCGCATGGCGCTCCTGCCGCGCGCCAGCCGCCCGACCGCGGCCAGCATGTCGCCGATGAAGACCAGGGTCTTGCGCCATTCGGGCTCGGGGGCGGGCTCGTCGTCGACCGCGGCTCTCTTCCCGGGTTGCTCGGGCTGGGGCAGGCTCAGCGACAGCAGCGGTTGCAGGCCGCGCGGCAGCCCGGCCAGGTCCAGGTGGACGCCGCCGCGCGCCAGCGGCGCGAGCAGCTGCCACAGCGCACCGGCCAGAGGTGGCTGCCAGTACGACAGCGCCGAGCTGTCGAAGGCGAGCGTCGTGCCCTGGGCCACCGTCAGTTCTGCCGGCGGCCTGGCCAGCTCGGCGCCGGTCAGGTCGCCGGACAGCAGCAGGCGCCAGGCCTGCCCCCGGCCTTCCCAGCGGGCCTCGCCCGTTCCGGCGGCGCCGGACGGAGGCAGGGGAGGAGAGATGGCATGGGACATGACACCTCATGCTCTGTCCCGCCCACCCGTTCGCGGCCCGGACGCCGACGGCGCGGCTTGTAGGACGGCGCGCTGTCAGCGTGGACCGACACGCCAAAGGCGGCGTGGACGACCGCGGCCGCGCCAGGCGGCGACGAAAGTTGAAGTCAGTCCACCCGATTCAGGAGCCCGCGATGAAACCCACCGCCAAGACACCCCCCCAGGGCGACGGCCTGCAGGGCGAAGGCAACTATGCCGCTGCCCGACGTCACCGCCAGTCCGCCGAGAAGTTCGTGCACAGCGGCGGCGTGGAGCCGGCCGCCCGCGAGGCCGCGCCGCACAGCATCAACGAGGCCCGCGAGATGGGCGACGCCGAAGCGGCGGGCCGCCGCCACGCCAAGCGATGAGCAAGCGCGTCAACCCCGACGCCGCCCGGCCTGAGGGCAAGCCCTCGCTGCCGCATGAGCGCGATCAGCAGAACACGTCGACCAATCCCAAGCCCGATCCTCAGGTGGATCGTGCGGCACGCGATCTCAAGCAGGGCCAGGTAGATACCGACCTGCGTGCCACGCCGGGCCTGGATGCGGACCGGCGCGGCGACATGGTGAAGGGTGGCGACCAGGGCGCGGGCGGCGGCGGCCGAAAGGCCGGCCGCTAGGACGCCGCCAGCCGTTGCACCACCTGGTTGCGTCCTTGCGCCTTGGCTTGATAGAGCCCGGCGTCGGCGCGATTGATCAGGCTGTCCAGCGTGTCCTCAAAGTTCGCCGTGGCAACGCCGATGCTGACGTGGCAGCGCGGCAGGGCCGCATCCGCCACCGCGCTGCTGCGCAGGCGCTCGGCCACGGCCAGAGCCTGGGCGGCATCGGTGTCAGGGAGCAGGGCGACGAACTCCTCGCCGCCATAACGACCCAGCACGGCCGGTCGGCGCAGCACGGCATGGGCGCGCTCGACGAAGTCGGCGAGCACGCGGTCGCCCACCAGATGGCCATGCTCGTCGTTGATCCGCTTGAAGTGATCCAGGTCCAGCATCAGCACCGACAGCGGCCGTCCCTGGCGCCGCGACCGTGACAGCTCCGCCTCGCCCGTGGTGAACAGCGCGCGGCGCGTCAGCGCGCCGGTCAGGCTGTCGTGGGTGATCAGTCGTTCCAGCTCCTGGCGCAGATGCTCCGACGCCATCAGGACCGTGCCGATGCTGGTCAGCAGCGTGCCGAAGGCCAGCCCCAGCAGATACAGGACCTGCATCGGCGAGGGCGTGAACAGGCCTTCCTGCGGCGGCATGAAGGGCGCCGTCACCGCACGGGCCAGGATGATGGTGCTGGTGAGCAGCAGCACCACGCCGGTGAAGCGGGTCGCGAAGCTCTGCAGCGGCTGGTTCCAGATGAGATGGGCGTGCCACATGCCGACGCCGCCCAGCAGCAGGCCCATGAACAGCACCCGATAGCCGTAGGGCCCAGTGAAGAGCTGCATGAAGCCCACGATGACAAGGGTCGCCAGCCCCAGCAGCCCCCAGGCGCGCGCGGACAACGGCCGCTCGAAGAAGCGACAGCTGCCCGCCACGAACAGCACGGCGCCGGCGAACATCAGCGCATTGGCCAGCCCCAGCGACAGCAGGTCCGGCAGCTTGCCGCGCAGCGTGAACAGCAAGGCGGACGCGAACCCCACCAGCGGCGCGGCGGCCCAGAAGCCCAGGCCATGGATGGACGGCGGATAGCTGCGGCGCTGGAAGAACATCACCAGCGCCATCAGGCAGCCCATCACCCCGGTGACGCCGCTGATGGTGCGTAGTTCCAGCATGTCCAGCACGGCTTGGCCTCCCTTGCGCCGACCCGCGAGTCTAGGCCGGCGCGTTGGGACCGGTGGCGGGCCGGCGGGGGTGAATAGCCACGGCCGAGGGCGCTTGGGCAGGCACACTGGCGCCATGCCCCTCCTGCCGCGCCGCTGGCGCCTGCCCTATTTCTCCGTGCTGGCCATCATCGGCCTGCTGCTCAGCGTGTCGGCCCTGCAGACCTATCGCCTGTCCGGTGGCAGCCACCCCTGGGAGCCCTTTCTGTGGGAGTTCAGCTCCGTCGGCGTCATCGGCACTCTGGCCCTGGGAGTGCACGCCTTGATGGGGCGCTTGCGTGGGCGGCCCTGGCCGCAGCAGCTGGCGGCGCACGCGGTGGCGATGCCGCTGTTCAGCCTGCTGCATGTCGCCGGCATGTTCGGCCTGCGCTTTGCGGTCTACGCGCTGGCCGGGGTGGACTACCACCCGGACGATCTGCGCACCGTGCTGGTCTACGAAGGCGGCAAGGACGCGGTCAGCTATCTGAGCTTCTGCCTGATCTCGCGCGGTGTCTGGATGGCCCAGGCCGCCGCCGTACGGACCCAGGAGCTGGACCGTGCCCGCCGCGAGCTCGCCGAGGTGCGCCTGGCCCGCCTGGCCGACCAGGTCCAGCCCCACTTCCTGTTCAACACGCTGAACCTGATCTCCTCGGTCATGTATGAGGACGTGGCGCGCGCCGACAAGTTGCTTTGTCAACTCGCCGACCTGCTGCGCCAGACCCTGGCCGCCCAGCAGCGCGCCGAGCACACGGTGCGGGAAGAGCTCGCCCTGGTGCAGCCCTTTCTCGAGCTGATGCAGGCACGCTTCGGCCCTGAGCGGCTGGTCGTGCAGATCGAGGCCGAAGCCGCTGCGGCCGAATGCCGGCTGCCGGCGCTGCTGCTGCTGGCGCCGGTGGAGAACGCGGTCAAACATGACGTGGCGCGGCATCGCGGCCGGGTCACGGTCAGCGTCGTGGCCCGGCGCGTCGGCGAGCGCCTGCAGCTGCGCGTCAGCAACCATGGCGACACCCCCGTGCCCGAATCGCCGCCCGATCCCGATGGCGGCTTCGGTCTGCGCAATCTGCGCGAGCGGCTGGCCGCGCGTTATGGCGACGCCGCCCGCGTCAAGTTCGGGCCGGACGGCCCCGGCATGGCCCTGAATCTGGAGCTGCCATGCGGGTGCTGATCGTCGACGACGAGCCAGCCGCGCGGGCCAAGTTGCGGCGTCTGCTCGCGTCCGAGGTCGACATCGCTGAATTGCTGGAGGCCAACGATGCGCCGGCGGCGCTGGCCCTGGTGAGCTCGCTGCAGGCACCGCCCGATCTGGCGCTGCTCGACATCGAGATGCCCGGCGGCAATGGCGTGCAGCTGGCCGCGGCCCTGCGCGAGGCCGGCGTGCGCTGCATCGTCTTCTCCACGGCGCACGCCGAACACGCGCTGCAGGCCTTCGAACTGGCGGCCCTGGACTATCTGCTCAAGCCCTACACGGCCGAGCGCCTCGCGGCCGCGCTGCAACGAGTGCGCGAGAAGCTGGCGCAGCCATCGGCGCCGGTGGGTGAATGCTGGGTGGAGGGCGAGCGCATCGCGTTGGCCGACGTGCACTGGATCTCGGCTGCCGACAACTACATCGAGCTGCACCTGCCGCCGCGCAGCCTGCTGGAGCGCGCGACCCTGGCTGATGCGCTGGAGCGCCCCGGCTGGGCGGCGCGCTTCCTGCGCGTGCACCGCAGCCATGCGGTCAACATGACCCATGTGAGGCGCATCGAGCGCCTGGGCAGCGGTGAGGCGGTGCTGACGCTGAACGGTGGCGAGACGCTGCGCGTGTCGCGTGGCTATCGCGCCGTGCTGGATTCATTCGCCCCTTAGCGGACACCACTCGCCCCAGCCCGCTCGCAGCGCGAGGCGCCGGCCGCGAAGCTGGCGTCCATGAACACCACCGCCACCTCCCGCCTGCCCTTTCTTGACGGCCTGCGCGTTGCCGCCTTTGCGCTGCTGATCCCGTATCACGTCGGCATGTACTACGTGACCTGGGACTGGCATGTGAAGAGCGCGGCGGCCAGCGAGGCCCTCGAGCCCTTCATGCAGCTCAGCTCGCCGTGGCGGCTGGGCCTGCTCTTCCTGATCGCCGGTGCGGCCTGCCAGAGCCTGTTCGCCAAGCGCGGCGCCCTGGGCACGCTGAAGGACCGATCGCTGCGCCTGCTGCTGCCGCTGATCTTCGGCATGGCCGTCATCGTCACGCCCCAGGCCTATTTCGAGGTGCTGACCAAGGTGCCGGCCCAGCTGCCGGGCGACGGTGGCTATCTGGATTTCTGGAGCGCCTATCTGCACAGCGGCAAATACTGCCGCGGCGACGACTGCATGGTCGTGCCGACCTGGAACCATCTGTGGTTCCTGCCCTATCTGTGGATGTACGCCGTGCTGGGTGCCGGCATCGCCGGGGCTCTGCGCTGGAAGCCGCGCGCGCTGAACCTGCCCGCCTGGGCCTGGTTGCTGCTGCCGGCCCTGCCGCTGGCGCTGATGCGTGTCTTCGTCAAGCCGCACTTCCCCATCGAGCACGACTTCGTGCACGACCTCTACAACCACCTGCAATACGGCTGGCTGTTCGCCATCGGCTGGGCCAGCCGCACCTCGCTCGCGCAGGGCTTCTGGACGGCTGCGTTGCGCCTGCGCTGGGTGGCCCTCGGCGTCTCGCTGGCCGGTTGGGCCCTGCTGCTGGTCTTCAACAGTCACTACGACGCGTGGCAGGACATCCACGGCCTGCTCGCTGCGGCGCGCACCTTGCGCGGCTCCCTGACCTGGTTCGCCATCGTCGCCGCCTGCGGATGGGCCCAGCGCGCTTTCACCCACGAGTCGGCCTGGCTGCGCGAAGCCAGCCAGGCGGTGTTCTGCCTCTACATCCTGCACCAGAGCGTCATCGTGCTGCTGACCCAGGCGCTGAAGCCGCTGGGCCTGCCCTGGGGCCTGGAGGCGGTGCTGCTGATCGCTCTGACCTTCGCGGTCTGCGTGCCGGCCTACCTGCTCGCTCGCCGCGTGCCGGGCCTGGCCCTGCTGCTGGGCATTCAGCGCCGCAAGCCGTCGACGATGGGGCAGTTGATGACGATGCCCGTCACGTCCAGTTCGACGTCGCCCGCGTCGGCCGCGGCCAGCACGGCTTCTTCGGAACGCAGCTCGCGCGAGGGCCTGCCGGGTTTCCAGTGAACCAGCACCATTCGCCACAAGGGGCTGTAGTTCGCGTCGGGCGGACCCGAAGCGAAGATGCTGATCTGGGCCCCGTCGCTGAACTTGTAGACGCGCTCGGTCAGCGAGGCGCTGCCCATGCCCACGGCACGGGCCAGTCGGGGCACATGGTTGACGCCGGCCTGCTTGGCCATCGCGGCGTCCGAGATGTCCGTCGTCACGTACTCGACGCGGTGGCCGTCCACCCAGGCTTGGAGTCGGGGCAGGGTGACGCCGGGCGCGGCGCAGGCGGCCAGCAAGGTCAATGCGAGTGAGGCCAAGGGCAGCTTGAAGTTCATCTCTGGCAGTCGATGCGGTGGTGCGTGACCTTACTGCGCCGCCTGCAGCGGCGTGAACAGCGGGTTGGCCATGCGTACCGGAATGACGTCCAGCCGCGCCTTCAGCACCGTGTAGTCCTCACCGCCGAGGGCGCCGCTGAACCAGCCCACCATGCCAGGGCCCTTGTAGAGGCGGAACTCGAAGCCGAGTTCGGGCGACAGGTCGCCGGGCCGCGGCTTGGCGCGGTAGGCCAGGCCGCGCACCTCGGGCGTGGGACCGTCCAGCAGCTGGGCCATGGCCAGCACGATGGTGTTGTCGGCCAGGATGTCGAGGAAGTAGTTGTCGTGGCGCAGATAGGGCTTGTAGTCACTGGCGGCGGGGTCGATCTTGGGCTCGCGCAGCTTGTGGGCAGCGGGTGTGGTCACGCCGGACTTCAGGCTGTGGCGATCACCGCGGTCCAGATAGCTGAGCACGGCGCCGCGCAGGTTGAAGGCCGGCAGCTTGCTGTCGGACGTGGCCTCGCTCAGGTCCACCAGCAGCGCGCCGCGGGCGCCGACGATCTCGACCTCGCTGCCCTTGATGATGGCGGCGGTGTTCTCCTCGACACCCAGGCCCAGCGTGAAGCCGAGGGCGCGCATGGCCGGGAGCAGGCGGCCGATGCGGCCCCGCTTCAGGAAATGCTGGTCGACGAAGAGGCCCGCGTCGACGAAGCCCAGGCCGCGGTCGTACTCGCGCTTGTCGCGCCACTGGCCCTTCAGGATCTGCATGTTGTCCGGCGCGTCGCGGAACATCATGCGGCTCATGATGGCCGCGCCGGCGCTGCTGCCGGCCACTACGCCGCCGCCGTCGTAGACCTGGCGGATGGCCTTCAGCATGGCCGTCGGTTCGCCGCCGGGCTGCAGGGTGTCGACGATGTATTCCTGGGCGCCGCCCGAGAAGAACACCGCCTTGGCCGCGGCGACCTTGGCGATCAGCGCCGGGTCGTTGAGGTTGGCCTGCAGGTCCACGTCCTTCTGGCGCGGTGCGACCGGAATAGCCTCGGCGCTGGCGCCATGGCGGTTCAACGCGGCGACGATGAGGCCGGCACTGCGCTCGGGGTTGGCCGCGGCGGTCGCGAACACGGCGACGCGGGCGCCCGCGCCGCCGGCCTCCTCGACGACCCGTTCCCAGACGGCGTCGTTGTCGTTCTTCAAAGCGCCGCCAATGACGATGGCGGTACCGGCCTGGGCCGTGGCGGCAAGCAGCAGGGTCGCCGCGGCGGCGATGCGGAGCAGCAGGGATTTCACGTCGATCATGCGGTCATCTTGTCAGCCCGCACGGCAGGCAGCCAGCGGGTTAGGCCTCAAGTTGCGGGGTGATAAGGTGATTGCATGACGATCCGCTCCTCCCTTCTCGCGCTGGCCTGGCTTGGCGGCCTGGCGCAGGCCCAGATCGCGCCACCGCCCGCCGAAGCCGCCTACGCCGCGGTGCGGCCCATGATTGCCGAGCAGCAGCGCCTCGTCGCGCCCAACGCCATTGAGGTCAGCGAGGCCGTCGAGCTGGGCGGGCTCAAGCAATGGATCACCATCCGCGGCGCCGACAAGGCCAACCCAGTGCTGATCTATGTTCACGGTGGCCCCGGCGCGGCCGAGATGGGGCGCAGCTGGCCTTATCAACGTGGCTGGGAGGACTTCTTCACCGTCGTGCAGTGGGACCAGCGCGGCACGGCCAAGACCCTGCGCATCGGCGGCGAAGCGGCCAATAAGGCCGAGCTGACGCGCGAGCGCATGGCCAGGGACCTGGTCGAGCTGATGGCCCTGGTGCGGCAGCGCTTGGGTGTCGAGCGTGTGGTGCTGCTCGGCCATTCCTGGGGCAATGTCATCGGCCTGGACGCCGCCATGGCCAGGCCCGAGTGGATCAGCGCCTTTGTCGGCGTCGGGCCGCTGATGAATCTGCAGACCAACGAGCGCGCGCAATACGAAGGCCTGCTGGCCGAAGCGCGTCGGCGCAAGGATGCGACGGCCCTGGCCGAGCTCGAGGCCATCGCGCCCTATCCGGGCGAGGGCGACATCCCCTTCGCCAAGGTCAATGTCGCGCGAAAATGGGTGCAGGCCTGGGGCGGCCTCGCGGCCTACCGCGACAACGCCGACTTCTATTTCCGTGCCGCGCGGCTGTCGCCCTATTACGAGTTCGAGGACCGCCTGGCCATCGACGCCGGCGGCCAGCTGTCGGTGCCGGCCCTGCTGCCCGACATGAGGCGGGCCGACCACACGCGCATCCGCGAGACGCGCTTCCCGGTGCTGATGTTCCTGGGCCGCCACGACCTGACGACGCCGGCCTCGGTCATCGAGCCCTGGCTGGCGCAGCTGAAGGCGCCGGCCAAGAAGTTGGTCTGGTTCGAGCATTCGGCCCATCTGGCGCCGCATGAGGAGCCGGGCAAGTTCCTGGTGGCCCTCGTCGAGCAGGTCAGGCCGCTGGCGGCGCGCTAGCTAGGTCCAGTACAGCGGATAGCTGCGTTTGCAGGCGCGGTGATAGAGCACCGCGACGACCACCATGGTCAGCGCGCCGAACAGCGTCGGGAAGAGCAGGAAGCTCCAGTTCGGCGCGGCCAGGAAGACGATGATGGGATTGGAGCCCGCGGGCGGATGCAGGGTGCGCGTCAGCATCATCAGCACCACGCAGACCGCCGCAGCCAGGGCCAGCGACCACCAGCTCGGCCCGCACAGTGACAGGGCGGCGAGACCCACGGCGGTGCAGATGACATGGCCGCCGACCAGGCTGCGAGGCTGGGAGAAGTCGAGCTCGGGGAAGGTGAACACCATGGTGGCGCTGGAGCCGAAGGACCCGAGCAGCAACAGCCAGTGCAGGTTGTAGGACGCGAAGGCCAGCACGCCGATGACGGCGAACACACCGGCGCAGGCCAGGGCGCCTTGCCGCAGGCTGTAGCTGGGGGCACGGCTGCGTCGACGCGCGGCAGGCGCAGGCTCGGGGCGTACCACGACGCCCGGGGCGAGTTCGCTCATGGAAGTCCTCGGCAGGTCTCGAAGATCTAGCAAAGATCGCGCCGACGCGAGTCAAAAAAACAGGGGCCGGCGTTTGGCCTGGCCCCCGGCAAACGCCGCCGACACCTCAAGACGGCGGCGTGGAGATGATGATCAGGCCGGGCTGTTGGCGGTGCGGCCGGGGATGGCTTCGAGCTCGCCCGACTCGCGCGCCTTGCGGCCGTAGAAGACCTCGAACAGCGGCGTGGCCATCATGGTCGTCACGACCGCCATCAGCACCAGCATCGAGAACAGGGCCGGGCCGATGATGCCCTTCTGCAGGCCGATGTTGATGATGATGAGCTCCATCAGGCCGCGCGAGTTCATCAGCGCACCGATTCCCAGTGCGGTGCGGTTGTCTTCACCGGCCATGCGGGCCGCCAGATAGCAGGCGCCGAACTTGGCCAGCACCGAGGCCACCAGCACGCCGCCGGCGATCAGCAGCAGCTGGACCGAATTGATCATGTCCAGCCGCGTGTTCAGGCCCGAGTAGGTGAAGAACATCGGCAGCAGCAGGATGACCGTGATCGGCTCCAGCTTCTTCTTCAGGTCGGCGGCGAACAGGCCGCGCGGCATGACGGCGCCGAGGATGAAGCCGCCGAAGATGGCGTGGATGCCGACGGCGTCCATGACGAAGGCCGACACGCAAAAGGCAATCAGCGTGATGCCCAGCACCGTGTGGCTCATCTGCCCGTCGCGCTCCACCCTGCGGCCCAGCGGCGCCAGCAGCTTGCGGCCGAACAGCATGATGAAGGCCGCCCACAGCACGCCACCGCCGATGGCCAGCACGGCCACGCCCGGGCCCGCGCCGAAGGCCGCCAGCACCAGGGCCAGCACGCACCAGGAGGCCGCGTCGTCGAAGGCGCCGGCCGTCAGCGTCAGCGTGCCCAGCGAGGTATTGGCCAGGCCCTGCTCGTTGATGATGCGAGCCAGCATGGGGAAGGCCGTCAGCGCGATGCAGGCACCCATGAACAGCGTCGCATTGGCCGTCGAGATGCCTTCGGCGTACAGGCCGGGCACCGTCAGCAGCAGCGGCGTGATCAGGAAGGCGATGAAGAATGGGGCCGCGATGCCGGAGATCGACACGCCGATGGCGCTCCTGGCCTTGGTGGCGAAGTGGTCCAGGCGCAGCGTCGTGCCGACCAGGAACATATAGAGGCCGACGCCGAGTTGGGCGCCGGAATACAGCACGCTGCGCATCTCCTTGGGGAAGACGGCGGCCTGCAGCTGCGGGAAGAACAGGCCCAGCAGCGACGGGCCGAGGATGACGCCCGCAATCATTTCGCCCACGACCTGGGGTTGGCCCAGGAACTTGCGGCCGGCCCAGCCGACGACGCGGCAGGCCGCCATGATGAGCCCGAGCTGCAGGAAGAAGTGGACGCTGAAGTCGCCTGGCGCGTAGGTCTGCGCGACCGCGGGGGCTGCAGGGCCATGCTTGGCGAACACGTCGCCCAGGATGGCAAGAAGGTCGAATTCCATGGGTCTCCTCGTCGGCGGCCGGGGCCGCCATCCCGCTTCGGCGGTGGTTTTGTACAGCGTTGTCATCGCTTTCTTCTGAAAGCGCCGTCAACCTTGCGATCACTTTGCCAGCCGCGTTTGTGCTGTCCATCGGGACGAACAGTGGCGAGCCTAGGTACCTACGTCCCGATTGCGCACTTGAAGGTACGTAGGTACATTCGTCGCCACGATGAAGCTCCTCACCAGCCGCGAGTTCAACCGCGACGTCAGCCTGGCCAAGCGCGCCGCGGCGACGGAGCCGGTCGTGATCACCGACCGCGGCCAGCCCACCCATGTGCTGATGAGCATTGCCGAGTACCGCCGCCTGACCGGCGAAGGCGAGAGCATCCTGGAGTTGTTGGCCATGCCCGAGGCCGTCGCCATCGACGCGGACGATGCGGCGGCCGATGGCGCCTGGGATCACAGGGAAAACCTCTGATGTTCCTGCTCGATACCGGCATCGTGCTCGAACTGCGCAAGGCCAAGGCCGGCGAGTCCGATGCCGGTCTGGCCGCCTGGGCCGCCGGCCTGCCGCGGCAAAAGCTCTTCATCTCGGCGCTGAACCTGCTGGAGATCGAGAACGCCGCCGCCCGCCTGGGTCGCAAGGACCGTGCCGCTGGCCTCGTTGTACGTGACTGGATCGACAACCGCGTCATGCCGGCCTTCGAGGGCCGCGTGCTGCCGGTGGACGCGGCCGTCGTGCGCCGCCGCGCCCAACTGCCCTATGCCAACACCCGCGACGGCCTGCTGGCCGCGACGGCGCTGGAACATGGCCTGACCTTCGTGACCCACCGCGTCTCGGCCTTCCGCGTCGGCCGCGTCAAGTTGCTCAACCCCTCGGGCTATGTGGCCCAGCCCAGCGACGAGGACGAGGACTGGAGCCATGGCGCGCAGACCGGCCACCAGTGGCTGAAGAATTTGTATACAAGAGCATGACGAGTCCCAAGCGACGCATCCTCATCGTCGGCGGCGGCACCGCAGGCTGGCTGACCGCCGCCTACCTGGCCAAGGCCCTGCGCCTTTCCGAGAGGCCGCATCTGGAAGTGACCGTGCTTGAGTCGCCCGACATCGGCACCGTCGGCGTCGGCGAAGGCACCTTCCCCACCATCCGCAGCACCCTGCAATTCCTCGGCATCGACGAAGGCCGCTTCATCCGCGAAACCGCGGCGACGCTGAAGCAGGGCATCCGCTTCGTCGATTGGGCGCGCACGCCCGTCG
Organism: uncultured Comamonadaceae bacterium; assembly: GCA_966111775.1. GTDB lineage: Bacteria > Pseudomonadota > Gammaproteobacteria > Burkholderiales > Burkholderiaceae_C > Pelomonas. The sequence continues at coordinate 6,656 of CBHWBD010000090.1, read as the reverse complement.
ACGGCCAGCGCCAGCAGTTCTTCCATCCCTTCGAGGCGCCCTTCTACGCCGAGGACCTCAACCTCGTGCCCTACTGGCTGCTGCAGGACGAGGCTACCCGCCCGCCCTTCGCCCAGGCCATGACGCTGCAATGCCGCGTCGCCGAGGCCAACCGCGCGCCCAAGCGCAGCGGCGAGGCGCCCTATGCCGCGCCGCTGAACTACGCCTATCACTTCGATGCGACGAAGCTGGCCAAGCTGCTGGCCGACCGTGCCCGCGAACTCGGTGTGCGCCATGTGCAGGGCACGGTCACCGACGTGTCGCTGACCGGCGCCGGGGCGATTGCCCATCTCGACACGGCCCAGCACGGGCGCTTCGAGGCCGAGCTGTACGTCGACTGCACGGGCTTTCGCGCCGAGCTCATCGGCCGCGCACTCGGCAGCCCCTTCAAATCGGCGCGCGAGCATCTCTTCGTCGACCGCGCCCTGGCCTGCAAGATCCCGCTGGAGGCGGACGCCGTGATGGAGAGCGCCACCATCGCCACCGCCCACGAGGCCGGCTGGCTGTGGGAGATCGGCCTCAACGGCGCGCGCGGCATCGGCTGCGTCTACTCCAGCAGCCACCTCAGCGAAGACCGCGCCGCCGACATCCTGCGCCGCTACTGCGGCCCGGGGCATGAAGACCTTGCGATGCGCAGCATCCCCTTCGCGCCGGGCTACCGCGAGCAGCAGTGGGTGCAGAACTGCGTCGCCGTCGGCCTGTCCGCCGGCTTCCTGGAGCCGCTGGAAGCGACCGGCCTCGTCCTCATCGAGGCGGCCGTCGGCATGATTGCCGAGATGCTGCCGCACGGCGGCCCCATCGCTGCGCCGGCGCGACGCTTCAACGAGCTGATGACGACGCGCTTCGAGAACATCATCAACTTCCTGAAGCTGCACTACTGCCTCAGCCAGCGCCAGGAGCCCTTCTGGCGCGACAACGCCCAGCCCGCCACCATCCCCGAGCGCCTGGCCGGCCTGCTCGAGGAATGGAAGCTGCGCCCGCCCGGCCGCTTCGACTTCCTGCTCGACACCGAGACCTTCGCCTTCTTCAACTACCAGTACATCCTCTACGGCATGGGCTACGCGACCGACCTCAGCGCCGGTCGCGCCGACTTCACCCAGGCCGAGGACGCGGCCAAGCTGTTCGCCAAGATCCAGCGCTTCGCCGAGCGTGCCATGGCCGACCTGCCCAGCCACCGGGCGCTGATTCAGCAGATCAACGTGGGCAGATGACACCCGTCGCTGCCGAGGCGACTCGCCGCATCCTTGGTGCCGCCCTGGCCGGCGCCGCCGTCGGCGTGCTGGGCGGCCTGATCGGTCTCGGTGGCGCGGAATTCCGCCTGCCCATCCTCATCGGCCTGTTCGGCTTCCTGGCCCTGCACGCGGTGATCCTGAACAAGGCCATGAGCCTCGTCGTCGTCACGAGTGCGCTGTTCTTCCGCATGGGCACGGTGCCGGCGCAGCAGTTGCTAGACAGCTGGGCGATCATCGCCAACCTGTTGGCCGGCAGCCTCGTTGGGGCCTGGCTGGGCGCCGGGTGGGCGACGCGGCTGAGCAACCGCAGGCTCTACCAGGTCATCAGCCTGATGCTGATTGCCATCGCGGCGGTGCTGGTGCTTGCCCATGAGGTGCATGGTCATGAGGCGGCTCTGCACGGCCCAGCCCAGGTCTTGGCTGGCGTGGCGGCGGGCTTCCTGATCGGCGTCGTGGCCGCGGTCATGGGCGTGGCGGGCGGCGAGCTGCTGATTCCGACGCTGATCCTGCTGTTCGGCGCCGACATCAAGCTCGCCGGCAGCCTGTCGGTGGCGATCAGCTTGCCGACGATGGTGGTCGGCTTCGTGCGCTACAGCCGGGATGCCGCCTTCGAGGTCCTGCGCCGCAATGCGCGTCTCGTGGCGGCGATGGCGGCCGGGTCCATCCTGGGGGCGGCGCTGGGTGGCCGCTTGCTCGGCATCGTGCCGAACAGCGTGCTGCTTCCTGCCCTGGCGGCCATCCTGGTCATCTCGGCCGTCAAGGTCTGGCGCCACAAGTGAGCTTCGCTCCGGTCGCGGACGAGGTGCTAGGAGGGGCCAACGAGAGTCGATCGGCGTATGCGGGCGAGGGCGGTCCCCACATGATGACCGCCATACCCAGCCGGCACAGGGCCACACCGAGCCAGTCCATCGGCGTCGGTGCCACCTTGTCGACGACCCACAGCCACAGCAGCGCCACGCTGATGTATACGCCGCCATAGGCGGCGTATACCCGGCCCGCCGCCGTCGGGTGCAGGGTCAGTAGCCAGGCGAAGAGTGCCAGGCTCGCGGCCGCTGGCAGCAGCAACCAGACGGAGCGGCCCTGCTTCAGCCACAGCCAGGGCAGGTAGCAACCGATGATCTCCGCCAGCGCGGTGATGACGAACAGGCCGCAGGTCTTGAGCAGGTCCATACGGGCATTGTGGCAACGACCGATGCGCGCAAAACCCTTGCTCCTCAAGTGGCTTGAGGTCCTACCTTGCCCACCTCATCATTGCGAGGAGAGTCCTCATGAAGTCTTGGAAACTGACGCTGGGCCTCGGCGCCGCTTGCGCCGTCTGCTGCGCCATCCCTCTGCTCGGCGCCGCTGCGCTCGCCAGCGCGGCCGCTGCTTTGTGGGCCTGCGTCGACGAGCTGCTGCCGGCTGCAGGGGTGTTGCTGGCCCTGGGCGGGCTGTGGTGGTGGCGTCGGCGCCGTACAGCTTGCGAGTGCGGCACCGCCTGCGCGACCGGAGGCGAGCGTGGCTGCCGTTGAATGGCCGATCGCCTGCACGCTGAGCGCTGCCGACATGGGCCCGCGCCTGGCCCGTATCCGACGGCTCACGGCTGACCACCTGCGCGCTCATGATCTGCAGGCTTCGACGCTGCGCCTGAGCTACGCCCTCGAAGCCGCGGCCGAGCTGTCCGCCATCGTCGAGCTGGAGCGCGAATGCTGTGCCTTCCTGTCCTTCCGCCTGACCGAGACCGACACCGCCATCGAGCTGTTCATCGTTGGTCCACCACGTCGGGGCGGTGATGCGCAGTGGCTGTTCTCGCAGTTCCTGCCTGATCTACCGATCCTGACGCCAGCCTGCGGCTGCGGCAAAGGCTAAGCTCCCTGGCATGGCGACCCCACCCGTCTTCTCCATCGGTGTGCTGGCCGGGCGCACGCGCAGCTCAGTGCCCACCATCCGCTACTACGAGTCCGTCGGCCTGCTGCCCGCCGGGCCCCGCACCGAAGCCGGCCGGCGCGTCTACGACGAAGCCGCGGTACGCCGCCTGGGCTTCATCCGCCGCTGCCGCGACTTCGGCTTCGCCATCGAGCAGGTGCGCGAACTCGTGGGCCTGATGGACGAGCCGCAGCGGCCTTGCATCGAAGTCCGCGAGGTCGCGGCGCGCCATCTGACGCAGCTTCGGGTCAAGCTGGCAGAGCTGACGGCGCTCGAGCAGGCGATGGCCGAGTTCGTGGGCAGCTGTGACACCGCCTGCGCGGGTGGCGCGGCGGTGGACTGCAGCATCCTGGAAGACCTGGCGGCGTCGGCCGACGGCGTTGGGCTGCTGCAGAAACCCGGGTGCTGCAACGCGATCTGAACTGGCGTTGGGGGCTGGTTCAGGGCTGCGACACGAAGACCCCCGGGGCCCTCGGCGGACCGTCTGCTTTCTGCAATGCCCTTTGCCACCAGCCCACATCCCGCCACGCGCCATGTTTGAAGCCCACGTTGCGGTACACGCCGATGGGCTGGAAGCCGATTGCCTCGTGCAGGCCGACGCTGCCCGCGTTGGGCAGGGCGACGCCGGCAAAGGCCTGGCAATAGCCCAGCTCGGCGAGGACGGGCAGCAGGCGGCCGTACAGCGCCCGGCCGACGCCCTGGCCGCGCATGTCTTCGCGCACATAGACCGTCGTGTCCACCGACCACTGGTAGGCCGCTCGTTCGCGGTGCTTGCTCGCGTACGCATAGCCGCAGACGGCGCCTGCCGCGTCTTCCGCTACCAGCCAGGGCAGGGTGGCCAGGGTCTTTTCAATGCGTGAGCGCATCTCGGCGGCATCGGGCGGTTCCGTCTCGAAGGAGATGGTGGTGTGCTGCACCACGGGGCCGTAGATGGCTGCAACGGCGTCGGCGTCGTGAGGGGTGGCGGTACGGATCTTCAAGCGGAGGTCTCCGGGGGATTGGCGGGGATGCGGATCAGCAGCAGGGCCGCTAGGGCACTCAGGGCCAGCGCCGCCGAGAACCACAGGGCGTGCGTGCCGAACTCGGCCAGCAGCAATCCGAACAGCCAGGGCGACAGCGCCTGCGCCAGCCGCGCGGGCATCACCAGCAAGCCCTGCCGGAGTCCGTAGCCCGACGGGCCGAACAGGGCCAGCGGCAAGGTGCCCTTGGCAATGGTCAGGATGCCGTTGCCGGCGCCATGCAGCAGCGCGAAGGCGGCTGCTACCGGCGCGCCCATCACTGCCAGCAGCGCTGCGCCGAGTGGGTGCATCAGCGCTGCGGCACGCGCCGAGTGCAGGGGATGCAGCCGACGCAGGAAACCGAACTCCAGCAGCCGCCCCGCCACCTGGGCAGGCCCCACGAGCGCACCGATGGCGATGACGGCGCCGGGCGCGGCCCCCACGGCATCCAGCAGTCGCGGCAGGTGAGCCGCCATGGCTGTGCTGACGAACCAGGTCACGGCGAAGACCCACGCCAGCAGCGCGGCGGTCCGCAACGGGGGCTCCGAGACAGTTGCTGCAGTCGGCGCAGCGCCCATCGCCGGAGGCAACGCCAGCTCGGCGCGTGGCAGCAACGCGTTCAGTGGCAGGCCCGCGATGACGTGCAACGCGGCCCAGGCCCAGCAGGCGCCGCGCCAGCCGAAGGCGTGTTCCAGCGCCGCCGTCAGCGGCCAGCCGACCGTGCTCGCAAAGCCGGCGATCAACGTGATGCCGGTGATGGTGCCGCGCGCCTCCTGGCCGTACAGGCGCACCAGCGACGCGAAGGCCGCCTCGTACAGGCCGCTGCCCATCGCAACGCCCATCACCAGCCAGGCCGCGAACAGGCCGACCGGCCCGCTGGCCAGCGCCATGGCGGCCAGCCCGAGTGCAAACAGCACGCTCGTTGCCATCAGCACGTGTCGGCCGCCCCAGCGGTCGATGCGCCGGCCCGAATGCGGCCCGACCAGGGCCGACACGACCAGGGCCACCGAGAAGGCCGCGAACACCGTCGGCTCGTTCACGCCCAGCTCGGCGGCCATCGGCCGTGCCAGCAGGGCCGGCAGGTAGTAGGACGAAGCCCAGGCCAGGGTCTGGGCGCTGCCCAGCGTGGCGACGACGCGCGTGCGGCTGGCCGGCATCGTCAGCCGCAGCAGCGGGCGGCCCGCGGTTCGGCTTGCGGGGCTGGCTTCGGCCCGCAGCCGCGCCTGGGTGTGGCCACTGCCACCGCTTCGGGGGCGGGGGCGCAGCAGCCGGCGGCAGCGCCATCGGTTGGCGGGCTGACTGAGCAAACGCCGGTCTCCGGCAACTCCAGCTCGACGCGATCCGCCGCAGCCAGGTCACCGGCGATCGCGGCAACCACCGAGCGCGCCTGCTCGAAGCCCGTCGCCATCAGGAAGGTGGGCGCACGGCCATAACTCTTCACGCCGACGGTGTAGAAGCCCGGCTCAGGATGGGCCAGCTCGCGGTGCCCGTGTGGGCGCACCGTGCCGCAGCTGTGCAGGTTGGGATCGATCAGCGGCCCCAGGGCCTCCGTCGATTCCAGCCAGGGATCCAGCTTCAGGCGCAGCTCGCTGGTGAGGGCGAGGTCGGGCCGCTGCCCGGTCGCGCAGATGATCTCGTCGATGCCGTCCACGCTGACCGGCTGCTGCTGCGCGTCCAGGCCGGTGAGGCGAAGTTGGCCGCCGACGCGCTCGATGCGCGTCACGCGCAGGCCGCTGAAGAACTCCAGCGCGCCGCCATCGCGCAGCCGGCGCAGCGAAGCGCCCAGGGCACCACGGGCCGGCAGTGCGTCCGCGTCGCCGCCGCCGAAGACGCGCTGCAGGGCCGGTGAACGGACGGCCCACGCCAGGCGCGTGCCCGGCGACTGCTTCGCCAGTTCGTCCAGAGCCAGCAGCGCATTCGCCGCGGAGTGGCCCGCACCCACAACCAGTGTGCGCTTGCCTTCGTAGCGGCTGCGCAGCGGGCCTGCCACGTCGGGGATGCCGTAGAAGATCCGGTCGCGCGACTCGGCCTCGCCGATGGCCTGCAGGCCGTTGGCACCGACGGGGTTGGGCTGGTTCCAGGTGCCGGTCGCGTCGATGACGGCGCGGGCGCGCAACTCGTGCACCTCGCCTTGTTGCTCGTAGCGCACCAGGAAGGCCGCTTGGTCGCGCCCGGCGCTCTTGACCTTGTCGAAGCCCTCGCGCGTCACCGCCAGCACGCGGGCGCCGAGCCTGATCGAGGGGGCAATCTGCGGCAGGGCGGCAAATGGCTTGAGCACGCGGTCCACCACCTCGCCGGCACGCGGCAGGTCGGCCGCGGGCGGTGCCGTCCAGCCGCTGGGCGCCAGCAGCCGGGCCATGGCGTGGTCCACGTCGAACTGCCAGGGCGAGAAGAGCTGCACATGGCCGTAGTCGCGCAGGTTGGCACCGACCTCCGCGCCCGTCTCCAGCGCGACGAAGGGCAGGCCGCGTTCCACCAGCTG
>CBHWBD010000089.1:0-19411 GCA_966111775.1 uncultured Comamonadaceae bacterium | reverse complement strand
TCAACCCGGCGCCTTTCTGCCTGCTGGACGAGGTGGACGCGCCGCTGGACGACGCCAACACCGAGCGCTATGCGCGCCTCGTCACCAAGATGAGCGCCGGCACGCAATTCCTCTTCATCTCGCACAACAAGATCGCGATGGAAATGGCTGAACAACTGATCGGCGTCACCATGCAGGAGCAGGGCGTATCCCGCATCGTCGCCGTGGATATGGACAAGGCCCTGGCGATGGCGGAGGCGGCATGAGCGTCACCCTGACCCAGCTGCTGGCCATGGCTGGCGGCATCGTGCTGGCCGGCGTCGTTGCCCATGGCGCCTGGGCCGCGCGCAAGGCGGGTCCCAAGCGCGCCGTGCCGCCGATGGAGGAGCCGTCCTTCGATGCGCCCCCCGCCATGCCGGTCGAAGGCGCTGCCGAGGCCGAGCCGCTGGAAGTGACGCTGCCCGCCGTGGCGCGCCCGCTGCGCCGCCCGTCCGCGCGCATCGATGCGCTGATCGACGCCATCGCGGCCATCACCGTCGAGCAGCCCGTCTCGGGCGAGCTCGCCCTGCAGCACCAGCCCGGCAGCCGTCGCGCCGGCACCAAGCCGCTGCAGATCGAAGGTCTGAACACCGAGACCGGCGACTGGGAATTGCCCGCGCCCGGCCAGCGCTACAGCGAATTCCAGGCCGGCCTGAAGATGGCCAACCGCAGCGGCGCGCTGAACGAGATCGAGTACTCCGAGTTCGTGCAGAAGGTGCAGGCCTTTGCCGACGGCGTCGGCGGCTTCGTGCAGTTCCCCGACATGCTGGACGTCGTCGCCCGTGCCCGCGAACTGGACCAGTTCGCGGCCAGCCACGATGCCCAGCTGGCCTTGTTGCTGCGTGCCAAGGCCACGGCCTGGACGCCCGGCTTTGTCCAGCAGTCGGCGGCCCGCCATGGATTCGTCGCCGGCGCCTTGCCGGGGCGCCTGGTGCTGCCTTCAGGCGAGGAGGGCGCGCCGCCGGTGCTAACCCTGCAATTCGATGCCCAGGCGGCCCTGGCCGAGGACCCCGAGGCCCTGTCCCTGCGCGAGCTGACGCTGGCCCTGGACGTGCCGCAGACGGCCGCCGAACACGAGCCCTTCGCGCTCTGGCAGGAGTCGGCGCGCGCGCTGTCCCGCGACCTCGAGGCCGAGGTTTGCGACGACCGCGGCCAGGTGCTGGGTCTGCATGCTTTCGCGGCCATCGACGTCGAGCTCAAGAAGCTTTACGAGGCCCTGGCGGAGCGCGACCTGGCCGCCGGCTCACCCGCCGCGCGCCGCCTGTTCAGCTGATGGCGTGACATTGGCCGCGCAAACGCCGCGGTCTGGCTGACCGCTGGCGGGGCGAAGCTCCTACAGTCTGCACGTCACACGGCTTGCAGGCCCGATGCGCAGCGGTTTCACCTCAGCTTTCAGTCCCACCCGTCTTGCGACCGCCAGCTTCTGGCTGTCGGGATGGTTGCTGCTGTTGGCTTCGCTGTTCAGCCCTGCTTGTCTGGCTGCCCCCACGCTGGCCCAGCAGATCGAAGCCATCGAGGCGAGCTATGGCAACGAGCCACCCGAGGTGGTGGCGCGGTTGCGCCCGCTGGAAGCGCAGGCCCGGGCTCTGGGCGGCGACAACCTGCGCGTCTTTCTGGCCGCCTGGGGTTATGCCCATGGCCTGATGGACCAGTTCACCGTCGTCGATGCGGCGACGGCCGAGCTCATCGACCTGGGCGAGCGTGAACACAACGCTGCGGCCATGGCCTCGGCCTATGGGCTGCGGGCGACCATGCTGCAGCTGTCGGGGCGCATGAATGCCGCCTATGGCTGGATGAACGAGGCCCTGCCCTGGGTCGAGAAGACGCAGGACGAGCCGCTGCGCTATTGGGTCTTCATGACGGCCGGCAACATCAGCCTGGCAACGGGCCATCTGCCGGAGGGTCTGAAGGCCTACGCGGCGGCAGGACTATCGGCACAGACCCAGTCCAACCCGCGGCGGGCCGCGACGGCCCACAGCGCGCTGGCCCCTATCCGGCTGGCCCTGCGTGACATCGACGGCGCCCGGGCGGATGCGCAGCGGGCCTTTCGCTTCGCCGAAACGGCCGGCAGCCCCTCCCTGCAGCTCGCAGCCAAGCTGATCGAATCGCTGGTCGAGGAGGAGGCGGGCCGTCCCATGGCCCGGGATCGAGCACGGGAGCAGGCGCGCCGTCTGGCTGCCAGCATTGAGCCTGCCGTGGCCGCGAGCGCTGCTGCCGTGAACCCGGCCAGCGGCAGCGCGACCTGGTTGAACACCCAGGCGGAGGTGGTGCAGGAACTGGCCGACCTGCACCTGAGCGCGCGCAACTTCACGGCCGCCTTGGCCTATGCGGAGCGGGCGCTGAAGCTGGCGCGGCAGGACGGCGGTGACGAAGACGCCGTGACCGTGGCCACGATCAGCGCGGGGCTGGCGCGGCTCGGCCTGCGTCAAAAGGCCGCGGGCGAGCAATTGGTGAACCAGGGCCTGGCCTCGCTGGCCAAGCAGGGTCGCAAGGTGCGCCTGATGGAGCAGTTGAACCGCCATGCCGATCTGCTGGAAGCCCTGGGCGACGTGGCGGGCGCCGTTCAGCAGTCGCGCAAGGCTCTGGCCCTGGAGACCGAGTTGGTGCGCAACGACCGCGTCAGTACCGTGCTGGAACTGCAGCGCCGCTCCAGCTTCGAGCAGAACCAGCGCGCTCTCGAGGCCCTCAAGCATGACAACGAGCTGCAGGCCAGCCAGCTCGAACGCCATCGCAGCGAAAGGCTGCTGATCCTCGTCCTGGCCATCGCCATGCTGGCGGTCGTCTTCCTGACCGTGGCCCTGTACCGCCGTGCCCGCAAGGCCAACCGCACGCTGCAGGCGCACAACGCCGAACTTGCCTACGTCGGCTTGCACGACCGCGTCACCGGCTTGCCCAATCGCCGCGCGCTGGAGCTGCGGGCCAAGGAGCTCGGCAACGACAGCTTCATCGGTCTGGGTATCGCCATCAACCGCTTCAGCCGCATCATGGGCAGCCTGGGCCATGCCGCTGGTGACGATCTGCTGTGTCAGGTGGCCGCGCGGCTGCAGTCGGTCGTCGAGGCGGCCGGCGGCCGGCTCTATCGCATGGACGGGCTGTCCTTTGGTGCCATCGTGCCGGCGACGGGCGACGACGCGGCCCTGCGTGGCCTGCTGGACCAATTGCTGCTGGTGATGCAGCCGGTCTTCGAGGTGCAGCGCCAGCAGCTTGCCGTGACCCTGAGCGTGGGCGCCGCCGAATACCCGCGCGACGGCGACCAGACCGCGGACATCGCCAGGGCCATCCAGCTCGCCATGCGGCATGCCCAGGGCCAGCCCGGCAACAGCGCGGTGGTCTTCACCCAGGGCCTGCTGGACGACCAGCAGGGCCGGCTGCAGCTGGAGGCTCGCCTGTCGCAAGCCCTGGACCGCGGCGAACTCGAACTCTTCTACCAGGCCCAGTGCGAGCTGAGTACGCGCAAGCTGTCGGGCTTCGAGGCCCTGCTGCGCTGGCGCAGCCCCGAAGGCCTGATCCCGCCGGACCGATTCATCCCGCTGGCCGAGGAATCCGGCCTCATCGTGCCCATTGGCCGCTGGGTGCTGCAGCAGGCCTGCCGCCAGGCCAAGGCCTGGCACGACAGCGGCCTGGGTCAGCCGGTCGTGGCCATCAACATCTCGCCGCGGCAGTTCCAGCATCCGGAGTTCATGACTTCGGTACGCGAGGCCCTGATTGCCACGGGCATAGACCCGCACTTCATCGAGCTGGAGATCACCGAGGGCGCCATGATGGACGACGCCGAGGCCACGATTGCCAAGATGGCCGAGCTGCGTTCCCTGGGCCTGCACCTGGCCATCGACGACTTCGGCACCGGCTATTCCAGCTTGGCCTATCTGAAGCGCTTCCCCATCAACCGGCTGAAGATCGACCGCGCCTTCGTGCGCGACCTCGGCCAGGACGAGGGCGGCGCGGCCATCGTGCAAGCCATGATCCAGCTGTCGCACAGCTTGGGCATGACGGTGGTGGCCGAAGGCGTCGAGGACGCCGCCCAGGAAGCCTGCCTGCGCGGCTGGCAGTGCGACGTGATGCAGGGCTTTGGCTATGCACGCCCCGTGCCGGTGGCGGACGCGACGGCCTTCATGGAGAAGTGCAACCGCGAGGCCGGGATCGCGGCATAAACTGAACGCTCGTTCAGTTCCCGGACCCGGCGTTTGACCACCAGCCTGCTGCTGATTGCCCTTCTCATCGCCGCCAGCGCCTTCTTCTCGATGGCCGAGCTGTCGCTGGCCGCATCCCGCCGCTTGAACCTGCAGCAGCGCGCCGACGGCGGCGACGCCCGCGCCGCCAAGGTGCTGTCCGTGCAGGAGCACCCGGGCGACTACTTCACTGTCGTGCAGATCGGCGTCAACACCGTGGCCATCCTGGCCGGCATCGTGGGTGAGGGCGCCTTCACGCCTCACTTCGAAGCGGCCCTGCGGCTGGTGGTGGCGCCCGAGCTGGCCGCGACCCTGGGCTTTGCGGCCTCCTTCGTCAGCATCACGGCGCTGTTCATCGTCATGGCCGACCTGGTGCCCAAGCGCCTGTCCATGAACGAGCCCGAGCGCGTGGCCATGACCCTGGTCGGGCCCATGCTGCTGCTGTGCCGCGTGCTCAAGCCGCTGGCTTGGGCTTTCAGCGGCATCACCGAAGGGCTGATCCGCCTGCTGGGCCTGCCGGCCAAGCGCGACGAGACCATCAGCTATCGCGACATCCTGGCGTTGACCGAGGCGGGCTATCAGGCCGGTGTCGTCGCCGACGAGGAGCAGCAGGTCATCGCCAATGTCTTCGAGCTGGACACGCGCATCGTCGAGACGGTGATGACGGCCCGCGAGCGCATCGTCTTCTTCTCTCGGGATGACGACGATGTGCTGATCCGCAACCGCATCGCCGAGGCACCGCACTCGACCTACCTGGTGTGCGCCGGGGAGATCGACGAGGTGGTTGGCTATGTGGATGCGACCGACCTGTTCCAGCGCGTGCTGCGCGACGAGGCGATCTCGCTGCGAGAGCCTGCCGTCATCGTCAAAAAGGTGCTGATCGTGCCGGACCGGCTGACGCTGTCGGAGATGCTGATGCAGTTCCGTGAGGCCCACGAGGACTTCGCCGTTGTCGTCAACGAATACAGCCGCGTGGTCGGCGTCGTGACGCTGAACGACGTGATGAACACGGTGATGGGCAGCCTCGTCGCACCGAGCGACGAGGAGCAGATCGTGCGCCGGGAGGATGGATCTTTCCTCGCCGACGGCATCACGCCCATCCCCGAGGTGCAGCGCTCGCTGGGCATCGAGACCTGGCCGCATGCCGGCACCTACGACACCCTGGCCGGCTTCCTCATGGTGATGCTGCGCCGCATCCCGCGGCGCACCGATGTCGTCGAATGGGAAGGCTGGCGCTTCGAGGTCGTCGACGTCGACAGCCACCGCGTGGACCAGGTCATGATCACCGCGGTGGCGCCAGCAGCACGCAGTTGATCGGCTTCAACGCGCGGACCGGCGCCGGGCCGTTCCCAAGCCGGCCCGCAGGCGATGTGCATGCGGCTCAATGCCTCATGCATCGCCGTCCCCCAGGGGGACCGACCAGTCGCGCCCCGCGTTCAGCGAGGCTCGACTGGGCGAGGGGCACGTTCAGAACTTGAAGTTGCCGTCGGTGCGAGACTGAGAGCCGCTGGCGCAGCTCGTGAACTCGCGATTGCCGCTGCCGGTCGCCTGGTTGCTTTCCCAGGTGGCCGTCGAGCCGTCCCACTTCACGTACTTGTACTGAATCGCCGTGCCGGCCGGCAGGCTGACCGTGCCGCTCCACGGCACATTGGCGCCCGAGCCCTGGATGGTCAGCGCAAAGCCCGAGGCCGGTGCCCAGGCGCCCAGGCCCGTCACATTGCCGACGACGCGCAGGTTCTGGCCGGTCACCGTGTTGGCATTGGCGATGGTGAAGGTCACTGAGCAGTTGCTGCCGCCGCTGGTCGTCTTCTGGCCCGTGTAGATGGCCACGGCGGGGTTGCTGGCGCTGTTGTTGGCGGGCACCGTGAAGCTGGCGTTGCCGCTGGCGTCCACCGTGACCGAGTCGGCCGTGCAGCCGGTGCCGGCGGCATTCTTCGTGCCGTTGATGACGTTGCAGTAGACGCCGGCGGGCAGGCCGGTGGCGAAGGTGCGCGTCCAGGCGCTGGCGCTGTTGTTCAACGCGACGAAGCCGACATTGCCGCGGCTGAAGGCGACCTGGTTGCCGTTGTTGCCGACGATCCAGTTCTGCTGGGCCTGGTTGATGGCGGCATTGCGGAAGGCCACCATATTGGCCAGCGGCGTCCAGCGGTGGGCGAAGTCCCAGACCACGTTGATCTGCGGCACGCCGCCGCTGTAGGGGCTGGCGCTGGGCCGGTCGGCGCCGGTGTCGGTGAACTTGAAGCCCGAGTAGAGCTGGGCCTCGCCATAGCCCTGGGCCAGCATGAAGACGTGGGCCAGGGTGTAGCGCTGGCCGGCCGAGTCGGCGCCACCGTTGTTGTTGATGTTCAGCGAGCCGCCGTTGCGCTCGGTGTCCCAGTTGGTGATGAAGACGGTGGCGTTCTGCGGCTGGATGAAGCCCCAGCTGCCGCCCCAGTTGCCCCAGGTTCCCATCACGCTCGGAATGCTGGCGAGGTTGAGGCCGTTGTTGTTGCGGAAGATGTCCCGCATGGCCGAGGTGAACTGGAACTCGTTCAGCGTGCCGACCGGGAAGTAGCTGGGCCGGTCCACCTCGCCGTCGTTGATGATTTCCTGCGTGACCCAGATGGGCTCGCCCTTCAGCGTCGTCGGGTAGGCGGCCTTGACCGTGTTCATGATGGACGTCCAGGCGCTGGCCGGCATGTGCTTGGCCGCGTCGATGCGGAAGCCGTCGACCCCCATGGCCAGCAGGGCCTTCAGGTAGTTGACGATCTGGCCCTGCACATAGCTGCTCTCGGTGGCCAGGTCGGGCAGGCCGCCGAGGCGGCAGTTCTGGACATTGCTGCGGCCCGACGGCGAGTTGTAGTCGGCGTCGTTGATGTTGCAGTTGGCGTGGAAGTCGTTGGCGCTGAAGTAGGGGTAGGCCAGCGTCGCGGCATTCCAGGTCGAACCGTCGGTGGCCGTGCCGCTGCCATCGGCCATCTGGTTGACGACGACGTCGGCATAGACCCGCACACCGGCCGTGTGGCAGGTGTTGATCATGGTCTGCAGCTGACCTGGCGTGCCCATGCGGCTGGTCAGGTTCACGTAGTTGACCGGCTGGTAGACGCCCCACCAGCCGCCCGCGTTCTTGGACGCGCCGGGCGGCGAGATCTGCACGCCGCCGAAGCCCTTGGGGCCCAGCCATTGCGTGCACTCGGTGGCGATGTCGGGCCAGGACCACTCGAACATCTGCACCGACGTGGAGTTCGGGTTCAGCGCGAGGGCAGGGGTGGAGGCCCCGCCGGCCAGGGCCAGCGTCAGGGCGAGGGCGAGCCGGCGGCTCGCGTGCGGCAGCTTGAGCATGTTGTCTCCGGTTGGTTCGACCGCCGCCCTCGTTGTGGGGCGGCTGGATTCGGCCACTCGACTGCATGCCCTGGCCGCCTTTCCCGCTGTTGGGAAAGTGCGCGAACTCTAGGCAGAGCGGAGATGAATGACTGTAGGAAAACTACCTAAGCCGAGAAAATATCCCTAGGACGATGCCGACGAAGATGTGTCGGAAGGTGTGCTTCGGCGACGAGACGCCATTTCATTTCCCACGGCGGCCAGCGAGTCTTCTAGAAGACCGGCGCGGGCCGCAGCGAAGGCCTGGCCGTCCTCGATGGCCATGTGGGCGTCGTAAAGATCGATGTAGTGAAGTAACGAAGTCTCGTCCAGGTCGGCAGATTCGTTGCGCGTCCAGGCCAGCAAAGGTTCACGCAGCTGAGCCCACAGCCGCGTCATCTCCCCATGGTCGGCATGCAGGCGATCGGCCATGTCGGCCAGGCCTGCGGCACGCAAGCGGGGCAGCACATGACGCTCTTCGTCCTCGTGGTGGGCCGGGCCGGCCTTGTCGAAATAACGCAGCACGTCGGCGGCAGCGTCGCGGGCCTGGGCGTCCACGCCGCGTTCCAGCACATGGGCATGCAGGCGCCGCAGCAGGTCCAGGCTGCGCTGCACGCGTTCGTGGCAGGCGGCCAGCATCTCGAGGGTTGGTCGAAGCCCACGGCGGGGCTGGCATGCAGGACGACGCGGGATGTCATGCCGGCCATTCTCCCGCCGCGACAATGCCCCCATGACCGCCACGCCAGCCCAGCGCGCCGCCGAACTGCGCACCCAGCTCAACCATCACGCCCATCTCTATTACGTGCTCGACCAGCCGGCCCTGCCGGATGCCGAGTACGACAAGCTGTTCCAGGAGCTGCAGGCCCTCGAGGCGGCCCACCCCGAGCTGCTGACGCCGGACTCGCCGACCCAGCGCGTCATCGGTGCCGTGCTGCCGGGGTTGACGCCGGTGGCCCATGTCGTGCCCATGCTGTCGATCACGACGGAGACCGACACGACGGAGGGCGGTGCCATCGCCTTCGATGCCCGCGTGCGCCGCGAGTTGGGGCTGAAGGAAGGTGACGCGCCGGTCGACTACAACGCCGAGCTGAAGTTCGATGGCCTGGCCATCAATCTGCGCTACGAGGCCGGCGTGCTGGTGCAGGCCGCCACGCGCGGCGATGGCGAGACGGGCGAGGACGTCACCCACAACGTGCGCACCATCGGCCAGATCCCGCTGCGCCTCAAGGGTGACGCACCGCCGGTGCTGGAGGTGCGCGGCGAGGTGTACATGCGCCGCGACGCCTTCGAGGCGCTGAACGAGCGCCAGCGCGCCAAGGGCGACAAGACCTTCGTCAACCCGCGCAACACGGCCGCCGGCGCCATCCGCCAGCTCGACTCGCGCCAGGCGCGCGACAAGCCGTTGAGCTTCTATGCCTATGGCCTGGGCGAGGTGCAGGGCTGGGACCTGCCGGCGACGCAGTCCGGCCTGCTGGACGCGCTGGCCGTCTTCGGCCTGCCGGTCAACGACATGCGCACGGTGGCTGCCGGCACGGCTGGCCTCGTCGAATTCCACCAGCGGGTGGCCGAAGCGCGCGACGGCCTGCCCTTCGATATCGACGGCGTCGTCTACAAGGTCAACTCGCGCGAGCTGCAAACCCGGCTCGGCTTCAAGACCCGTGAGCCGCGTTGGGCCGTGGCCCACAAATATCCGGCCCAGGAGCAGGTGACGACGCTGCTGGCCATCGACATCCAGGTGGGTCGCACCGGCAAGCTGACGCCGGTGGCGCGGCTGGACCCCGTCTTCGTCGGCGGCACGACGGTCAGCAACGCCACGCTGCACAACGTCTTCGAGATGCGCCGCAAGGGCGTGCGCGTCGGCGACAAGGTCATCATCCGCCGCGCCGGTGACGTGATTCCCGAAGTCGTCGGCCGCGTGCCGGGCGAGCGGCCGAGCTATGTGCCCAACTTCCACATGCCGCGCGCCTGTCCCATCTGCAGGAGCGAGGCGGCGCGCGAGCAGGGCAGCATCGAATACCGCTGCACCGGCGGCGTGTTCTGCCCGGCGCAGCGCAAGCAGGCCATGCTGCACTTCGCCGGCCGCCGCGCCATGGACATCGAGGGCCTGGGCGACAAGCTGGTCGAGCAGCTCGTCGACGCCGGCATCGTGCAAAGCCTGCCCGGCCTCTACAAGCTCGGCGTCGCCAAGCTCGCGGCCCTGGACCGCATGGCCGAGAAGAGTGCCCAGAACATCGTCGACGCGCTGGAGAAGAGCAAGACGCCGACGCTGGCGCGCTTCCTGTTTTCGCTGGGCATCCGCCAGGTCGGCGAGACGACGGCCAAGGACCTGGCCCGCCATTTCGGCACGCTGGACAAGCTGATGAACGCCAGCGTCGAGCAGCTGCTGGAAGTGCCCGACGTCGGCCCCATCGTCGCGGCCAGCATCCACACCTTCTTCGCCCAGCCGCACAACCGCGAGGTCGTCGAGCAACTGCTGGCGGCCGGCGTGGCTCCGAAGGAAAGCGAAGGCGAGGCCGACGACCGGCCGCGACCGTTGCTGGGCAAGACCCTGGTGCTGACCGGCAAGTTCCCCGTGCTGAGCCGCGACGAGGCCCAGGCCCTCATCGAGGCAGCCGGCGGCAAGGTCAGCGGCTCGGTGTCCAAGAAGACGAACTACGTCATTGCCGGCGAGGATGCCGGCAGCAAACTGGACAAGGCGCAGGCCCTGGGCGTGACGGTGCTGGACGAAGACGGTCTCAGGGCCTTGCTGGCGTCCTGAGGGAGCGCCGTGGCGGTGTGGGACAGCTTGCAGACGGGTGGCCGGCCGGAGAATTTCGGTTGACTCACGCTCTGAATCCATGGCCACCCTGAAATGTCTGAACTGTGATGAGCTGAGCCCGCCGGGCTCGGCCAGCTGCATCCATTGCGGCCGCGCCACCTTGTACTCGCGGGACAAGGGCCAGCGGAATTCGCAAGCCAAGGAAGCGACGAACCGGGCTCAGCTGGCCCTGATATTCATCGTCGTGGGCTGGGTGATGGTTTGGTTTTCCTGGAGCCAGGCGGCGGACAAGCGCGAGCTCTATGCGCGCTGCACGGCCACGGCGACAGCCGTCCTGAATCCGGCCTATGTCCAGGTGAAGACCACCAAGCTCGGCATCACCACCTCGACCCGCTACAAGGTGACCTACACCTTTCCGGTCGCGGGGCAGCAAGTCTTCGGCCAGGACTCGATCGAACGGGAGCCGAAGGCGTTGGCCATGGCCGTCCACTTCAATCCCAAGGACCCGACGGAGAGCTATCTGGAAAAGCGGGCCATCTGGCCCGTCGTCGTGGCCTTCATCTTCGCCATCGGCATGACGTGGCTCGGCGTCTTCCTGCTGCGGGGCGGTGGTAAGCCACGACCGGCCTGATCAGGGACGTCGAGCGGGGAGGGCGTCGGGCCCCAGCACTCCCTTCACGTGTGCCCATTCGGGCACGGTCTCGAACAGATGGTCGATGAAGGCCCGCGTCTTGGCCGGCATCAGGCGGCGACTCGCCGTCAGCAGCGTCACCGGCAGCGGCTCATAGCTCCATTCCGGCAGCACCGGCACCAGGGTGCCGGCCTCGATGTCGCTGGCCACCATGCCGAAGGGGAAGCTGGCGATGCCGCCGCCGGCCCGCGTCAGTGACAGCACCAGGCCGATGGAATTGGCCTCCAGCGGGCCATGCAGATCCACCTCGGCCGTCTGCTTGCCGTTCAGCAGCTTGCGGTACATGCCCTTGGCCTGGCTCAGCACGACGAAGTCATGATCGGCCAGGTCGGCCGGCGTCTGTGGCGCGGGCCGGGCCTGCAGATACACCGGACTGGCGTAGAGGCCACGCTCCAGCAGCATGTAGCGGCGGGCGATGAGGTCGGGTTCGTCCACGGGCCCCATTCGCACCACCACGTCATAAGGCTCGTTGAAGAGGTCGACGCGGCGCGGCGTCGTGTCGATCTCCAGCTCCACCTTGGGATAGCGGCGCACGAAGCGCGAAAAACTCTCGGCCAGCACCAGCATCGCGAACTCGGCCGGCACTGAAACACGCAGCCGCCCCGGGGGCGGGCCCCGCCGCGCCGCCAGCCAGTGGCGAGTCTCGGCGATGTCGTCGTCGTGGCGCGCGGCGCGCTCGGCCAGCTGTTCGCCCAGTTCGGTCAGCGTCAGCCGGCTGGCACCCGGCACGAAGAGGCGAGCCCCCACCGAGGTCTCCAGCGCCGTCAGGCGCCGGCTCAGCGTGGCCTTGGGCAGGTCCAGTTGCCGGGAGGCCTCGGACAGCGATCCGGCCTTGTGAACCTGGGCCAGCAGCAGGAGGTCGTCGATCTTCATGGCGTCGGAGGTCTCGTTTTATTTCGTTTCGTTTCTGGAACGGTCCGTTTGAGTTTCGTGGCTATTCACAGGAAATGGAACTCTCTACAGTCCGCCGCACGATGTCAACACCCCGTCTTCTCCAGCCCCAAAGGCACCGCATCGGTGCCGGCTTCCAGGCCGACGGCCTGCGCGAGCCGCTGGCGTTGCTCGACCCTTTCATCATGGTCGACCACTTCCGCATGAGCGAGTCGGTGTTCGCGCCCCATCCCCATGCCGGCTTCTCGGCGGTGACCTATCTCTTCGACGATTCGGCCACCGGCCTGGTCAGCCGCGACTCCCTGGGCGGCGAGCACGCCATCCCTCCGGGCGGCCTGCACTGGACCCTGGCCGGGCGCGGCGTCATGCACGACGAATTCCCGGCCGAGCCTGGCCGCGAGGCCCATGGCCTGCAGATCTTCGTCAACCTGCCGGCCGACCAGAAGTTGCGCGCGCCCACCGTGATGCGCCTGGCCCCGGAGCAGATGCCGCGCCGCGAAGGCGAGGGCTGGCGCGCGATTCAGGTCTTTGGTGCCGACACCGCCTTGGAACTGCCCTGGTCGACGTCCCTGGTGCTGGTCGACATCGCCGCCGGCGCCACTTTCGACTTCGTGCTGCCCGAGGGTGAGCAGGGCTTCGCCCTCGTCATCCAGGGCAGTGGCCGTACCAACGAACTGCCGCTGAGCACCGGCCGGGCCCTGAGCCTGCCCGTGGGTGGCGGCGCCCGCGTCAAGGCCGACGAGGCCCTGCGCCTGGCCTGCTTCTGCGGCCGGCCCCTGCATGAACCCGTGGTGCGCCACGGCCCCTTCGTCATGAGCGATGAAGGCCAGGTCGTGGCCGCCCTGCAGCGATTCCAGTCCGGCGGCATGGGCCGCCTCAGCCCCCGACAACTCTGAACACGCGAAAACAAGGAACTCGAAATGAACGCACCGCAAGAGAACAACGCCGCCCCCAAGCCTGCCAAGAGTGGCCCGCCCGTGCCCCTGCTCATCGTCGGCGCCATCCTGCTGATCGGCGGCATCGGCCTGGGTGGCCGCATGTGGTGGCGCAGCCAGCATCTGGTGGAGACCGACAACGCCTTCGTCGCCGGCCGCATCCACCCGGTTGCGACCCGCGTGGCCGGTGTCGTCACCGAGATGCGCATGCAGGACAACGCCATCGTCAAGGCCGGCGACGTGCTGCTGCGCCTGGACCCGGCCGACGCGGCCGTGCAGATCGAGCGCCTCAAGGCCCAGATCGCCCAGTCCGACGCGAGCATCGCCACCAGCGCCGCGCAGATCGCCCAGGCCAAGGCACAAGCCGCGGCGACGTCCTCGCAAGTGACGCAGGCCGAAGCCGTTCTGGCCCGCACCGAGCTGGACGCCAAGCGCAGCCAGACCCTGTTCGGCGCCGAACTGCGCGCCACCTCCAAGCAGGAGCTCGACGCCGCCCTCGCCGCGCGTGACGTGGCTCGCGCCGACCTGGCCGCCCGCAAGGCCAGTGCCTCGGCCGCCAAGGAAGCCGTCGTCGCTGCCGAAAGCGCCCGCCAGTCGGCCAACGCACAGAAGAGCGCGACCCAGGCCCAGCTCAAGGATGCCCAAAACCAGCTCGGCTATGTCGAGCTGAAGGCCTCCAGCGACGGCCGCATCGGCAAGCGCACGGTCGAAGTCGGCCAGCGCGTGCAGCCGGGCCAGCAGCTCGCGGCCATCGTCGAACCCGAGACCTGGATCGTCGCCAACTTCAAGGAGACCCAGCTCGCGAGGATGAAGCCGGGCCAGAAGGTGCATGTCAAGGTCGACGCCTTCCCGGGCAAGGACCTGCTCGCCCATGTCGACAGCTTCGCCCCGGCCTCGGGCGCCAGCTTCGCGCTGCTGCCGCCGGACAACGCGACCGGCAACTTCACCAAGATCGTCCAGCGCGTGCCGGTCAAGCTGGTGTTCGAGGCCGAGAGCTTGAAGGAGCTGGGCGAGGCGGCGAACCGCATCGTGCCGGGGCTGTCGGTGCAGGTCGAGGTCGAGATCGCTGAGTAAGCGACCATGGGCAACGAAAACTACCTCCCGCCGCCGCCCGACCAGAAGGTCAGCGGCCGCACCTGGCTGGCCGTGCTGGCCAGCCTGCTGGGTGCCTTCATGGCGGTGCTGGACATCGCCATCACCAACTCCTCGCTGCGGGACATCCTCGGCGCGCTGTCGGCAACGCAGGAAGAGGGCTCCTGGATTTCCAGCGCCTACCTGGTCGCCGAGATCGTCGTCATCCCGCTGGCGGGTTTCCTGGCGATGGTCTTCTCCACGCGCCGCTACCTCGTCGTCAACGTCGCGCTGTTCCTGATCTTCAGCACGCTGTGCGGCATGGCCTGGAGCCTGGAATCGATGATCGCCTTCCGTGCGGCCCAGGGCTTCACGGGCGGCGTCATGATCCCGATGGCGATGACCCTGGTCACGCGCAAGCTGCCGCTGAACAAGCGCCCCATCGGCCTGGCCCTGTTCGGCATGACGGCGACGCTGGCCCCGACCCTCGGCCCGACCGTGGGCGGCTATCTGACCGAGCTCTATGGCTGGCCCAGCATCTTCTACATCAACTGGGCACCCGGCATCCTGCTGATGCTCGGCGTCAGCATCGGCCTGGACAAGGAGCCGATGAACCTGAAGCTGCTGCGCGACGTCGACTGGTGGGGCATTGCCTTCATGGCCATCGGTCTGGGCTCGCTGACCGCGATGCTGGAAGAGGGCAATGCCAAGGACTGGTTCCAGAGCCCCTTCATCATCACGGCCGCCGTGCTGGCCATCGGTGGCATCTACGGCTGGGCCTGGCGCGGCCTGACGCGCAAGAACACCTTCATCGACCTGCACATCCTCGGCCGCCCCAGCTTCCTGATTGCCGGCGTCATCGCCTTCACGACCGGCATGGGTCTCTACGGCTCGGCCTTCATCCTGCCGCTGTATCTCGGCCAGATCGCGAACTACACGCCGATGCAGATCGGCATCGTCATCATGTGGATGGGGCTGCCGCAGCTCTTCATCATGCCCTTCGCGGCCAAGCTGTCCACCAAGCTGGACAACCGCGTGATGATGAGCCTGGGCCTGGCGCTGTTCGCGACGTCCTGCTTCATGAACACGCACATGAGCGCCGACACGGCCGGCCCCGAGCTGTTGGCCGCGCAGATCGTGCGTGCCCTGGGCCAGCCGCTGATCATGATCACGCTGACCAATTTCGCGGTGAATGGCATCCCGCCCAACCTGCTGCCGAGCGCCTCGGGCATGTTCAACATGATGCGCAACCTCGGCGGCTCGGTCGGCATCGCCACGCTGGCCACGCTGCTCACCAACCGCGAGCATCTGCACAGCGCCCGTGTCGGCGAGGCCGTCAGCCTCTACGACCCGGCCACCCAGGCCCGCATCGACACGCTGGCCCAGAACTTCGCCAGCAAGGGCTTCGACGCCGCTGCGGCCCAGGACATGGCCATGAAGACCCTGGACAACGTCGTGCGCCGCGACAGCTTCGTCATGGCCTACAACGACGCCTTCCTCATTCTCGGCATCGCCCTCATCAGCTGCGTGTTCATCGTCTGGATGAGCAAGAAGGTGCTCGGCGGCGCCGGTGCCGCTGAAGCGGCCCACTGATTCGAAAAGAGAGATCACCATGATCCAGCTCAAGACCGTCCTCACCCTCGTCGCCACCGCGGCCCTGGCCGCCTGCACGACGCTGGGCCCCAACTACCAGGCGCCTGCCGCCAACGCACCCGTGGCCTACCGCGCCGCCAGCCCCGTGGCCGGCGCCGAACTGCAGCGCGACTGGTGGCTGATGTTCGGCGACGCCCAGCTCAATGCGCTGGAAGCACAAGCCCTGCAGGCCAGCCCCACGCTGGCCGCAGCGGCCGCTCGAGTCGAGCGAGCCCGTGCCGTCTATGCCGGTGTCAGGGCCGACGAACTGCCGCGCGTCGACGTCGGCGGCAGCGTCACCAGCTTGCGCACCTCGGCCAAGTCGGTGACGACGCCGGTCCTGGGTGGCCAGGCCATCACCTTCGACGGCACGCAGACCGGCATCCAGGCCTCGCTCGGCTGGGAACTCGACCTCTGGGGCCGCGTCAAGCGCCAGGCCGAGGCCTCGCAGGCCCAGCTCGATGCCACGACGCTGGACGCCGCCGCCGCCCGCGTCGCGCTGACGGCCGACGTCGCCGCCGCCTACTGGCAATGGCGGGCCCTGGCCGATGAAGGCCTGGCCCTGCAACGCCTGCGCGACAGCCGCGCCAATGCCTTCAAGGTCGCCCAGACCCGCTTCGATGCCGGTTCGTCGACCACCCAGGATCTCGAGCGCGTGCGCGCCGAACTCGCCTCGGCGGATGCCGACGTGGCCGACCTGCCGCGTCGCCAGGCCCTGGTGCTGAACCAGATCGCCGCACTGACCGGCCAGGGGGCTGCCGACCTCAAGCTGCAGGCCGGCTACTCCCTGCCCGTGCCGCCGCAGATCCGCGCTGGCCTGCCGTCCGAGCTGCTGCAGCGCCGCCCCGACCTGGCCCAGAGCCTGGCTCAGCTTCACGCTGCAACCGCCCAGGTCGGTATCGCCGAAGCCGCCTTCTATCCGTCCATCCGCCTGACCGGCAGCTTCGGCTACCAGAGCAAGGAGCTGGGCGACCTCGTGTCGGCCCCGGCCCGCCTCTACAACTTCGGTCCCAGCATCTCGCTGCCCCTCTTCGAAGGTGGCAAGAACAAGGCCAACCTGGCCTCGAGCAAGGCTCAGGTCGACGAGTCCCTCGCCGCCTTCCGCGGCCGCATGCTGCAGGCCCTGCGCGAAGTCGACGATGCCTTGGCCGAACTGCAGGGTCGCGCGACCGTGGTGGAAGCTCAGAACCGCACGCTGGAATCGAGCAGCCAGGCCCTGAAGGTGGCCAGGAGCCGCTACGACAAGGGCGCCGTCAGCTATCTCGACGTGACCGAGGCCGAGCGCACGCCGCTGGCCACCGAGCGCGCCCTGGCGCAGCTGCGCGGTGCGCAATGGGCCGCCACGGCCCAGCTCGTCAAGGCGCTGGGCGGCGGCTGGGCCCAGCAGGGCAGCTGAGGACCGTCCTCAGCGCCGGTTCTCGTCGAACTGTTCGGCGCCCGGCACGGCCTGAAGCCAGGGCTCGCGACGCTTGACCCAGAGTTCGTAGCTGGGCACCAGCGGCGTGGGCGCCTGCGACAGGACGCCGAGCTTGATCTCGGCTTCCTGCTCGTCGAGCGAAAACAGCCGCGACCCACAGCGGGGGCAGAAGCGCTGGCCGTGGAATTCGGCCGTCTCGCCGCTGGACTCGAACTGCGCGGCCGGCCAGACGGCGTAGAAGGTGAAGGCCGAGCCGCTCTCCTTGCGGCAGTCCATGCAATGGCAGATGCCCACGCGCAGCGGCGCGCCGCGCACGGCCAGTTGCACCCGGCCGCACAGGCACTGGCCGACGTAGCGGGTGTCGTGGCTCAACGCAGGTCCTTTGTCGAACAGACATGTTCGTGGCCCTCTTCCCAGGCCTTCAGGAACTGCCGGGTTTCCGCGAGCCCCGCCGGCGGCACTCGCGCCGACCACTGCGCCTCCCAGGCTTGCACCGCATCCCCTTTGCCCTGGGCCAGGCCTGCCAGCATGCCGAGCACCAGGATCTGTTCGTTCAGGGCCTCAGGCATCGGGCCGGGCGGCTGGGCCAGCAGCTGCCGGGCCTGTGACTCGACGGCAGGCCAGTCGCGGCGCGACACCGAGGCGTACAGCGCCAGCACCTGCAGGGTGCGCGGCGACAGCCCCGGTTGGGCTCGCTGCCAGGCGGCCACGTCCCACAGCGCCTGCTGGTCGGCACCGTCGACATGGCCGAGCACGGCCTGTGCCAGGTTGGCGAGGTAGATCAGCAGGCTGTCTTCGTCGAGCGCCGTCGCGCCCTTGCGCTGGGCCTGCAGGGCATCGACCAGGCGCGTGAGCCCGTCGCCGCTGTGGTCGCTGCCGGCATCGCGGCCATCGAAGCGCTGCAGTGCCGCGACCGCCTGCTGGCGTGCCTCGAGGATGGGATGGTTGATGGCGGGGCCGAGCCGGGCCGCGGCCGGCAGCGCCGCACGGCAATCCAGCACCGGCAGCACCGGCAGGCCCGACGTGCCCACGCGCAGCAGCAGCGTGGCCTGGGCCCCCTGGAAGCGCTGCCGTGGCGCGTTCAGCGAGATCGTCGGGAAGAAGTCGGAGTGGGCGCGGGCCGCCTGCATGCGCACATAGCTGCGCAGCACGGCCGGCCCGCCCACGCGGCGCGCCGCCAGGTCCGCCGGCGAGCGCAGGCCGACGCGCTTCAATTCGGCCGACAGCGCCTTGGTGCGCCAGGGCAGGTCGCTGAGCGGCGCCAGCTTGTTCTGCGGCGCCAGGATCAGCATGTCGGTGGAGTCGACGAAGTAGAGCTCGCTGTTCGGGAACTCGCTGATCAGCGCCGCGATCATCTCGGCCAGCAGGGCATCGGAAATCTCGTAGCCGTGCACCCACTGCACCAGCAGGCCGTCGGGCTTGAGGCTGCTCCTGACGCGGCGGTAGAACTCCTGAGTGAACAGGCTGGCCACGCCGCTGACCCAGGGGTTGGACGGCTCGGACGCCACGATGTCGTAGCGCTGCTGGCCGCGGGCGAAGAACTCCCGCGCGTCCTCGAAATGGACATGCGAGCGCGGATCGGCATAGGCCCGCACATTGCGGACGCCCAATGCCTTGGCGCCTTCCCACATGGCCGGCTCGATCTCGATGCTGTCGACGCCTCGCGGTACGGGCGAACCCAGCATCGTGTGGGTGCTGAGCCCCGACCCCCAGCCGATGACGGCGATGTCCTGGGGCTGGGGATGGGCCGACAGCGCCAGCGCCCCGAGCATCAGCATGGTGATCTCGTCGGCGCTGGGCGGCTGGTCGAGGGCGGTCCAGCCTGCGTCCGGCTTGCCGTTCGTCGCGATGATGGAGAGGTTGTCCTTGCGCACGACCGAGATGCTGGCGGTCGCACCGTCGCGATAGAACTGCAGCTCGCGCCCGCGGGTGTCGGTGTTGCCATAGCGGAAGACGCCCGCGGACTGCAGCAGGGGATCCGGCCGCCCCCACTGCAGCATGCCGCCCAGCACGACCGCGCCGAGGGCCGCCGCGACCACGCTGCTCCCGGTCCAGCGACCGGGGCTGAAGCCGCGCAGCAGGGCCAGGCCTATGCACAGGTCGGCGGTCGCGGCCACGAGCAGCATCAGCCCCACGCCGAGTGCAGGCATCAGCCAGTGAGCCGCCACCAGCACGCCCAGGATGGCGCCCAGCGTATTGGCCGCGTAGACCTGGCCGATGGCCCGCTCACCGGCGCCGCGGCGCAGCAGGGCCGCCGTGAACAGCGGCAGCGTCATGCCGGCGAAGAAGGCCGCCGGCATCATGATAAGAAGGGCGATGCCGGCCGTGGCCAGGTTGTAGAGCGTGTAGCCGGCGGCGCTGCGCGCCAGCGCCTGCAGCAGCCACGGCACCCAGTTGTAGGCGCTGCCCAGCAGGCCCACCGAGACCATCGCGCACAGGCCCATGGCCACCTGCACGAAGCCGGCGTAGCGCACCAGGTCGCCGATGCGG
>CBHWBD010000088.1:0-19492 GCA_966111775.1 uncultured Comamonadaceae bacterium | reverse complement strand
GGATGATGGACAGGTCGTCCTGCAGGTCGGCGTCCAGGCTGATCAGCGCGTCGCCGCCGATCGACATCAGGCCGCACAGCAGCGCGTTCTGGTGGCCGCGGTTGCGGCTGAGCTTGATGCCGCAGGCGTCGTCACGTTCGCGGGCCAGCGTCTCGATGAGGGCCCAGGTGCCGTCGCGGCTGCCGTCATCGACGTAGTAGGCCGAGCTGGCCGGCGCGATCAGGCCCTCGGCCTTGAGCTCACCCAGCAGCACGCCGAGGCGGCTGGCCGTCTCGCGCAGCACGGCTTCCTCGTTGTAGCAGGGCAGCACGAAGTTGACGACCGGCGCGTTGGCGCCGGCCCAGCTGGCACGGTGGAATTGGTTGGGGTCGATCAGTTCCATGGCGGGATGACGGTCAGGATTTGCGGAACACCCAAAGACGGCTGAGCGTGAAGTTGCTGGCCAGCACGCCCGTGGTGGCGAGGAGCTGGTTCAGGATGGGATGCAGACCGAGCGAGACGCCGATGCGCAGCAGGCCGGCATTGAGGGCGCAGCCCAGGGCCACCATGGCCACGAAGCGCAGCTGCTGCGAGCGGTCGCGCACCGCGCTGCCCTGGCGGGCAAAGGTCAGCCGGGCATTGGCCCAGTAGTTGAACGCGGCGCTGACCAGGAAACCCACCGTCGACGCCGGCACGAGCGGCAGCCAGCCCGCCAGCACCAGGCCGGCCGTCAGCAGGTACTGCAGCGCGGTGGCAAGCACGCCGACCGACAGGAAGGACAGGAGTTGCGCGATCAAGGCAGGAGGGCTGTGGAAGGGCAGGGCGGGTGGGGCGCCGAAGTATCGGCGCTTGCGGGCGGGCTCCGGCCCCGCCTTCCGAGGGCCGGACATCCCCCGGACGGGGGGTTAACCCGTGCCTGACATCACACCGGGGACAGCAAAGCGCTGGCGCGGTCACCAAGCTCGGTAAGAATCCGCCTTTCTCCGCGCCTTGCTGTTTCGGCAGGCGTGGTTCTCTCCAATGATTGGCTGAACCAGGTCTCAACCCCATGTGCGGCATCACCGGTCTGTTCGATACCCGCGGCCAGCGCCTCCCAGAGCGCGAGCGCCTGCACCGGATGAACGAGTCCCAGCACCATCGCGGGCCTGACGAGGGTGACCTGCACATCGAGCCCGGCGTGGGCTTCGGCCACCGGCGCCTGTCGGTCATCGACATCGCGACCGGCCAGCAGCCCATCTTCAACGACGACAAGTCGGTGGCCCTGGTGTTCAACGGCGAGGTCTACAACTACCTCGAGCTGATGGACGAACTGCGCGGCCACGGCTATGTGTTCCGCACCAAGAGCGACTCCGAAGCCATCGTGCGCGCCTGGGAGCACTGGGGTGAGGACTGCGTGCACCACCTGCGCGGCATGTTCGCCTTCATGATCCATGACAAGCGCCGCGATTGCCTGTTCATGGCCCGCGACCGCCTGGGCGTGAAGCCGCTGCACTACGCCATGACCGAGGACGGCTGGCTGCTGTTCGGCTCCGAGCTGAAGAGCCTGATGGCCCACGGCGGCCTGCGCCAGGACATCGACCCGCGCGCCGTCGAGGCTTATTTCGCGCTGGGCTATGTGCCGGACCCCTGGACCATCTACCGCCATGCCCAGAAGCTTGCCCCCGGCCACCGCCTGCTGGTCAAGCGCGGCCAGCCCCTGGGCACGCCGCAGCGCTACTGGGACGTCAAGTTCACGCTGGACGCCAAGATCGGCGAGGAAGAGGCCGCCGAGGAACTGCGCCGCCGCCTGAAGGAGTCGGTCAAGCTGCGCCTGAAGGCCGAGGTGCCGCTGGGCGCCTTCCTGTCCGGCGGCGTGGACTCCAGCGCCGTCGTCGCGGCCATGGCCCAACTCGACGACCAGCCGGTCAACACCTGCTCCATCGGCTTCGACGACCCCAAGTTCAACGAGACCGAGTTCGCCCAGCAGGTGGCCGACCGCTACCGCACCAACCACCGCGTCGAGGTCGTCAACAGTGACGACTTCGGCCTCGTCGACCTGCTGGCCCACCTCTACGACGAGCCCTATGCCGACTCGTCGGCCATTCCCACCTATCGGGTCTGCGAACTGGCGCGCAAGCATGTGACGGTGGCGCTCTCCGGTGACGGCGGCGACGAGAGTCTGGGTGGCTACCGCCGCTACAAGATGCACATGATGGAAGAGCGCATGCGCAGCGCCTTCCCGCTGGCCCTGCGCAAGGGCGTATTCGGTCCGCTGGCCAGGCTGTATCCCAAGGCCGACTGGGCGCCGCGCGTCTTCCGCGCCAAGACCACCTTCCAGGCCATCGCCCGCAACTCGGTCGACGCCTACTTCAACACCATGGGCCTGGTGCGCGACCCGCTGCGCCAGGAACTCTTCAGCGACGGCTTCAAGCGCGATCTGCAGGGCTGGCATGCCAGCGAGGTCTTCCACCACCACGCCCAGCGTGCCAACACCGACGACCCGCTGGCCCTGATCCAGTACCTGGACATCCACACCTATCTGCCGGGCGACATCAACACCAAGGTCGACCGCGCCAGCATGGCGCACAGCCTGGAAGTGCGCGAGCCGCTGATGGACCACCAACTGGTGGAGTGGGTCGCCTCGCTGCCGTCCGACCTCAAGCTGCGCGGCCAGGAAGGCAAATACCTGTTCAAGAAGGCGTTGGAGCC
Organism: uncultured Comamonadaceae bacterium; assembly: GCA_966111775.1. Lineage (GTDB taxonomy): Bacteria > Pseudomonadota > Gammaproteobacteria > Burkholderiales > Burkholderiaceae_C > Pelomonas. Next base: position 16,825 of record CBHWBD010000088.1, on the reverse strand, counting down.
CATGCTGCCCAACGACGTGCTCTACCGGCCCAAGATGGGCTTCGCCGTGCCGCTGGCGCGCTGGCTGCGCGGCCCGCTGCGCGAGCAGACCCGCCAGGCCCTGCAGCGGGGCGCGCTGGCCCAGACCGGCTGGTTCAACCCCAGCGTCGTCGGCCGCCTGCTGGACCAGCACGAGCGCGGCACCATGGATCACGCCCAGCCGCTGTGGGTGCTGCTGATGTTCGACGCCTTCCTGCGCAATGCGGGCCTGGGCGCCGCGCCGGCACGCGCCGCGGCCTGAACGATTTCAAAGAGATAAAGGGACGACATGAAGGTTTCGGTTTTCGGTCTCGGCTACGTCGGTGCGGTGTCCTGCGCCTGCCTGCCCGAACTCGGCCACGACGTGGTGGGCGTGGACATCAACCCGCTCAAGGTCGAACTGATCGCCTCGGGCCAGTCGCCCGTCGTGGAAGAGGGCATCGAGGAACTGATCGGCGCCGCCGTCAAGGCCGGCAAGCTGACCGCCACGCGTGATGTCGCCGCGGCCGTGCGCGACACCGAGATCTCGCTGATCTCGGTCGCCACGCCGTCCCTGCCCAACTACATGCCCGATCTGACGGCGCTGGACGCCGTCGTCGGCCAGATCGGCGCCGAGATCGCCAAGAAGGACGGCCAGCACACCCTGGTGATCCGCAGCACCGTGGCGCCCGGCACCACGCGGGCCCGCATCGCACCGCTGCTGGAGAAGGCAGCCGGCCGCAAGATCGGCGACCGCCTGAGCTTGGTCTTCAACCCCGAGTTTCTGCGCGAAGGCTCGTCGGTTTCCGACTTCCACAACCCGCCGCAGACCATCGTCGGCAGCCTGGACGAGGCCGGCGTCGAAGTCATGAAGCGCCTCTACACCGGCGTGCCCGGCAGCTTTGTCGCCGCCGACGTCGGCGTGGCGGAGTCGGTCAAATACCTGTGCAACGTCTTCCATGCGCTGAAGATCGTCTTCGCCAACGAAGCCGGCGCCGTGCTGAAGGAAGCCGGCCTCGATTCGCGCGATGTGCTGGCGCTGTTCTGCGAGGACAAGCAGCTCAACATCTCCAAGGCCTATCTGCGCCCCGGCTTCGCCTTCGGCGGCTCCTGCCTGCCCAAAGAGGTCAAGGGCTTCCTGACCATCGCCCGCGAGCAGGGCGTCGAGATCCCCGTGCTCGGCTCGCTGCTGACCAGCAACGACGCCCACATCGGCCGCGCCTACGACCTCATCGCCGCCCAGGGCCGCAAGCCTGTGGCCCTGTTCGGCCTGGCCTTCAAGCCCAGCACCGATGACCTGCGCGATTCGCCGCTGGTGGTGCTGGCCGAGAAGCTGCTGGGCAAGGGCTTCGACCTGGCCATCTACGACAAGTTCGTCAAGATTGCCCGCCTGCTCGGCAAGAACAAGGAATACATCGACCGCGAGATTCCTCACCTCGACAAGCTGCTGCACGAGACGCCCGATGCCGTGCTGGCGCGCGCCGAGATCATCGTCGTCGGCCATGCCGACGCCGAGACCCGCCGGCGCATCATCGCCCTGGGCAGGGGCGCGCGTGTCGTGGACCTGAACGGCTATGCCGACCTACGCGAGGCCGGTTTCGCTCAGTACGAGGGCATCTGCTGGTGATGAGCCTGGCCCCGACGCGCGAGGCCGCTGCGGCGGATGCTGCGACCCGGCAGCGCCCGCTGAAGGTCGCGTTCGTCTCGCCGGTCTTCCTGTTCCCGGCAGATGCCGGCGGCAAGATCCGCACGGGCAACATCCTGCGCGGGCTGAAGGAAAGCGGGCAATTCGACATCACGCTGCTGTCGCCGGCCACCGCCGAGCAGCAGCGCGAATGGCGGGGCGAACTCGACCGTCTGTGCGGGCGCTTCATCGGCTGGCAGCCCAGCGAGGCGCGTCCGCGCTGGCGGCGCGCGCCCGACCTGCTGTCGCCCCTGCCCATCAATGTGGTCAATGACCGCACGCCGGCCGCCGTCGCCGCCGTCGAGCAGTTGCTGGCCGCGGAGAACTTCGACGTTGTGGTCTTCGACTTCGTCCATGCCGCCGTGCTGCGCCCCGAGACGCTGAAGGGCGCGACGGTCTGCTTCACGCACAACGTCGAAGCCGAGATCTTCGAGCGCCATGCCAAGACGGCCGCCAGTGCACCGCTGCGCTGGCTGTGGGCCTCGCAGGCTGCCAAGATGCGCCGCTTCGAGCGCGAGGCACTGTCGGCCTTCACGCGCGTCGTCGCCGTGTCCGAACGCGACGCCAGGATGTTCGAGAAGAACGACGGCCTGAAGACGGCCCGTGCCATCCCGACCGGCGTGGACCTGGACTTCTTCTCCTGGCAGGCCCCGGCCGACGGCGCGCCGACGGTCGTCTTCACCGGCTCCATGGACTGGGAAGCCAATGTCGACGGCATCCGCTTCTACATCGAAGAGGTCTGGCCGCGCGTGCTTGCCCAGGTGCCTGAGGCCAAGCTGCGCGTCGTCGGCAAGAACCCGCCGACCTCGCTGGTGCAGCGCAATGTGCCGGGCGTCAGCTTCACGGGCTTTGTCGACGATGTACGTGACCATGCCCGCGACGCCCAGGCCTTCGTCATCCCGCTGCGTGTCGGTGGCGGCACCCGCATCAAGGCCTTCGAGGCCATGGCCATGGGCCTGCCCGTCGTGTCGACGAGCATCGGCATCGAGGGCCTGGACGTCGAGGACGGCACGCATTTCCTGTGCGCCGATGGCGCCGAAGCGCTGGCCGAGGCCACGCTCAAGCTCATCGCCGACGGCGCCCTGCGCCTGAAACTGTCGCGCGCCGCCCGCGAGCTGGTCGAGGCGCAGTTCGGCCACCGCGTCGCTGCCGAGGTCTTCGGCCGCATCCTCATCGAAGCTGCTGAAGCCGTGGAGGCCGCAGCGTGAAGAAGCTGAAGGTCCTGACCTTCTCCACGCTCTTTCCCAGCAGCGTGCGGCCGAGCCACGGCATCTTCGTGGAGACGCGGCTGCGCGAGCTGATGAAGAGCGGCCAGGTCGAGTCGCGCGTCGTCGCGCCCGTGCCGTGGTTCCCGTCGACGAATCCGCGCTGGGGCGACTACGCCAAGTTCGCCGCCACGCCGGCGCGTGAGCAGCGCAATGGGCTGGACGTGTTGCATCCGCGCTATCTGCTTGCCCCAAAGGTCGGCATGACCTCCGCGCCGCTGACGCTGGCCCTGGGCGCACGCGCCGCGGTGCGCAAGCTCATAGCCGAGGGCTTCGATTTCGACCTCATCGACGCCCACTACTACTACCCGGACGGCGTCGCCGCCGCCCTGTTGTCCAAGTGGTTCAACAAGCCGCTGACCATCACGGCCCGCGGCACCGACCTGAACCTGATCCCGGAGTACCCGCTGCCCAAGCGGATGATCGAATGGGCTGCCAACCGCGCGTCGGGCTCCATCGGCGTCTGTGCGGCGCTGATGGACGTGCTGCGCGGCTGGGGGCATGACTCCGCCAAGCTGAACACGCTGCGCAACGGCGTCGACCTGGAGCGCTTCCGGCCGCTGCCTCAGGACCAGATGCGCGTCGAGCTGGGCGTGGCGGGCGAACCGCTGCTGCTGTCGGTGGGCCATCTGATCGAGCGCAAGGGCCATCACGTGGCCATCGAAGCCCTGGCCGAACTCGTCAAGCATCGCCCCGGTGCCCGCCTCGTCGTCATCGGCGAGGGGGAGGAGAGGGCGGCGTTGACGGCCCTGGCTGCCCGCCTGGGCGTGAGGGACAAGGTGAGGCTGACCGGCTCCCTGCCCAATACCGAGCTGCTGAAGTGGTACAGCGCCGCCGACGTGCTGCTGCTGTGCTCCAGCCGCGAGGGCTGGGCCAATGTGCTGCTGGAGTCCATGGCCTGCGGCACGCCGGTCGTCGCCACCGACATCTGGGGCACGCCCGAGGTGGTGGGGGGGCCCGAGGCCGGTCGCCTGGTCGCCAAGCGCGACGGCGCTTCGTTCGCAACGGCTGTTGCCGAATTGCTGAGTGCAGGCGTGGACCGTTCCGCCACCCGCCGCTATGCCGAAGGCTTCAGCTGGCAGGCGACAACGGACGGCCAGCTGGCGCTGTTCCGGTCCATCACGGGAGCCGCGCCCCATGCGTGACCTCACCCTGCTCGCCATCCTGGTCTGGATCATCATCCAGGCCTTCCGCCGGCCCTGGATCGGCATCCTGGGGTGGACCTGGATGAGCATCATGAACCCGCACCAGCTCACCTGGGCGCTGCGGACCATGCCCTTTGCCGCCGCCATCGGCGGGGCGACGCTAATCGGCCTCTTCATCACCAAGGACCGGCGCGACTACTCGCTGAACCGCGAGAACGTCACCTTGATGCTCTTCATGCTGTGGATGTGCATCACGCTGCCGTTCTCGCTGCTGCTGGACGAGAGCTTCGAGCTGTGGAAGCGGGTCATGAAGATCGACCTGATGATCCTCGTCACCATCGTGCTGCTGCACAGCAAGCGCCACATGATGCTGCTGACCTGGGTGCTGGTCATCTCCATCGGCTTCTTCGGCGTCAAGGGCGGCGCGTTCACGGTGCTGACCGGCGGCAGCTACAAGGTCTGGGGGCCGGAGAACACCTATATCGAGGGCAACAACGAGATTGCGCTGGCCATCGTCATCGTCATTCCCTTGATGCGTTTCCTGCAGATGCAGATGACGGCCAAATGGGCCAAGACGACGATGACCATCTGCATGGTGCTGATGGCGATGGCGGCCCTGGGCAGCCATTCCCGTGGCGCGCTGCTGGCCATTGCCGCGATGGCCCTGGTGCTGTGGTGGCGGAGCAAGAACAAGCTGGCGGGCGCCATCGGCATGGTGGTCGTCGCGGTGGCCCTGCTGTCGCTGATGCCTGCGGAATGGTGGGAGCGCATGAACACCATCAAGACCTACCAGCAGGACGAGTCGGCAATGGGCCGCATCAATGCCTGGGGCATGGCCTGGAACCTGGCGAAGTCCAACTTCTTCGGCGGTGGCTTCATGATCTGGACGGGCGTCATCTTCCAGATTTACGGTCCTGATCCCAACGACGTGCACGCGGCGCACAGCATCTATTTCATGGTGCTGGGCGAGCAGGGCTTTGTCGGCCTCTTCCTGTTCCTGACGCTGTTCACCATGGTCTGGTTCACGGCCGGCAATCTGCGGGTCAAGGCGCGCGGCAAGCCCGAGACGCAGTGGCTGTCCGACCTCGGCGGCATGTTGCAGGTCAGCCTGGCCGGTTATGCCGTGGGTGGCGCCTTCCTGAGCCTGAGCTATTGGGACCTGCCCTACAACATCCTGGTCCTGGCCGTCGTCGGCCAGCGCTGGCTGCAGCGCAAGGAATGGCTGCGCGAGAAGGAGGAGCCGGTCATCTACTGGCCCGAGTTCCTGAAGAAGCGTTTCCAGAAGAAGAAAAGCATCCCGCTGCCATGACACCGCTGCTGCAACTGCTGTCCCCGGCCGGCGCGCGCGCGCGGCTGAACGTGCTGATCTTTCACCGCGTGCTGCGCGAGCCCGACCCGCTCTTCCCCGACGAGGTGGACGCGGCGCGCTTCGACGAGATGCTGGGCTGGGTGAAGTCCTGGTTCCAGGTGCTGCCTCTGGACGAGGCGGCCCGCCGCCTGCAGGAGGGCAGCCTGCCGGCCCGCGCCGCGGCCCTGAGCTTCGACGATGGCTATGCCGACAACCATGACGTCGCGCTGCCCCTGCTGCAAAAGCATGGCCTGCCCTGCAGCTTCTTCGTCGCCACCGGCTTCCTGGACGGTGGCCGCATGTGGAACGACACGCTGATCGAGTCCGTGCGGCTGAGCGCCAAGCCCCTGCTGGACCTGCGCGGCCTGCAGGACGGCCGCGGCGAGGATCTCGGCCAGCACGCCCTGGGCGACACTGCCAGCCGCCGCGCGGCCCTGGGCAAGCTCATCGAGCGCGTGAAATACCTGCCGCCCGAGCCCCGCGTGGCCTGCGTCAATGCCATCGCTGAACGTGCCGAAGTGCGCCCGCCCGACGACCTGATGATGAGCAGCGAGCAGGTGAGGGCGCTGCGCCGCGCCGGCATGCAGATCGGCGCGCACACGGTCAGCCATCCCATCCTGGCCACGCTGGACGCCAGGCAGGCGGCCGACGAGATGGGCCGCAGCCGCGACACGCTGCAGGCGCTGCTGGGCGAGAAGGTCGGCCTGTTCGCCTATCCCAACGGCAAGCCGGGCACCGACTATCTGCCCGAGGTGCATCCCGCCATCGCCCGCGAGCTGGGCTTCGACGCCGCCGTCTCCACCCGCTGGGCCGCGGCCCGGCGCGGCGACGACATCTTCCAGATCCCGCGCTTCACGCCCTGGGACCGCGGCCGCCTGAAGTTCGGCCTGCGCCTGGCGCGCAATCTGTCCAACTGATGCGCCGGGTTCTCGTTCTCGCCTTTCTGTTTCCGCCGATCGCCAACTCGGGCACGCGGCGCAGCCTGAGCTTCGTCAACAACCTGCCCGACTGCGGCTGGGAGCCGCTGGTGGTGGCGCTGGAGCCCGATGGCGCCTCGAGCGTGGAGCCCGAGATGCTGGCCGAATTGCGGCCTGGCACCCGTGTCGAGCGCGTGCCGTTGCGTTCGCGCGCGCTGGCCCGGCGCTTGGCGGGCTGGCTACCCGGTGGCCTGCGCGAGCGCGCCGTCGAAGGCCTGGCCTGGCGGCTGCGCGCTCGCGAGAATCTGCCCGACAAGGCGGCCGGCTGGCTCCAGCCCGCCGTCGAGCGGGCCATGCAGCTGCATCAGCGCGAGGGTTTCGACGTCATCTACGCCAGCGGCTGGCCCTGGACGGCCTTCCTCGCCGCCCGCGAGCTGTCGCGCCGCACCGGCAAGCCCTATGTGCTGGACTACCGCGACCAGTGGACGCCCAGCGGCGACATGGCCTGGGAGCAGGCCACGCCGGAGCAGTTGCGCGACAACCCGGCGCTGGAACGCATGGCCGCCCAGGACGCGGCGGCCGTCATCACGGTCACGCACGCCCTGGTGGAGAGCGTGGGCCGCGACTGCGGCCGCGACGACCTGCACCTCATCACCAATGGCTTCGAGCCCGCTGACTTCGCGGGTGATGTCGAGCTGCCCGCCGATGGCCTGTTCCGCATCGCCTACACGGGTGTCTGGCGGCCCGGCTACGGCCTGCAGGACCTCTACGCCGCCATCGCGCTGTTGAAGGCCCAGGGCGCTCCCGAGCTGGCGCGGCTGCGCGTGCAGGCAGCCGGCTTCAAGCCTGGCGCGGCGGCTGAGGCCGGCGTGACCGAGTGGGTCCGCGAGCTGGGCCCCGTACCCCATGGCCAGGCCGTCACGCTGATGAAGCAGGCCGACCTGCTTTATCTGCCGGTGCCCAGCGGCTACTACGCCATCGCCTCGCTGCCCGGCAAGCTCTTCGAATACCTGGCCTGCGGCCGCACCATCCTGGCCGTCGTGCCCGAGGCCAGCGAGGTCGCCCGGGTGCTGGAGGAGACCGGTGGCGGACTGCGCGTCGAACCAGGCGACGTGGCCGGCCTGGCCCGGACCCTGCTGACGTGGCTGCGAGGGCAAGGCTGCGTCGAGCCGGCACGGGACATCGAGCGCTACAGCCGCGCCGCCACGACGCGCCGCCTGGGCCAGGTGCTGGACGCCGCCGCCGATGGCCGCCAACTGGAGCCCCTGAAATGAGCGGCGTGCGCAGCGCGCTGCTGTTCTCCTTCGCGGAGCGGTATGCGCTGATCTTCATCAATCTGGTCAGCAACCTGCTGATCGCGCGGCTGCTGACGCCCGACCAGATCGGCGTCTATTCGGTGACGCTGGCCGTCATCAGCATCGCCCAGGTGCTGCGCGACTTCGGCGTGGCCAGCTACCTGATCCAGGAGAAGGACCTGACCGACGAGCACATCCGCACGGCGCTGGGTGTCACCTTGATCATCGGTATCGGCCTGGGCCTGGTCGTCTTGGGCGCAGCGCCCTGGGTGGCCGACTTCTACCGCGAGCCGCGCATGCGCGACCTGCTGTGGCTGGCCTCGCTGAACTTCCTGCTGTTGCCCTTCTCGACGATCTCGCTGGCCCTGCTGCGCCGCCGCCTGGCTTTCAAGCCGCTGGCCGTCGTGAACCTGATGGCGACGCTGGCCGGTGCGCTCACCAGCGTCGGCCTGTCCTGGGCCGGCTTCGGCCCGGTCGGCCTCGTGGCCGGCACGCTGGTCGTCAGTGCCACCACCGGCTTTGCCGCCTGGTGGGCCCAGGGCGAGCGGCGCCTGCTGAGACCCGGCCTGTCGCAATGGCGCAGTCTGTTCAAGTTCGGTGCCCAGAGTTCGCTGGTGGGCGTCGTCACCTCAGTATCCATGGACATCAACGACCTGGCCGTGGGCAAGCTGATGGGCTTCACGCCCGTCGCCTTGATCAGCCGCGCCCAGGGCCTGATGAATCTCTTCCATCGCGACCTGATGGGCGCCGTGCGCAATGTGGCCTATCCCGCCTATGCCAAGGCGGTGCGCGAACAGCAGCCCATGGAGCCGCTGTACATCTCCAGCGTCACCTATGTCTGCGTGGTGGCCTGGCCCTTCTACGGTTTCGTGGCGCTGTACGGCTTGGAGACCCTGAGGCTGCTGTTCGGGCCGCAGTGGGATGCGGCGGCGCCGCTGGTCCCCATCTTCTGCCTCGCGGGTGCGCTGGCCGCGGCGATCAGCCTGATCGGCAATCTGATGGTGGCCATGGGACGCATGGACCTGCTGACCCGGATGGAGGTGGTCTTCCAGCCGGGCCGCGCGGTCCTCATCGTCGCGGCAGCGGCCTACTGGCGGGAGCCCTGGGCCTGCGCCGCCGGCCTGGTGGTGGCCAATCTGCTGCAGCTGCCGCTGGTCTATGCCGTGAAGGGCAAGTTCCTGCCCAACGACTGGCGGGTGCTGCGTGGCCAGCTCTCGCGCAGCGGGGCCGTGGCCCTGCTGTCCCTGGCCCTGCCGGCGCTGCTGCTGTGGCTGCACCCGCGCGAGCCCGGCCAGACCCTGCCCATCCCCTGGTTCGTGCTGGCCATCCTCAGCTGCTGCGTGTCGTGGCTGCTGGCGCTGGCCTGGTGCCGCCATCCGCTGGCCGCCGATCCAGCCTTTGCAAGACTGACGCGCTTCTGGCGGCGATCTGCCGACAATGCCGCCTAAACCGACACAGACAATCTACAGGTGAACCGCATGCAACAGCCCCGTCCTCCCGTCACCGGCCGCCTGGTCCGCTTTGCGCTGATCGGCTGCGGCCGCATTGCGCAGAACCACATCGAGGCGATCAAGAAGCACGCCGAGCGCGCCGAACTCGTGGCGGTGTGCGATACCGATGCCACCGCGCTGCAGGCCGCCGTCGCCAAGACCGGCGCGCGCGGCTTTGCGTCGCTGACCGAGTTGCTGGCCGCGAAGGGCGAACTGCGCATCGACTGCGTCGTGCTGACGACGCCCAGCGGCCTGCATCCCCGCCAGGCCATCGAGGTCGCCGCCGCCGGCATCGACGTGATGACCGAGAAGCCCATGGCCACGCGCTGGCAGGACGGTCTGGCCATGGTCAAGGCCTGCGACGACGCCGGCGTGCGCCTCTTCGTCGTCAAGCAGAACCGCCGCAACCCGACGCTGCAGCTGCTCAAGCGCGCCGTTGCCGAGGGCCGCTTCGGTCGCCTCTACAACATCGCCGTCAACGTCTTCTGGACGCGCCCGCAGAGCTATTACGACAGCGCCGAATGGCGCGGCACCTGGGAGTTCGACGGCGGCGCCTTCATGAACCAGGCCAGCCACTACGTCGACCTGCTGGACTGGATCTGCGGCCCGGTCGAAAGCGTCATGGCCTACACCGGCACGCTGGCCCGCAACATCGAGGTCGAGGACAGCGGCGTGGCCGCGCTGAAGTGGCGCAACGGTGCCATGGGCACGGTCAACGTCAGCATGCTGACCTATCCCAAGAACCTGGAAGGCTCCATCACCTTGCTGGGCGAGAAGGGCTCGGTGCGCGTCGGCGGCCTGGCCGTCAACGAGATCCAGCACTGGGAGTTCGAGGCGCCGCACGACATGGACGACCTCATCAAGGACGCCAGCTACCAGACCACCTCGGTCTATGGCTTTGGCCATCCGCTGTACTACGACAACGTCATCAAGACGCTGCGCGGCGAGGCCCATCCCGAGACCGACGGCCGCGAGGGCCTGAAGTCGCTGGAGCTGCTGATCGCCCTTTACATGAGCGCCCGCGACGGCAAGCGCATCAACCTGCCGCTGGCCTACTGATCATGGCGACGACCATCCACGCCTCGGCCATCGTCGACGAAGGCGCTCAGCTCGGCGCGGATTGCCGCGTCTGGCATTTCGTGCATATCAGCGCCGGCGCCCGCATCGGCGCCAAGTGTTCCTTCGGCCAGAACGTCTTCGTCGGCAACGACGTCAGCATCGGCAACAACGTCAAGATCCAGAACAACGTGTCCGTCTATGACGCCGTGACGCTGGAGGACGACGTGTTCTGCGGCCCCAGCATGGTGTTCACCAATGTCTACAACCCGCGCTCGGCCGTCACGCGCAAGGACGAGTACCGCCGCACCCTGGTGAAGCAGGGCGCCACGCTGGGTGCCAATTCAACAATAGTTTGCGGCACGACGGTGGGCCGCTACGCCTTCATCGGCGCCGGCGCCGTCATCAACCGTGACGTGCCCGACTTCGCGCTGATGGTGGGCGTGCCCGCCAAGCAGATCGGCTGGATGAGCCGTTTCGGCGAGCGCCTTGAACTGCCCGTCGCCAGCGAACAGCCCGTCGACGCCACCTGCCCCCACACCGGCGACCGCTACCGTCTGAGCGGCAATCGCCTGGAGATCATCTGATGGACTTCATCGACCTCAAGAGCCAGTACGCGGCCCTGCGCGACAACATCAACGCCCGCATCCAGAAGGTGCTGGACCACGGCCAGTACATCCTCGGCCCCGAGGTCAAGGAGATGGAAGCGGCGCTGACCGCCTACACCGGCTCCAGGCACTGCATCAGCGTCGCCAGCGGCACCGAGGCCCTGCTGATCTGCCTGATGGCCCTGGACCTGCAGCCCGGCGACGAGGTCATCACCAGCCCCTTCACCTTCGCCGCCACGGCCGAGATGATCGTGCTGGCGGGGGGCGTGCCGGTCTTCGTCGACATCCAGCCCGACACGGCCAACATCGACCCGACCCTGATCGAAGCCGCCATCACGCCCAGGACCAAGGCCATCATGCCGGTCAGTCTGTATGGCCAGGTGGCGGACATGGACGCCATCAACGCCATTGCCGCCCAGCATGGCCTGGCCGTCATCGAGGACGCCGCCCAGAGCTTCGGCGCCAGCTATCAAGCCAGGAAGAGCTGCAACACCTCCACCTTCGGCTGCACCAGCTTCTTCCCCAGCAAGCCGCTCGGCTGCTATGGCGACGGCGGCGCCATCTTCACCAATGACGACAAGCTGGCACAGGCCTGCCGCGAGATCCGCACCCACGGCCAGAGCCAGCGCTATCTGCACACGCGCATCGGCGTCGGCGGCCGCATGGACACGCTGCAATGCGCCGTCGTGCTGGGCAAGCTGGACCGCTTCGAGTGGGAAGTGCGCCGCCGCCTGGAGCTGGGCGATGCCTACCGCGCCAAGCTCAGCGCCGCCATCCCGGGCCTGCAACTGCTGGCCGTGCGGCCGGACCGGGACTGTGTCTGGGCGCAATACACCGTCTTCGTCGACAACCGCGAGGCCGTGCAGGCCAAGCTCAAGGAGGCCGGCGTCCCGACCGCCGTGCACTACCCGCGCCCGCTGCACCACCAGCCCGCCTATGCCAAATACGGCAAGCCCGAGGACTGCCCGCACAGCGTCGCCGCGGCGGCTCGCGTCATGAGCCTGCCCATGAGCGCCGACCTTACCGAGGAGCAGCAGGACCAGGTCGTCGCCGCGCTCGCCCAAGCGCTGGCCTGACCCCCACGTGAAGTTCCGGCCCGACATCGAGGGACTGCGGGCCCTGGCGATCATGCCGGTCGTGGTCTTCCACGCCTGGCCGTCACTGCTGCCCGGCGGCTTCGTCGGTGTCGACGTCTTCTTCGTCATCTCGGGCTATCTGATCACGACGCTGCTGCTGCAGCGCTTGGCGACAGGCAGCTACAGCATCGGCGCCTTCTATGCCGCGCGCATCCGGCGCATCTTCCCGGCGCTGTTCGCGATGCTCGCCCTGGTCGCGCCGGCCTGTCTGCTGTTGCTGGAGCCGGCCGCCCTGCGCGAGTTCGCGCGGCTGCTGGGAGCCACGGGCCTGTTCGCCTCCAACATCGAGCTCTACCGCACCACCGGCTACTTCGAAGGCGCGGCCGAGCTGAAGCCGCTGCTGCACACCTGGTCGCTGGCGGTGGAGGAGCAGTACTACATCCTCTTCCCGCCGCTGCTGGCCCTGCTGTGGCGCTTCGCGCCGCGCCGCATCGGCGTAGCCCTGCTGCTGGTGGGTCTGGCCTCGCTGGCCTGGTGCCTCAGGCTGATGCCCTACGACCCCGAATGGGCCTTCTTCGCGGCACCGGCGCGCACTTTCGAGCTGATGATCGGCTCCGGCCTGGCCTGGTGGATGAGCCGCGAGCCTGAAGCTTCCGCACGGCCGGCTTGGCTCGATCAGGCGGTGGGCGGGGCGGCCCTGGCCGCCCTCGTGGCCGCGCTGCTGCTGATGCGCGCCGACCATGCCTTCCCCGGGCCTGCGGCGCTTTGGCCCTGCCTGGCGACGGCGACGCTGATCTGGGTGGGCGACTCGCGCCGGGCGCTGGCAACGCGCTGGCTGTCGGTCGCACCGCTGCGCTGGATTGGCGCGCATTCCTTTTCCCTCTATCTGTGGCACTGGCCGGTGCTGGTGCTGACCCGCCACCTTGTGCTGGACCAGCCCACGCCCGTGCAGGCGGCCCTGGCTGTCGTGCTGTCCGTGCTGCTGGCCTGGGCCTCGCTGCGCTGGGTGGAAGCGCCGGTGCGCCAGTCCAGGCTGGCCCAGCCCGTCATGCTGATGGCGGGCGCTTCGACCATCGTGACCAGCCTGGCGACGGCCTGGACCCTGACCGCAGCCGCGGACCACCGCGCCGCGCAGCCAGGGCGGGATGCGGTGTTGCGCGCTGGCGCCTCCGACTTCAGCGCCGACCGCAAGCGCTGCCATTCGAGCGGCAATCGCTGGCTGGACTACGACGCCCGCTGCCTGTTCGGGCCCGAGACCGCCGGCAAGACCCTGGCCGTCTGGGGCGACAGCCATGGCGTGGAGATCGCCCGCGCGCTCGGTGACCAGGCCACGGACCGCCGCATCGCCGAGCTGACCGGCTCCAGCTGCCCGCCGGCGCTGGACTACACGCCCCCGGGCCGCCCGCGCTGTGCCGAGGTCAACCGCGGCTTCGTCGAGCGCCTGAGCCAGGACGCCAGCGTCGACACGGTGCTGCTGGTGGCGCGCTACGAGTTCTATCTGAACGCCAGGGGCGCTGCGGCCTTCGAAGCCGGCCTGGCCAGCAGCGTGAAACGGCTGCGCGAGGCGGGCAAGCAGGTGCTGCTGCTGGACCCGGTGCCGACCTATCGCTATCCCGTTCCTGCGGCGCTTGCCCTGCGCTGGCGACGCGGAGACGAGCCGGCCGCGCAGGGCCAGATGGCGGCCGACTACCGCATCCGGCAGGCCGAGTCGCTGGCTCTGCTGCAGCGGCTGACCGCTGATGGGCAAGCCGAACGCGTCGAGCTGGGCCCGTTGCTGTGCGGTGGCCCGCGTTGTCAGGTGTTGGAGGGAGATGCCAGCCTGTACTTCGACGACAACCACCTCAGCATGAGGGGCGCCGCAAAAGTCGCCCCCGCCGTGCTGCGGTTGCTGGAGGTCAAGACGACCGCAACTGCGGCTGGGCCCGGTCTCCTCCGGTGACTGCGTGCAGGCGAAGGGATCGCCAGGCGGGCGGCTGTCGCGAACCGGGCCTCAGCGCAACGCGAGATCACGGGGTTTCAAGCTGCGAAATGTACAGGTAGCGTCCGTGTGTTAGCGGGTCACCTCATGGCGAGGCCGTTTCATGTCCCGCGCACAACAAAAAGAAGGCTCCCGTGAACTTGCGCTTCATGGTGAAGCACTGACGTTTTTCTTAGATATCTTGGTTGAGGCTCCCATGCGTGTCTTTCATCACCGGCTGCTCGCGGTATTGCTCGGTGCTTGCATCAGTTCGGCGGGCCTTGCGACCAACGACGCGCGCGCTGCGGAATTCATTGCTACTTGGCGTCAGATTTCCACCACCAATGCGCCGCAATGGCGCGAGTGGAGCGCCATGACGTGGGCGGACTCGCTCAATCAGGCGGTTTTGTGGGGCGGGGCCGGCGGCGGAAGCTATCTCAACGACGTCTGGACGTTTGATCCAGTTGCCAAGTCATGGACGATGCTCGATCAGAGCAACAGTTGCGCGGGCATGACTTCGTTCGATCGACCCAATGGCTCGGACGAAAGTGGCGTGGTATTTGATCCCATCAACAACTATTTCTGGCTTTGGAATGGTGGGAGTGGATACCGGTGTGGCAGCCAGCAGGTTTATACGCGCTCTGCGGGTGCAGGTTCGACGGGTACGACGGTGGTAGATGCCACGTTGCCGGCCACGACGAATGACTACTACAAGGATTGGCTCGTGCAGAAGGGTGGCAGCGCTACTGCCACGGTCCTCTCCTACGACGCGGCCCTCAAGACGCTGGTGTTGGACCGCGATATCGGGATCACCGCCGGTGCGGCCTATACCGTCTACGCGGACTTCGGAAACGGCGCTTGGTCATACTCCCTGAGTACTGGGCAATACACCAAGCTGATGGCGCGTCACTGGGGCTATACCGGATTGGAACCCACCGATCACAAAAGCACGGGGTTCGCCGGTGACGGTGCCAATGCCTATATGTTCGGAGGGGCTAGCAACGATAACGCACTGTATAAGCTGGATTTCTCGACCAAACAGTTCACGCTTGCAATTCCTGCGGGTCAAGGTACTTCGCCTGAACCTCGCGGCCAGATCGAGAATCAGTTTGTCTACGACGCCTTCAGTCGTCAATTCGTGCTGTTTGGAGGGGTGTGTTACGACCGGCAGTCGGTGCGCTGCATCAACAGCACCTATTTGAACGACACGTGGCTGTACGACCCTGCAACCAATAGTTGGACGGAAGTCACCGGAGCGGTTGGCCCGAGCGCACGCAGCTACGGGCAGATGTATTTCGACTCGAAGAACGGAGTCGTCGTCTTGTTCGGTGGCGTTTCGCCTACCGGTGCGGCATTGGACGATCTTTGGACGTTCGACACGAGGACCCTCTTGTGGACCGAGGTGCGCGTGCCGGCCACAAACCCGGGGAACGTGTCTCTTGGGCTGACGACTTTCGCACCTTCCACGGGGTGCGGCTACTCGGTGTACGGCCATTCCAGGGGCTCGGCGATGTTCGGCATCTGGGAGCTTTGCCTGCAGCCGAACACGCCTCCCGTGGCAGTCATTACCGGGCCCGGCAATTTGCAGGCCGGCGTGTTCGCGACGTTCTCCGCTTCGGCGAGTACGGATGCTGAAGCCAACATCAAAAGCTATGCTTGGGATTTTGGTGACGGCACGTCCGCGGTCGGGGTTTCAGCCAAGAAGGTTTATGCAAACCCGGGAACTTACACGGTCCAGTTGACGGTGACCGACTCCCTTGGTGCGATATCGACTGCGACCCAGCAGGTTGTGGTTTCGGCAGGGACATTTTCAGCACCGACTGCGAATTTTTCGGTTCAGCCGAGTGCTGGAGTCGCAGGTGTGGCGGCGCAGTTCACGGATGCTTCCAGCGCGGCACCCAATGCCTCCATCGTGTCCTATGCCTGGGATTTCGGTGATGGCACGACCGGTGCCGGCGCCAGTGTCGCAAAGACATACCAGTACATCGGCAAGTACACGGTCACCTTGACGGTGACGGATAGTCACGGATTGAGTTCCGTCAAGACTGCGTCGTTTACGGTTGGCGTGCCTCCGGGTATCCCCACGAATGTGGCATTGGCCGCCAACGGTGGCATTGCGACTGCCTCCAGTGTGTATGACACCCGTTATCCGGTTGAATCCATCAATAACGGCGACAGAAAAGGCTTGAATTGGGGTGCCGGCGGGGGGTGGAATGATGCTACGCCCAGCGTCTACCCTGACTGGGTTCAGATTGATTTCAACGGCGCCCAGACTATTGGCGAAATTGACGTATTCACCCTGCAGGACAATCGCGACGCGCCGGCGGTTCCTACGCTGGGGTTGACCTTTGCTACATACGGCATCACCCAGTTCGAAGTCCAATATTGGGATGGCGGCGGATGGGTAGACGTGGACGGCGGCAGCGTCACCGGAAATGACAAGGTGTGGCGGCAATTTGTATTTGCGCCGGTAAGCACGACCAGTATTCGAGTACTGGTAACCGGTGCGCTGAACAACTTCTCGCGCATCGTCGAAGTGGAGGCCTGGACGCCGGGAGGCGTGGGCAACCAGGCGCCGGTGGCTGCCATCAGCGGCCCGACGAGCGGGCAGGTGGGCGCGAGCCTGAGCTTCTCGGGCGCCGGGAGCACGGATGCCGAGGGTCCCATCGCCAGCTACGCGTGGACGTTCGGCGACGGTACCAGCGCAACCGGTGTGTCGGCCACGAAGAGCTACAGCGCAGCAGGCAGCTACACGGTGACCTTGACGGTGACCGATGCGGGAGGCCTGACCAACAGCAAGACGCAGACCGTGGTGATCACGGCGGCCAACCAGGCGCCGGTGGCTGCCATCAGCGGCCCGACGAGCGGACAGGTGGGCGCGAGCCTGAGTTTCTCGGGTGCCGGCAGTACCGACGCCGAAGGGGCCATCGCCAGCTATGCGTGGACCTTCGGCGATGGCACGAGCGCAACCGGGGTCTCGGCCACGA